>NZ_JBIAGM010000002.1:0-389079 GCF_042869815.1 Streptomyces sp. NPDC006739
TGTTGAGTTCTCAAGGAACGGTCGCTTCCTTTGTACTCACCCTCTCGGGCTTTCCTCCGGGCTTCCCTTCGGTCTTGCGTTTCCGACTCTATCAGATCCTTTCGGTGTCCGATTCCCGGTCGGCGGGATTTGCCTCGAGGCTTTGGGCTTTCGCCGTCGGCCTTTCGACATTCACTACGTTAGCCGATTCCCTCGCCGACTCATAATCGAGTTGCGCGGGCTCGAATTCGGGCGTGCGGGCACACCAAAATGCGACCCCGATGGGGAAGACGTAGGTAGTGGGTTGGCCGCTCCGGCTGCTGGCGATTGCCGTACCCGGTTCAGCGGCTCGGGCCACATTACGCACCTTGCCGAAGCGAGTCAACTTCGGCGGCGCCTGGGCACATGGGCCCGATACGGGCTCACCGTCGGGTCGTTGGCGGTCCAGAAGCGCCAGGGGTGGACGCCGCCGTCACCCGCGACTCCGGTACGCGGACCGTTGCGTACCTGGTGGGAGGGGACGGGAGTACCGGTCACGATGCGCAAGGGGGTCTCCCCGGAGGCGCAGGCGTCGGTTCCGTCGAGGCTCCGGTCGACACCCAGGGCCGTGGCCAGGCGCGCCGGGCCTTTGGCCAGTTCCTTGTCGTTCCGGGCCGAGAGTCGACGTTTGCGGGCCAGTTCGGCGCCTTCGATGATCTCGCCGGCGCGGAGCAGGACCGCGCTCGCGGTGCCCTCCGGACCGCACACGAGGTTCATGCAGAACCACATGCCGTAGGTGAAGTAGACGTACACGTGGCCGGGCTCACCGAACATCACCTCGTTGCGGGCCGTGCGGCCGCGATAGGCGTGCGAACCGGGGTCGTTCGGGCCGTCGTACGCCTCGACCTCCGTGAGGCGCACCGCGATCGGCCCGTCCGGGGTCGTACGGACCAGGATGCGGCCGAGGAGGTCGGGGGCGACCTCCAGAACCGGACGGTCGAAGAACTCTCGGGGCAGTGGCGTACGGTCCGGGGGCGCGATCATGCCCTCCGAGGGTAGTGCAGGTGTGTCACCCGCCCCGGGGGGAACCGGCCACCGCCCGATCGCGTTTGAGGGATCAGGAATCGTTTCGTAAAGGGAGAGTCATGGCGTTCAAGAAGCTGCTCGCGAGCCTCGGAGCCGGCGGGGCTTCGGTCGAGACGGTGCTGACCGAGGTCAACGTGGTACCGGGCGGTGTGGTCCAGGGCGAGGTGCGGATCCAGGGCGGCTCCGTGAACCAGGACATCGAAGGGCTGTCCGTCGGCCTGCAGGCCAAGGTCGAGGTGGAGAGCGGCGACCACGAGTACAAGCAGGACATCGAGTTCACGAAGGTGAGCCTCGGCGGGGCCTTCGAGCTGCGGGCGGGAGCCGTGCACGCGGTGCCGTTCGGACTGGAGATCCCGTGGGAGACGCCGGTCACGATGATCGACGGCCAGGCGCTGCGCGGGATGCACATCGGGGTGACCACCGAGCTGGCGATCGCCCGGGCCGTCGACTCCGGTGACCTCGACCCCGTCAACGTGCACCCGCTGCCGGCTCAGAAGGCGATCCTGGACGCCTTCGTCCAGCTGGGCTTCCGCTTCAAGAACGCCGACATGGAACGCGGTCACATCCGGGGTACCCGGCAGCGGCTGCCGTTCTACCAGGAGATCGAGTTCTACCCGCCGTCGCAGTACCGGGGGCTGAACCAGGTCGAGCTGAGCTTCGTCGCCGACGAGCACGCCATGGACGTGGTGCTGGAGATGGACAAGAAGCCGGGACTGTTCAGCGAGAGCAGCGACACCTACCGCGCCTTCCAGGTGGGTCTGCACGACTACCAGGGGACCGATTGGGCGGCGTACCTCCACCAGTGGATCGCCGAGGTCGGCAGCAAGCGCAGCTGGTTCTAGGCTCGGAGGCCACTGTACGAACCGATCAGGAGGTACCGAGGTGACCGAGCTCAAGCGGCGGCCGCTCCCCCATGACTTCCATCCGCCCGTTCCGTCGTTCACGGTGACGAGCGAGGACGTCCGGGAGGGCGCCACGCTCAAGGACGCTCAGGTCCAGGCGGCGGGCAACACCTCGCCGCAGCTGCGATGGGAGGGCTTCCCGCCGGAGACCAAGAGCTTCGCCGTGACCTGCTACGACCCGGACGCGCCCACCGGCAGCGGGTTCTGGCACTGGGTCCTGTTCGACATTCCGGCCTCCGTGACGGAGCTGCCGGCCGGTGCGGGCGGCGGCAAGTTCGAGGGGCTGCCGGAGGGTGCCGTGCACGCGCGCAACGACTACGGGTCGAAGGACTTCGGCGGTGCCGCCCCGCCGCCCGGGGACGGGCCGCACCGGTACGTCTTCACGGTGTACGCGGTGGACCAGGAGAAGCTCGGCCCGGACGCCGACGCGTCACCGGCCGTCGTGGGCTTCAATCTGCGGTTCCACGCGATCGCCCGCGCCCAGCTCATCGGGGAGTACGAGCACCCCGGGAAGTGCTGAGTAAGCCCAGCGTTCATAGAACGTTTGCCCGCCCCCGGTCTTGGAAGTGATCGGGGGCGGGCATTTTTTATTGCGTTGTCCATCTCGGCGCGCCCGTCCAGAGTTGATCGCAAGCCCGCCGGTGGGTGGGCCGGTGCACATGGGAGGTGGGCTGGATGCGTGACACGCTGGTGCTGAACGCGAGCTTCGAGCCGCTGTCGACGGTGACGTTGAACCGCGCCGTCGTGCTGGTTCTCCAGGCCAAGGCCGTCGTCGAGCAGGCCCACCCCGAACTGCGCATGCGCGGTGCCGAGGTGGACATACCCGCGCCCCGGGTGATCAGGCTGTGCCGGTACGTACGGGTGCCGTTCCGAAGACAAGCCCCGTGGTCGCGGCGGGGAGTGCTGGTCAGGGACCGGCACCGGTGCGCGTACTGCGGGCGCCGGGCCTCCACCGTGGACCATGTGGTGCCGCGGGCGCAAGGCGGGCAGGACACCTGGCTGAACACGGTGGCCGCGTGTGCCGAGGACAATCACCGCAAGGCGAACCGCACTCCGGCGGAGGCCGGTATGACGTTGCTGCGGGAGCCGTTCGAGCCGACTCCGGCGGACGCGATGCTGCTGGCTCTGGGGCAGGACGACTTCGAGGCGTTGCCGGACTGGCTGGCACAGAACGCGGCGTGACGCGTACGGCGTGGGGCCCACCTTCCGGGAAGGTGGGCCCCACGCCGTACGACAGCATGTGCGTCAGTCGATGGACGGCTTCTCGCGACGCTGGTCGGGGACGTTCCCGGAGCCGTTGCCGCCGGAACCTCCGCCCATCGGGCCGAAGTTGCCCATTGCGCCGGACAGGCCCTTGAGGGCGTCGCCGATTTCGCTGGGCACGATCCAGAGCTTGTTGGCGTCGCCCTCGGCGATCTTCGGGAGCATCTGGAGGTACTGGTAGGACAGGAGCTTCTGGTCCGGGTCGCCGGCGTGGATCGCCTCGAAGACCGTGCGCACGGCCTGGGCCTCGCCCTCGGCGCGCAGGGCGGCGGCCTTGGCCTCACCCTCGGCGCGCAGGATCTGGGACTGCTTCTCGCCCTCCGCGGTCAGGATGGCCGCCTGGCGCGTGCCCTCGGCGGTGAGGATCGCGGCGCGCTTGTCACGGTCGGCGCGCATCTGCTTCTCCATCGAGTCCTGGATGGAGGTGGGCGGCTCGATGGCCTTCAGTTCGACGCGGTTGACGCGGATGCCCCACTTGCCGGTGGCCTCGTCGAGGACGCCGCGCAGGGCCGCGTTGATCTCCTCGCGGGAGGTCAGGGTGCGCTCCAGGTCCATGCCGCCGATGATGTTGCGCAGCGTGGTGACGGTGAGCTGCTCGATGGCCTGGATGTAGCTGGCGACCTCGTAGGTGGCCGCCCGGGCGTCGGTCACCTGGTAGTAGATGACCGTGTCGATGTTCACCACCAGGTTGTCCTGGGTGATGACGGGCTGCGGCGGGAACGGGACGACCTGTTCGCGCAGGTCGATGCGGTTGCGGATGGTGTCGATGAACGGGACGACGATGTTGAGGCCCGCGTTCAGGGTCCGTGTGTAGCGGCCGAAGCGCTCGACGATGGCCGCGCTGGCCTGTGGGATGACCTGGATGGTCTTGATCAGGGCGATGAAGACCAACACCACCAGAATGATCAGGACGATGATGACCGGTTCCATCGAGTCCCCGTACCCTTCTCCGCCTCGGCGCCTGGGAAGATCTTATGGCTGTTGAAGATCTTGCTGGTCGAGTCTGACAGACCGTCGCCGAACTCGGGAGGCGTTCGGTCCAGTTGAAGTCCTTCGAGGTCAGATGACGATGGCGGTGGCTCCCTCGATCTCCACGACGTCCACCTCCTGGCCCACGTCGTAGGCGCGGTCGGTGTCCAGGGAGCGTGCGGACCAGATCTCTCCGGCGAGCTTGATCCGGCCGCCCGAACCGTCGACCCGCTCCGTCACGACCGCCTGTTTGCCCTTCAACGCGTCGATGCCGGTTGCGAGTTGGGGCCGTTGTCTGCCGTGGCGGGCCGCGATGGGGCGGACGACGGCGATGAGGGCGACCGAGACGACGACGAAGGTGAGTACCTGGATCACGAGACCGGAGCCGAGGCCGGCGACGGCCGCGGCCGCGATGGCACCCACCGCCAGCATGCCGAACTCCGGCATGGCGGTGACGACGAGCGGGATTCCGAGCGCTGCCGCGCCGACGAGCCACCACACCCATGCGTCGATGTCGTTCACATCGTCATGGTAGGGCCGGGCTCGTGCCGGGGACAGGGCGCGACGGGGTCAGGACAGGGGCAGGCCCTGCGCGGTCCAGCGTTCGCCGACCTGTTCCACGACGAGGGGGAGGCCGAAGCAGAGGGAGAGGTTGCGGGAGGTGAGTTCGAGCTCCAGGGGGCCGGCGGCGAGCACCTTGCCCTGGCGGATCATGAGGACGTGGGTGAAGCCGGGGGCGATCTCCTCGACGTGGTGGGTGACCATGATCATCGAGGGGGCGATGGGGTCGCGGGCGAGCCGGCCCAGGCGGCGGACCAGGTCCTCGCGGCCGCCGAGGTCGAGACCGGCGGCGGGCTCGTCGAGCAGCAGCAGTTCGGGGTCGGTCATCAGGGCGCGGGCGATCAGGGTGCGCTTGCGCTCGCCCTCGGAGAGGGTGCCGAAGCGGCGGTCGAGGTAGTCGCTCATGCCGAGGCGGTCGAGGAAGGCGCGGGCGCGCTGTTCGTCGATCTCGTCGTACTCCTCCTGCCAGCCGGCCGTCATGCCGTACGCGGCGGTCAGCACGGTCTGCAGGACGGTCTGGCGCTTGGGGAGCTTCTCGGCCATGGCGATGCCGGCCACGCCGATGCGGGGGCGCAGGTCGAAGACGTCGACCTTGCCGAGGGTGTCGCCGAGGATGGTGGCGGTGCCCTTGCTGGGGAAGAGGTAGCTGGAGGCGACGTTCAGGAGGGTGGTCTTGCCGGCACCGTTGGGGCCGAGGATGACCCAGCGCTCGCCCTCCTTCACCGACCAGGAGACCTGGTCCACCAGAGCCCGGCCCTCGCGGACCACGGATACGTCCTGAAGCTCCAGAACATCGCTCATGAGCGCGTTGTCTCCCCTTGCATTGTGGCCGGTCTCGGCTGTCGCTTACGCCTGTGGCTCGGTCCGCCGCGCCGGTGGGCGCAGCCCCTACGAAATCTACGCCACGAGTACGGCGCTCCATTCCATCGGTCTGGTCCTTAGGGTGGGGGCATGCTCTCGGAACCGCGTTCAGGACGCCTCGCCGCTTGGGGAAATGCCCTTTTGGCCGGACTTGTCTCTCCGGATGACGCCGTGCTCGCGATCGTGGGCGAGGACGCGGTGCACCGGGTGGAGGGGCTGGAGGGTGAGCCGGCGCCGGTCGGGCTCACGCTGGGCCTCGGGCGGCTGCGGACGCTGGGGGCGACCGGGCTGCGGGTGGCGCTGCCCCGGCCCGGGCATCCGCTGGGGCTGAGCGGGCCGCCGGAGTTCAACGCGCGGGCGCTGGAGGCCGAGGAGGCGGTGGTCTGTCACGGGGCCGCGCTGGGGCTGGTGCCGCGGGTGTACGAGGCCGGGCCGGCTGGCGATGTGCATGTCGAGGTGGTGTGGCAGGTGCTGCCGGTGCGGGAGGCTCCGCCCGCCGACGTGCCCTCGCTGGGTGAGGCCGAGCGGGAGCTGGCGGAGGCGTTGCGGGACGCGACGCGGGTGTTGTCGCGGTTGGACGTCGCCGGGTCGGGGCCGGTGGCGGAGGCGACGATCGACGCGTACCGGGCTCGGGCCGAGCGGGAGCGGGAGGTGCTGGCGCCGGGGTATCCGTCGCGGGCGGTGCGGGTGCTGGAGCTGGCTCAGCGGGTGGGGCTGCTGGTGTCGCTGGCGTACGGGAACGGGCATGGGGGCGCGGTCAGCTCCGCCGAGATGGCGGCGCGGGCGGAGGCGCTGCGGCCGGTGGAGCGGACGGCTCGGCGGGCGCAGGTCGCCGCCTACAACTCCGTCGTGGAGGAGCGGGAGCGGGGCGTTCGCTGACAGCCGCCGGCCCGTGGGGCCGAAGAACCGGTGCGCGGCGGACGGACCGGCCCCCCGGGTGGACCCGGGGGGCCGGAAGTCGCTGTGCGGCGCGGTCTCAGTGGTTGAGGCCGAGGTTGCCGAAGGCCGGGTTCAGGACACCGACCACGTTCACGCTGTTGCCGACCACGTTCAGCGGGATGTCCACCGGGGCCTGGACGACGTTGCCCGAGACGACGCCCGGCGAGCCGTGGGCCTCGCCGCCCGCGCAGGCGCCGTCGTTGGCCGAAGCCAGCCCCGCGGCGGCGGCCACCAGACCACCGGCCACCATCGTCACGGCCGCTGCCTTCTTCAGGTTCTTCACTTCTTCCAACCCCTCCTTGCGATCACCGCGGCGGTCGCCGCGGCACGCACTGGAGAACGCGGGGGCCCCGCGGAGGATGCGCCATGAGGGTGACATTCCCACGACGGTATGAATCTCAGCCCGTCACACCATGACGTACGGCCCAAAGCGCCGCCTGGGTCCGGTCCGCCAGGTCGAGCTTCATCAGGATGTTCGAGACGTGGGTCTTGACGGTCTTCTCGGACAGGACCAGGGCGCGGGCGATCTCCCGGTTGGAGCGGCCGTCCGCTATCAGACCGAGCACCTCGCGCTCCCGCTCGGTGAGCGAACTTCCCCTGCCATGCCCGGAGTTGGTCTCCTCCTGGGAGAGCAGGGCGTCCGCCACCTCGGGCTGGAGCAGGACGTGGCCGGCGTGCACGGAGCGGATGGCGCCGGCCAGCGCGTCGGGGTCCACGTCCTTGTAGACGTACCCGGCGGCGCCGGCGCGCAGGGCCGGGACCACCGTGCGCTGCTCGGTGAAGCTGGTGACGATCAGCACGCGCGCGGGGTTGTCGAGGTCGCGGAGCCGGCGCAGCGCCTCGATGCCGTCCATGCCCGGCATCTTGACGTCCATGAGGACGACGTCGGGCGTCAACTCCTCGGCGCGGGCGACGCCTTCGGCACCGTCGGCGGCCTCTCCGACGACCTCGATGTCGTCCTGTACCTCCAGGAAGGTGCGCAGGCCCCGGCGGACGACCTGGTGGTCGTCGACGAGCAGCACCCGGATCGCGTCAGCCACCGGGAACCTCCATCTCGATCGTGGTGCCCCTGCCGGGCGCCGATTCCACGGTGAGCGTGCCGCCGACGCCGCTCGCCCGGTCCCGCATCGAGACCAGGCCGAGGTGGCGGCCCGCCCTGCGGACGGATCTCGGGTCGAAGCCGCTGCCGTCGTCGGTGATCCGCAGGACGGCTCCGCCGCCGCGCCGGTCCACGCTCACGTCGACGTGCCGTGCGCCCGAGTGTCTGAGCGCGTTGTGCAGGGCCTCCTGGGCGACCCGCAGGAGGGCTTCCTCCTGGGCCGCGGGCACGGCGCGAAAGCCGGTGCCGGTGAAGGTCACGCGCGCGGTGTGGGCGCGGTCGAGGACCTGTGTCTGGGTGCGCAGGGTGGCGATCAGGCCGTCCTCGTCGAGGGCGGCGGGGCGCAGCTCCACGACGGCGGCGCGCAGTTCGTCGGCGGCCTCGGCGGCGAGGGCGGCCACCTGCTGCAGCTCGCCCTTGGCGCGGGAGGGGTCGCGGTCGACGAGGGCCGCCGCCGCCTGGGCGGTCAGGCGCAGGGAGAAGAGCTTCTGGCTGACCGCGTCGTGCAGTTCGTGGGCGAGGCGGGAGCGTTCCTCGGCGATGGTCAGCTCGCGGCTGCGCTCGTAGAGGCGGGCGTTGGTGAGGGCGATGGCGGCGTGCTGGGCGAGGATGGAGAGGAGTTCCTCGTCCTCCTCGGTGAAGCCGCAGCCGCCCTGGGGCTCGGCGTGCGGGGCGGGTGGGTGGTGGCCGGCCGCCGGGCGCAGTTTGTTGGCCAGGAAGAGGGCGCCGATCACCTCGTCGCCGTCGCGGATGGGCAGGCCCAGGAAGTCGGACATGTCCGGGTGCGCGGAGGGCCAGCCCTCGAAGCGCGGGTCCTTGCGGACATCCGCGAGGCGTTCGGGCCGGGCCTCGTGCAGCATCGCGGCGAGGATGCCGTGCTGGCGCGGCAGGGGGCCGATGGCCTTCCACTGGGCGTCGCTGATGCCGTCGACCACGAACTGGGCGAAGCCTCCGTGGTCGTCGGGGACGCCGAGGGCGGCGTACTGCGCGTCGAGCAGTTCGCGGGCGGAGGCGACGATCGTCTTGAGGACGTCGCGCACCTCCAGGTGCCTGCTCATGGCCAGTAGCGCGGAACTCACCGCGGCGAGGCCGGACCGGGGGCCTTGACTCATGTCCTCACGGTACCGGCGGGGTGTGACAGCGCGGATCGGACCGGTGACGCGGGCGCCGGGCCGGTGGTCGTAGGCCTGGTGACCTAGGTCGGGTGGCCTCGGCGGGCCGGGGCGCGGGGCGGGACGGGTGGCGTAGGGCGAAGGGACCCGTCGCTCTGCGGCCGTTGGCCGAGGCGGGCGCGAGGGTGCCGTTCCTAGGTTGAGGTCACCGCCGATCGGGGCGGGCTCGACCGAGGGGACGGTTGTCATGCCGGTAGGGATCATCACGGGGGCCTCCAAGGGGCTGGGGCGGGCGCTCGCCGAGGCGCTGGCCGCGCTGGGCTGGGATCTGGTGCTCGACGCCCGTGGCGGCGAGGCCCTCGCCGGGGCCGCGACGGCCGTCGCCGCGCACGGCACGCGGGTGCGGGCGCTGCCCGGGGACGTCACGGACGCCGGACACCGGGCGGAGCTGGTCGCGGCGGCGGCCGGGCTGGGCGGTGTCGATCTGGTGGTGAACAACGCGAGCGCGCTGGGTGCCGAGCCGCTGGTGCGGCTGGCGCGGCTGCCCCTGGAGGGGTTGCGAAGGGCGCTGGAGGTGAACGCGGTGGCCGCGCTGGGCCTGGTCCAGGAGGCGCTGCCGCTGCTGCGGGAGTCGGCGGCGGGCACGGTGATCGCGGTCAGCTCGGACGCGGCGGCTGAGGCGTACGAGACGTGGGGCGGCTACGGGGCGTCGAAGGCGGCCCTCGACCAGCTGGCGGCGGTGCTCGGCGCCGAGGAGCCGGGCCTGCGGGTGTGGGCGGTCGACCCCGGGGACATGGCGACGGACCTGTACGCGGCGGCCGTACCGGACGACGGTGATCCGCGGCCGGCGCCCGCCGGTGTCGTACCGGCCTTTCTGCGGCTGCTGGCCGAGCGGCCGGCGAGCGGGCGCTTTGCGGCGCCGGCGCTGCTGGAGGAGCGGTGAGTACGGCGGTGCGCGTGCCGGAGGAGCTGTCCGCGCGGGTGCCGGCCGAGCAGCGGGGGGCGGGGCTCGGCCGGGACGCCGTACGGCTGCTGGTGTCGCGGGGCAGCGCGGTGACGCACCACACGTTCGCCGAGTTGCATGGGCTGCTGCGGGCCGGGGACCTGCTCGTGGTGAACACCTCGCCCACGCTGGCCGCGGCGGTGGACGGGCGGATCGGGCACGCGCGCGTGGTGGTCCATTTCTCCACGCGCGGGGACGACGGCCGGTGGGCGGTGGAGCTGCGGGAACCGGACGGAACGGGAACCACGCGCGCGCGTGCGGGCGGGCCCGCCGGGGCGGCGGTGGGGTTGCCGGGCGGAGGGCGGCTGGTGCTGGAGGAGCCGCTGAGCGGGCGCGGGCAGCGGTTGTGGTGGGCGCGGGTGTCCGGGGCGGAGGTCCTCGGGGTGCTGCGGGAGCACGGGCGGCCGATCCGGTACTCCTATACGGAGCGGGACCAGCCGCTGTCCGCGTACCAGACGGTGTTCGCGGTGCCGTCGCCGGACGGCGCGGGCAGTGCGGAGATGCCGAGTGCGGGGCGGCCGTTCACGGCGCGGACGGTGACGGAGCTGGTGAGCCGGGGGGTGGGGTTCGCGCCGGTCACGTTGCACACGGGAGTGGCGTCGGCGGAGGCGCACGAGCCGCCGTATCCGGAGCGGTTCACGGTGCCGCGGGCGTCGGCGCTGCTGATCAACGCCGTGCGGGCCGGCGGGGGGCGGGTGATCGCGGTCGGGACGACGGCCGTACGGGCCGTGGAGTCGGCGGCGGGGCCGGACGGGGTGGTGCGGCCGGCCGGGGGGTGGACCGATCTCGTGGTGACGCCCGGGCGCGGGGTGCGGGTGGTCGACGGGCTGCTGACCGGGCTGCACGAGCCGGAGGCCTCGCATCTGCTGATGCTGGAGGCGGTGGCGGGGAGGGCCGCGGTCGACCGGGGTTACGAGGAGGCGCTGCGGGGCCTCTATCTGTGGCATGAGTTCGGGGACGTCCATCTCCTCCTTCCGGAGGACGCCCCTCACGCAGAGCGTTGCGGCGGCAACTCTTCGTAAGATCGTCGCCTGCTGGATGTGAGCCCGCACATAGGGCCCACATCACGTACGAACGGACATAGGAGATAAAGAGCCCCCGCACGAGCGGGAAAGACGGCCTAGTCTGTCCTATTTTGCCCTTCGCTGATCCACTACCCGGGATCGTACGTCACACCTTTGCCTAGGCATTTTGCGGCCGCTAAGAATTGCAGCCGTCGCTCAGCGCCGCGGTTTCCCCCGCGGCGTTCGTGCGGGCCGGAGCCGCCTCCCCCGCTGGACCAAGAGCGACCTCCGCGCTATTCGAAGAGGTCCGTCTGCCATGCCCAAGTACATCCTCACCCGTGGTCACAGTCGCGCGCTGATCCAGCGCCACAGGATCGCGATCGCCGGTGTCTCCGCGCTCGGCGCCGCCGCCCTCGCCTTCTCGGCCGTTCCCGGCAACGCCGGGACGGTCACCACCGGGGCCCCGGCCACGGTGGCCCAGGTGAACTACGGCACCGGTCCGGTCAAGGACGTCAAGGGCACGGTCACCGACCAGCTGGCCACCGAGTCGGTGAAGATCGACGCCATCGCGGCGCAGAAGAAGGCCGTGGCCGACGCCGCCGCCAAGAAGGCCGCCGCGGACGCGGCCGCGAAGAAGGCCGCCCAGGACGCCGCCGCGAAGAAGGCCGCCGAGGACGCAGCGGCCACGAAGGCCGCCCAGGACCGCGCCGCCAAGGAGGCCGCCGCCCGGTCCGCGGTGCGTCCCCAGATGCAGATGGTCGCCGCGACGACCTACGCCGACAACCTGGACGGCTGGATCCGGCACGCCCTGGACATCATGCGGAGCAAGGGCATCCCGGGCAGCTACAACGGGCTGCACCGCAACATCATGCGGGAGTCCTCGGGCAACCCCAACGCCATCAACAACTGGGACGTCAACGCCGTCAACGGCATCCCGTCCAAGGGTCTGCTCCAGGTCATCCAGCCGACCTTCAACGCGTACCACGTCGCCGGAACCTCGACGAACATCTACGACCCGGTCGCCAACATCACCGCCGCGGCCAACTACGCGGCCGACAAGTACGGCTCGATCGACAACGTCAACAGCGCGTACTGAGTACGCGCACCGAGTCTGCGTACCGAGGTCGGCGCGGACCTCGGCGCGTACGCCGAAGGGCGGCACCCCGCATCGGGGTGCCGCCCTTCGGCGTCGGGCGCGGGCGCGGGCTACTTGCGCATGACCTCCGGCTCGTGGCGGCGCAGGAAGCGGGCCACGAAGAAGCCGCAGACCACACCGAGGGCGATCAGCGCGAACATGTCCAGGCTCCAGGCCGAGGCCGTGTGGTTCCACAGCGGGTCGGTGCTGGTCGGGTCGTCGGCGTTCGGGGCGATGTTGTTGAAGTCCAGCGTGGTGCCGGCGGCGGCCACCGCCCAGCGGGACGGCATCAGGTACGAGAACTCGTTGACGCCGAGCGTGCCGTGCAGGGTGAACAGGCAACCGGTGAAGACGACCTGGATGATCGCGAACATCACCAGCAGCGGCATGGTCTTCTCGGCGGTCTTCACCAGCGAGGAGATGACCAGGCCGAACATCATCGAGCTGAAGCCGAGCGCCATGATCGGCAGGCACAGCTCGAAGAGCGTGGAGCCGCCCAGGACCAGGCCCTGGTCGGGGATCTGCCGGCTGGAGAAGCCGATCAGGCCGACCATCAGGCCCTGCAGCACGGTGACCGCGCCGAGGACGACCACCTTGGACATCAGGTACGCCGACCGGGACAGGCCGGTCGCGCGCTCCCGCTCGTAGATGACCCGTTCCTTGATCAGCTCACGCACGGAGTTGGCGGCGCCCGCGAAGCACGCGCCGACGGCGAGGATCAGCAGGACCGTGGTCGCCGTGCCGTTCGGGATGGGCACGTGGGTCCTCGGGTTCACCGGGTTCACCAGCAGACCCTTGTTGTGGTCGATCAGCAGGCTGACCGCGCCGAGCACCGCCGGCAGGATCACCGTCAGCGCCAGGAAGCCCTTGTCGGAGGCGATGACCGACACGTACCTCCGGATCAGGGTCGTCAACTGGGAGCCCCAGCCCTGCGGCTTGGGCGGCTTGATGGCCTGCGGCGGTGGCATGTGTACGGACTGCGGCGCCACGGCGTCGATGTCCGCGGCGTACATCTGGTAGTGCTGCGAGCCCTTCCAGCGGCCCGCCCAGTCGTAGTCCCGGTAGTTCTCGAAGGCGGAGAAAACGTCGGCCCAGGTGTCGTAGCCGAAGAAGTTCAGCGCCTCCTCGGGCGGGCCGAAGTAGGCGACCGCGCCACCCGGCGCCATCACCAGCAGCTTGTCGCACAGGGCCAGCTCGGCCACCGAGTGGGTGACGACGAGGACGGTGCGGCCGTCGTCGGCGAGGCCGCGCAGCAGCTGCATCACATCGCGGTCCATGCCCGGGTCGAGACCGGAGGTCGGCTCGTCCAGGAAGATCAGCGACGGCTTGGTCAGCAGCTCCAGGGCGACCGAGACCCGCTTGCGCTGGCCGCCGGACAAGGAGGTGACCTTCTTGTCCTTGTGGATGTCGAGCTTCAGCTCGCGCAGCACCTCGTCGATGCGGGCGTCGCGCTCCTGCCCCGTGGTGTCGGCCGGGAACCGCAGCTTGGCCGCGTACTTCAGGGCCTTCTTGACGGTCAGCTCCTTGTGCAGGATGTCGTCCTGCGGGACCAGACCGATGCGCTGGCGCAGCTCGGCGAACTGCTTGTACAGGTTCCGGTTGTCGTACAGGACCTCGCCCTGGTTCGCCGGCCGGTAGCCGGTGAGCGCCTTGAGCAGGGTGGACTTGCCGGAGCCCGACGGGCCGATCACCGCGATCAGCGACTTCTCCGGGACGCCGAAGGAGACGTCCTTGAGGATCTGCTTGCCGCCGTCGACCGTGACGGTCAGATGACGCGCGGAGAAGGAGACCTCACCGGTGTCGACGAACTCCTCGAGGCGGTCGCCGACGATGCGGAAGGTGGAGTGGCCGACGCCGACGATGTCGCTCGGGCCGAGCAGCACCGAGCCGCTCTTGGCGATGGGCTGGCCGTTGACGTAGGTGCCGTTGTGCGAGCCGAGGTCACGGATCTCGAAGCGGCCGTCGGGCGTCGAGTGGAACTCGGCGTGGTGCCGGGAGACCTGCAGGTCGGAGACGACCAGCTCGTTCTCCAGGGCACGGCCGATGCGCATGACGCGGCCGATGGCGAACTGGTGGAAGGTGGTCGGGCTGCGGTCGCCGTAGACCGGCGGCGCCCCCGCGCCACCACCGGGGGCGTGCTGCGCGTGCTGCTCGCCCGGACCGCTCTGCTGCGGGATCGAGGGGCCGGGCTGCTGCCAGTCGGGCTGTTGAGGCCGCGGCTGCGGGGCCTGCTGCGGCGCGGACTGCTGCGCCCAGCCGGCACCGGCGCCCTGGGCGGCGTACGGCGCGGCCTGCGGCTGCTGCTGGAACTGCGGCTGCTGCTCGGGCTGTTGCCGGGGCCGGGCGGCCGCCGCGGCGGCGCCGGAGAGGTTCAGGCGCGGCCCGTCGGTGGCGTTGCCGAGATGGACGGCCGAGCCCGGACCGATCTCCATCCGCTGGATCCGCTGCCCCTGCACGAAGGTGCCGTTGGTGCTGCCGTGGTCCTCGATGACCCAACTGCGGCCGTCGAAGCGGACGGTGGCGTGCCGCCAGGAGACCCTGGCGTCGTCGAAGGCGATGTCACCCTGCGGATCGCGGCCGAGGGTGTAGGGCCTGGACGGGTCGAGCGTCCAGGTCTGTCCGTTTGATTCCAGTACGAGTTCCGGCACTCCATGCCCCATGAGTAGTCCCCCGAGTTACCCCCATCACAGGGAGTCTAGGGATGTCGAACATCGTCGGGAACTATTTCAGGCTCCGCCCTGTGACCGAAACCCGGGCCTTGCGAAGGGCGCGTACGCGCGCTTCCACCCGCCCCGTTGACGGGGTTGAAACCAGCCCGGAGAGTGGTAATCCTCCGCGAGGGGGACATGCGCGGCGATGCCGTCGTGCCGCGGGATCGGGGGGGGGCTGCCATGAGCCGTGCCACGGACGTCGGGAACGCGGGGCGCGGCGCGCGGTTGCCGTGGGGGGACATCACGCTGTCCGCCGTGGCCGCGGTGAGCTGGGCGCTGATCGGGATGGCGGGCACGGCCGCGCTCGGACTGCATCTGCTGGACGCGGATTCGGCGGGTTCGCTGGGACCGATGACCGCGGCCGTCGTGGCGCTCGGGGCGGGTGGTTCGGTCTCGCCGTCCGGCGACGTGTCGGTCTTCGGTCTGAAAGGGGCTCAGGCCACCACCGCCATCCAGATCACGCCACTTGGGGTGAGTCTGGTCGGTGCGCTGCTGCTGTCGTGGTTCTTCTTACGGTCCCTGCGCACGGCCTCCGTCGACATCGCGCCGTCCGAACTCCTCGCGCGCGCGGGCGCGGTGGTCGCGCTGTTCGTGGCGATGCTGGGCGGGCTGGCCTGGGCCGGTCATGACGTCATCACCCTCGACGGCGGCAGGCTCGGGCTCGACAAGCTGCCCGGCGGGGGCGGAGGCGGAGGCGGCAAGGGAGGCGGGATCAGCATTCCCGGTCTGGGTGACCTCGGGAACATCGGCGGGCTGTTGCCGGACCGGCTCGGTGAGCTGGTGCACGCCAAGGCGGCGGTCGGCTTCACCGTGGACACCGCGCCGACGCTCCTCGGGGGCCTCGGCTGGTCGGCCGGCATCCTGCTGATCGCGCTGCTCGCCTCCCGCCGCACTCCCCTGCCACCCGGCTGCGAGGCCCTGCACCGGGTGGTACGGCCCGCCGTGTCGGCGCTCGTCGGCGTACTGCTGACGGCGGTCGTGGCGGGGCTCGCGGCGGCGGCGTACGCGGCCGTCGGTGACGACCACCCCCGGCGGATCG
The DNA here is from genome assembly GCF_042869815.1 of Streptomyces sp. NPDC006739. Classification (NCBI taxonomy): domain Bacteria; kingdom Bacillati; phylum Actinomycetota; class Actinomycetes; order Kitasatosporales; family Streptomycetaceae; genus Streptomyces; species Streptomyces sp. NPDC006739. Next base: position 15,643 of record NZ_JBIAGM010000002.1, read on the forward strand.
CCGGCGCGGCCCTGCTGGGCGCGCCGAACGGGGTGTGGCTCGGCGTCCCCCTCGGACTGTTCGTGCCCTGGGACGGCAAGGCCACCGGCGCCCTGGCCACGGTGCTGCCCCATCCTCTCGACCGGTTCCTGGGCGCGGGGTCCGGGCGGCCGGTGACACTGGGCCGACTGGCCGAGCTGGACGGACGGGTGTGGCTGCTGGGGGTCGCGGCGGCGCTGGTGATGCTGCTGGCGGGGGTCCTCACGGCGGTCCGGACGCCGGTCACGCCCGGCGGCGCCCTCGGCTTCGCGGGCCGCTGCGCGCTGCGGCTGGGCATCGTCACGGCGATCGCGCTGCCGTCGCTCGCCTGGCTTACGGAGGTGTCCGTGGACGCCTCGCTGTCCGTCCTCGGCTTCGACGCGTTCGGCGCCGGCATCCGTCTGCGGGGGCACCTCGGCATGGCGCTGCTCCTGGGGGCGGCGTGGGGTGCCGGGGCGGGGGCCGCGGGGGCACTGCTGGCCCGGGTGAGCGGGGCGGCGGGGTCCCGGGCGGCGCCCCTGGCACGGGGTGACTCGGGCGTCGCCGCCGGGTACGCGGGGCGCGTCCCTGAGCACGGATCGGGGCGCGTCCGGGAGTACGGCCGCGAGTACGGCCCGGGGTACGGCGAGGACGCGGGCCCCGGTGAGCCCGGGCCCTATGTGCCGGGCACGCCGTACCGGCCGCCCGACCCCGCCACCAACCCGTACCTCCGGGTGCCGGACGAGCTGCGGCGCCCGGAGGACGCGCGCCCGGCGGGTGACCAGGGGGAAGAAGCCGGATCCGCCGAGGCCGAGGGATCGCCTTCGTCCGGCGACGTGTACGGCGCCCCGACCATGGCCCGGCAGTTCGGTCCGCCTCCGCCACCTCCCCCACCACCGGCTCCGCCCCCGCCCCCGCCTCCGCCGCGGAGCCCCAGGAGGTGAGAGCGGTGGCCGCCGCTCGCCGGCGGGCCTGCGGTCGGCATCGGGAGCGGTCCGACGACGTTCGGGCACCGGCGGCCGGGGGCCGCGCCGGGGCGTGGAGGCAGCGCCGGTGGAGTCGGTACTGCAGCGGTGGGACAGTCGTACTGGAGCCGTTTCGTCGGCGACCGGCTGCCTCGAACGGGCCGGGGCCGGCCCGCTGTGCTCGCCTGCGCGGGATCTCGCAGCTCAGGGGCGTGGTGGGCACCTGACCGCAGCCCGGGGGCAAGGTCCGCGTCACCTGGCCGACACCGATTGTTCGGTGTCCGTCAGGCGGACCTCCCGGGCGGGAGGCACTCGGTGCCGGATACGGTGGAGGCACCATGAGCGCTTCGCAGACCTCCGAGGTCCCCACTCTCCTCGTCAAGATTTTCGGCAAGGACAGGCCGGGCATCACGGCCGGCCTTTTCGACACCCTTGCCGCGTACCTGGTCGACGTGGTCGACATCGAGCAGGTCGTCACGCGTGGCCGTCTGGTGCTGTGCGTGCTCGTGACCCAGCCGCCCGCCGGGCTGGAGGGCGACCTCAGGTCCACCGTGCACAGCTGGGCCGAGTCGATGAAGATGCAGGCGGAGATCATCTCCGGTCGTGGCGACAACCGCCCGCGTGGGCTCGGACGTTCTTTGGTGACCGTCCTCGGCCATCCCCTCACCGCCGAGTCGACGGCCGCCATCGCCGCCCGGATCGCCAAGACGGGCGGCAACATCGACCGTATCTTCCGGCTCGCCAAGTACCCGGTGACCGCTGTGGAGTTCGCGGTGTCCGGTGTGGAGACCGGGCCGCTGCGCACCGCCCTGGTCTCCGACGCGGCGGCGCTCGGCGTCGATGTCGCGGTCGTCTCGGCGGGGCTGCACCGGCGGGCCCAGCGCCTGGTGGTGATGGACGTGGACTCCACCCTCATCCAGGACGAGGTCATCGAGCTGTTCGCCGCCCACGCCGGCTGCGAGGACAAGGTCGCCGAGGTGACGGCGGCCGCGATGCGCGGGGAGCTGGACTTCGAGCAGTCGCTGCACGCGCGCGTGGCACTGCTGAAGGGGCTGGACTCCTCGGTGGTGCAGAAGGTGCGCACCGAGGTGCGGCTGACTCCGGGAGCCCGCACCCTGATCCGCACGCTGAAGCGGCTCGGCTACCAAGTGGGCGTGGTCTCCGGCGGCTTCACCCAGGTCACCGACGATCTGAAGGAGCGGCTGGGGCTGGACTTCGCGCAGGCCAACACCCTGGAGATCGTCGACGGGAAGCTGACCGGGCGGGTGGTCGGCGAGATCGTGGACCGGGCGGGCAAGGCGCGGCTGCTGCGCCGGTTCGCCGCCGAGGCCGGGGTACCCCTCTCCCAGACGGTGGCGATCGGCGACGGCGCCAACGATCTGGACATGCTGAACGCGGCCGGACTCGGTGTCGCCTTCAACGCCAAGCCGGTGGTCCGCGAGGCCGCGCACACGGCGGTGAACTTCCCCTTCCTGGACACCGTGCTCTACCTGCTGGGCATCACCCGCGAAGAGGTCGAGGCGGCGGACACGCACGACGAGGACTGAGCCGGTCGCCCCGGCCGGGGTGGCCGGAAGGCGGGAGGGCCCGGCACCATCGCGGAGCCGGGCCCTCGGGCGGACAGCGGTCTGTCACTCGGACGGTTCCCAGTAGTCCGCCAGTGTGGCCGCGGCCGGCTCCAGGCTCTTCCAGGAGCCCTCGAAGGTCAGCACGGCGTAAGCGGCGGCGGGGAAGCCGCGCTGGCTCATCCGGTCGCCGGCGTCCCCCTCGGCCGAGCCGGCCAAGATGTCGGCCAGACCGTGCACGCCCGGATTGTGACCGATGAGGATGACGTTCTGCGCGTCGTCGGGGACTTCGTTGAGGACGGCGATCAGTTCGCCGGGTGAGGCCTCGTAGACCCGCTCCTCGTAGACGGTTTTCGGCCGGTGCGGGAGTTCGTGGACGGCGAGCTTCCACGTCTCGCGGGTCCGGGTCGCGGTGGAGCACAGGGCCAGATCGAAGGTGATGCCGGTGTCGGCGAGCTTGCGTCCGGCGACTGCGGCGTCCTTGCGGCCCCGCTCAGCGAGCGGCCGCTCGTGATCGGTCACCTGGGGCCAGTCTGCTTTCGCATGCCGGAAGAGGACAATCCTGCGGGGTTCTGCGACGCTCATGGAACCCAGCTTCGCACGAAACAGGCCACCCGGCGCAGGGAGTTGACATGCGGCTTCGCATGATCGAAGGGACCGTCGAACAGTGCGGGTACCCGGACCGCCTTGATCCACACACCGGTGGCGTCCGGGGGCGCGGCTAGCGTGCGACGAGCTGCTGGATCCGCTCGAAGAGGTGCGTGACCGCCGGGTCGCCCGTGGCCGCGTGGGCGTCCGACGGGTTCAGTATCAGCAGGAGCAGGGAGACGAAGGCGAGCGCGGGCAGGGCGAGGGCCCACCAGGGCAGCCGGATGTCGACGCGGCCCGAGGTCGCCGGGTGGGGCCGGGTGTGCGTACGGGCCGACATGATCGCCTCCGCGGGTCTCCGCTGTCTCCGAGTGGTGCCCGGCCGCCGGTCGCGGCCACATCTCGAAGTTACGGAACCCGCGGGCGCCAACCCATCCGGTGACCCACCCACTTGACCCTGACCCTCACCCCCTAGGGGATGGTGGGGCCAGCCCCACCATCCCCCGCCGGGCGGAGGCCCGGCGAGGCGTGGATCACGGGGAGGCGTGGATCACGGGGAGGCGTGGATCACGGGGAGGCGAGGGTCGCGATGATGGCGATGATCACGAAGATGGCGAAGAACGAGCCGAAGACGAGCAGCATCTTCTTCTGGCCGTTCTGAGGGTTCGGGTCGAGCACTGGCATGGGGCCAGTCTCGCACCTCTCGCCCCCGTTCCTCCGCGCGGGGTGCCCGCGCGTCCCGCCTGTCACAGCCCTCCCCTCGGGGGCAGCGCCCGGCACTCAGCCCCGGCGCCTCAGCCCCGGCACTCAGTCCCGGCGCGCTCGGCCCCGGCCCTCAAGCCCGGCCTCAAGCCCCGCCCTCGACCCCCGCCTCGTCCTCCACCGTCCGGTCGCGGCCCGCCAGGACGCCCACCGCCATCTGCGGGAGCATCAGCGCGGCCATCAGGGCGAGCGGGAGCCCCCAGCCGCCGCTGTGCTGGTAGAGGACGCCGACCAGAAGGGGGCCGGGGATGGAGATCAGGTAGCCGGTGCTCTGCGCGAAGGCGGACAGCTGGGCGACGCCCGCGCCGGTCCTGGCGCGCATGCCGACCATGGTGAGGGCCAGCGGGAAGGCGCAGTTGGAGACGCCGAGGAGCAGGGCCCAGGCCCAGGCGCCGCCGGCCGGTGCGAGGTAGAGGCCCGCGTAGCCGGCGAGGCCGCAGGCGCCGAGGGCCAGGACGATCGGGCCCTGGTGGGGCAGTCGGGTGGCCAGCCGGGGGATGACGAAGGCCAGCGGCACGCCCATCACCATCGTGACGGCGAGGAGCAGGCCCGCGGTGCCGGCGGAGACCCCCGCGTCGCGGAAGATCTGCGCCATCCAGCCCATCGTGATGTAAGCGGCGGTGGCCTGCAGCCCGAAGAAGACGGCGAGCGCCCAGGCCGTACGGCTCCGGGTGATCCGCAGCGCGGGCGCCTGCGGCTCCGTACGGGCCTGCCGCTCGGTGGCCCGCGCGGCGGGGGCCGGCCCCCGGTCCCGTATCAGCGGCAGCCAGGGCAGCACCGCGGCTGCCGCCAGACCCGCCCACACGGCCAGCCCGGACCGCCAGTCGCCGCCCATCGCGTGCGTCACGGGCACGGTCACCGCGGCGGCCACCGAGGTGCCGAGGGCGAGGGCCATCGAGTAGAGGCCGGTCATGGAGCCGACACGGTCGGGGAACCAGCGCTTGACGATGACCGGCATCAGGACGTTGCTGACCGCGATGCCCATCAGGGTGAGCGCGCTGGCGGCCAGGAATCCGGCCGTGCCGCCGGCGTACGGCCGTACCAGCAGGCCCACGGTGATGGCGACCATGCCGGCGCAGACCACCGCGACCGGTCCGAAGCGGCGGGCCAGACGCGGGGCCGTGACTCCGAAGACCGCGAAGCACAGCGGGGGCACGGAGGTGAGCAGGCCCGCCACGCCACCGCTCATCCCGAGGCCGCCGCGGACCTCCTCCAGGAGCGCGCCGAGGCTGGTGATCGCGGGCCGGAGGTTCAGCGCGGACAGCACGATCCCGAGGACGACGAGACGGGTCGCCCACGCGCGCGTGGGCGGTGCTGCGGTCGTACCGGGTCGGTCGGACGTGGTGGCGCCGGACGTGGCGGTGCTCCGGGGTGCCGTGCGTGTCTCCTCGCGTGCCATGCCATCCATCATAGAATCATAGGATGATTGGTTGTCCATCCCTGGGCCGTCGCCTCTCGGTCCCCTCCTGCGAAGGTGTTCCATGCCCCTGAGCCACCCGCGCCGTTCGGCGCTGTCCGAGCAGGTCATCGCGGAGCTGCGGACCCAGATCACGTCGGGCGAGTGGCCGGTCGGCTCCCGCATCCCGACGGAGCCGGAGCTGGTCGAGCAGCTCGGGGTCGCCCGCAACACCGTGCGCGAAGCCGTCCGCGCGCTCGCGCACAACGGTCTGCTGGACATCCGCCAGGGCTCCGGGACCTACGTCGTGGCGACCAGCGAGCTGGCCGGCGTGATGCACCGCCGCTTCGCGGACGCGGACCCGCGCCACATCGCCGAACTGCGCTCCACGCTGGAGTCGGCGGCGGCGAAGCTGGCCGCCGGGCGGCGCACCGAGAAGGACCTCAAGCAGCTCCACGCGCTCCTGGTGCGCCGCGAGGAGGCCTGGGAGACCGGTGAGGCGGAGGCCTTCGTGGCGGCGGACGCGACCTTCCACCTGGCCGTGGTGGCCGCCTCCCACAACGACGTGATGACGGCGATGTACGCCGATCTGGGCGAGGTGCTGCGGGACTGGCTGCGCGCCGACGTGGGCGCGCAGCTGACCCCCGAGACGTACATGGACCACACCCGGCTGGTGGACGCGATCCGCGCGGGCGACGCCGAGGCGGCCGCCGCGGAGGCCGCGAGCTATCCGTTCCTGTGCCGTCCGGGGAGGTTCAGCGCACCTTCTGGTGAGTGACCCACACCGAACGGACCTCCTTCCAGCACCGGCCGGTGAGCCGTACGGTCAGGGCGGGTCCGATGTCGGCCGGGGCGCCGTCGGTGTCGATGTCCCACCAGCGGGCGCACTCGATGTGCAGGCGCACGCGGTCCGTGTCGACATAGGGGTTGTGGCAGTGGACCACCACATGGGAGCCGCGCACGGCCGTACGGCACTGGGAGCCGAAGAGGTCGGGGGCCGGCGGATCGCCGTTCTTCACGCGCGGGTGCGGCATCGCCTCGTACGGCAGGGACAGCACGAGGGTCACGGCTACGGTCACTGAGGCCAGGCTGCGGGACAGGCGCACAAGGGGACCTCCTCGGCCGGGCTGGGGAGGGGGCACGGCGGCGGACGTGTCATCCACACTGCGCCGTCATCGCCCACCCCCGCCCGGCCGGTGAGCCGAACGGGTGACGCCCCGCTCTTCGTGCGACACGGAGAGCGGGGCGTCGGCCCCGTACCAGGCACGAGGCAGGAGGCAGGAGGTCAGGCGCCGATGGCGTGCAGCCCGCCGTCGACGTGGATGATCTCGCCGGTGGTCTTCGGGAACCAGTCGCTCAGCAGGGCGACGACACCCTTGCCGGCCGGCTCGGGGTCCTTGAGGTCCCACTCCAGGGGCGAGCGGGTGTCCCACACGGAAGCCAGTTCGGCGAAGCCGGGGATGGACTTGGCGGCCATGGAACCGATCGGGCCCGCCGAGACGAGGTTGCAGCGGATGTTCTGCTTGCCCAGGTCACGCGCCATGTAGCGGCTGGTGGCCTCCAGCGCGGCCTTGGCCGGGCCCATCCAGTCGTACTGCGGCCAGGCGAACGAGGCGTCGAAGGTGAGGCCCACGACCGAGCCGCCGTTCTGCATCAGCGGCAGGCAGGCCGTGGTCAGCGACTTCAGGGAGAACGCCGAGACGTGCATCGCGGTGGCCACGGACTCGAACGGCGTGTTGAGGAAGTTGCCGCCGAGCGCGTCCTGCGGGGCGAACCCGATGGAGTGGACGATGCCGTCCAGGCCGCCCAGTTCCTCGCCGACCACGTCGGCCAGGCGTGCGAGGTGCTCGTCGTTGGTGACGTCCAGCTCGATGACCTTGGCCGGCTTCGGCAGCTTCCTGGCGATGCGCTCGGTGAGCGTGGGCCGCGGGAACGCGGTCAGGATGATCTCGGCACCCTGCTCCTGAGCGAGCCTGGCGACGTGGAAGGCGATGGAGGACTCCATCAGCACACCCGTGATCAGGATGCGCTTGCCCTCGAGGATTCCACTCATGATCAGTGACCCATTCCCAGTCCGCCGTCAACGGGGATGACGGCTCCAGTGATGTACGAGGCGTCGTCGGAGCTGAGGAACCGCACCGCCGCGGCGATCTCCTCCGGCTTCGCGTAACGGCCGAGCGGGACCTGAGAGACGATGCTCTCGCGCTGCTGCTCGGTGAGCACCTTGGTCATGTCGGTGTCGACGAAGCCGGGCGCGACGACGTTGAAGGTGATGTTGCGCGAGCCCAGCTCACGGGCGAGGGAGCGCGCGAAACCGACCAGGCCGGCCTTGGAGGCGGCGTAGTTCGCCTGGCCGGGACCGCCGTAGAGGCCCACGACCGACGAGATCAGGACGACGCGGCCCTTCTTGGCGCGCAGCATGCCGCGGTTGGCACGCTTGACGACCCGGAAGGTGCCGGTGAGGTTGGTGTCGATGACCGAGGTGAAGTCCTCCTCGGACATGCGCATCAGGAGCTGGTCCTTGGTGATGCCGGCATTGGCGACCAGGACCTCGACCGGACCGTGCTGGTCCTCGATCTCCTTGTAGGCCTGCTCCACCTGCTCGGGGTCGGTGATGTCGCACTTGACCGCCAGGAAGCCGGCCGGCGGCTCACCCGAGCGGTACGTGATGGCGACCTTGTCGCCGGCGTCGGCGAACGCGCGGGCGATGGCGAGGCCGATGCCCCGGTTGCCTCCAGTGACGAGAACCGAGCGGCTCAACGGATCACCCTTTCGATAGCGGTCTGAAGCGGTCCGACAACCCGCCCGAACACCTGGATGACAGGCGGCTTCATCGAAAACCTATCGGTAGCGCCGCGTCCGGGGGGAAGCGGGCACCGACAGTGGCTCGGGGGAGTCACTGTCGGGTCCCTACAGAAACGGCGGCCACCGGACCGAAACCTGTGGTCCCCGGCCCCGATCCCGCGACATGATCGGATCCGACAGGCCACGACAGCAGGGAGACCTCGGTGCCTCATTCCATCGACGAAGCCTTCACGGCGCTGCCGCTGAGGGCCCTGGCCGACGCCGCGCTCGCACGCGCGCGTGCGCTGGGGGCCGAGCACGCGGACTTCCGGTTCGAGCGGGTGCGCAGCGCTTCCTGGCGGCTCAGGGACGCCAAGCCCGCCGGGTCCTCGGACACCACCGACCTCGGGTACGCGGTGCGGGTCGTGCACGGCGGTGCGTGGGGCTTCGCCTCCGGGGTGGACCTGAGCCTGGACGCGGCCGCCAAGGTCGCCTCGCAGGCGGTGGCGATGGCGAAGCTCTCGGCGCAGGTGATCCGGGCCGCCGGGTCGGACGAGCGGGTGGAACTGGCCGACGAGCCGGTGCACGACGACAGGACGTGGATCTCCTCGTACGAGATCGACCCGTTCTCCGTGCCGGACCAGGAGAAGTCGGCGCTGCTGGCCGACTGGAGCGCGCGGCTGCTGGCGGCCAGCGGGGTCGACCACGTGGACGCCTCGCTGCTCACCGTCCACGAGAACAAGTTCTACGCCGACACCGCGGGCACCGTGACCACACAGCAGCGGGTGCGGCTGCACCCCGAGCTGACGGCCGTCTCGGTGGACGAGTCCAGCGGTGAGTTCGACTCGATGCGCACCATCGCGCCGCCGGTCGGGCGCGGCTGGGAGTACCTCACGGGCACCGGCTGGGACTGGGACGCGGAGCTGGAGCGGATCCCGGAGCTGCTCGCCGAGAAGATGCGGGCGCCGAGCGTCGAGGCGGGCCTGTACGACCTCGTCGTCGACCCGTCCAACCTGTGGCTGACCATCCACGAGTCGATCGGGCACGCGACCGAGCTGGACCGGGCGCTCGGGTACGAGGCCGCGTACGCCGGCACGTCCTTCGCCACCTTCGACCAGCTGGGCAGGCTGAAGTACGGCTCCGAACTGATGAACGTCACCGGTGACCGCACCGCCGAGCACGGCCTGGCGACCATCGGGTACGACGACGAGGGCGTCGAGGGGCAGTCCTGGGACCTGGTGAAGGACGGCACGCTCGTCGGCTACCAGCTGGACCGCAGGATCGCGCGGCTGACCGGGTTCGAGCGGTCCAACGGGTGCGCGTTCGCCGACTCCCCCGGGCATGTGCCGGTGCAGCGCATGGCCAACGTGTCGCTGCGGCCGGATCCGGCCGGGCTGTCCACGGAGGACCTCATCGGGGGCGTCGACCGGGGCATCTACGTCGTCGGTGACCGGTCCTGGTCCATCGACATGCAGCGATACAACTTCCAGTTCACCGGCCAGCGCTTCTTCAGGATCGAGAACGGGCGGATCACCGGCCAGCTCAAGGACGTCGCCTACCAGGCGACGACCACCGACTTCTGGGGCTCGATGGCCGCCGTCGGCGGTCCGCAGACGTACGTCCTCGGTGGCGCCTTCAACTGCGGCAAGGCCCAGCCGGGGCAGGTCGCCGCCGTGTCCCACGGGTGCCCCTCGGCCCTCTTCAAGGGCGTCAACATCCTCAACACCACCCAGGAGGCCGGCCGATGAGCGCCCGCACCAGCAAGCCGCACGAGGTCGTCGAACAGGCCCTCGCGCTGTCCCGGGCCGACGGCTGTGTCGTCATCGCCGACGAGCGGTCCACCGCCAATCTGCGCTGGGCGGGCAACACGCTGACCACCAACGGCGTCACCCGCGGCCGTAGCCTCACGGTGATCGCGACCGTGGACGGCCAGGAGGGCACCGCCTCCGGTGTCGTCTCCCGGTCCGCCGTGACCGCCGACGAGCTGGAGCCGCTGGTACGGGCCGCCGAGGCCGCCGCGCGGGCGGCCGGGGCCGCCGAGGACGCGCAGCCGCTGGTGACCGGCGTACCCCAGTCGCCGGACTTCGCGGACGCTCCCGCCGAGACCTCCTCCGCCGTGTTCGCCGACTTCGCCCCGGCGCTCGGCGAGGCCTTCGCACGCGCGCGTGCGGGCGGCCGGGAGCTGTACGGCTTCGCCAACCACGAACTGGTGTCGACCTACCTGGGCACGTCGACGGGCCTGCGTCTGCGGCACGACCAGCCCACCGGCACGCTGGAGCTGAACGCCAAGTCCCCGGACCGTACGCGCTCGGCCTGGGCCGGCCGCTCCACCCGGGACTTCAAGGACGTCGACCCGGGCGCGCTCGACGCGGAGCTGGCCGTGCGTCTGGGCTGGGCCGAGCGGCGGATCGAGCTGCCCGCGGGCCGCTACGAGACGCTGCTGCCGCCGACCGCCGTGGCCGACCTGCTGATCTACCAGCTGTGGTCGGCGTCGGGCCGGGACGCGGCCGAGGGCCGGACGGTGTTCTCCAAGCCGGGAGGCGGCACCCGGGTCGGCGACAGGCTGTCCCGGCTGCCGCTGACCCTGCGCAGCGACCCGAACGAGCCGGGGCTCGAGTGCCCGCCGTTCGCGGTCGCGCACTCCTCGGGCGCCGACCAGTCGGTGTTCGACAACGGGCTGCCGGTGCGGGCCACCGAGTGGATCAGCGGCGGTGTGCTGGAGCACCTGACGACCACCCGGCACAGTGCCGGCCTGACCGGGCTGCCGGTCGCCCCGGTGCTCGGGAACCTCGTCCTGGACGGCGGGGACGACCGCTCCCTGGAGGAGATGGTCGCGGCCACCGGGCGGGGCCTGCTGCTGACCTGCCTGTGGTACATCCGTGAGGTCGACCCGGCGACGCTGCTGCTGACCGGGCTGACCCGGGACGGCGTCTACCTGGTGGAGAACGGCGAGGTGACCGGTCAGGTGAACAACTTCCGGTTCAACGAGTCGCCGGTGGACCTGCTGGGCCGGGCCACGGAGGCCGGGCGCACGGAAAAGACGCTGCCGAGGGAGTGGAGCGACTGGTTCACTAGGGCTGCGATGCCGGCCCTCAGGGTGCCGGACTTCAATATGAGCTCTGTCAGCCAGGGCGTATAACCTCGTACCTGACCACGAGCCCACCCGAGGAGACACGAGAACCGTGACGGACATCGTCGACGAGCTGAAGTGGCGCGGGCTGCTCGCCCTGTCCACTGACGAGGACGCTTTGCGCAAGGCTCTCGCGGACGGTCCCGTCACGTTCTATTGCGGCTTCGACCCGACCGCGCCGTCCCTGCACATCGGGCATCTGGTCCAGGTGCTCACCGTGCGTCGGCTCCAGTTGGCCGGGCACCGGCCGCTGGCGCTGGTGGGCGGCGCGACGGGCCTGATCGGCGACCCGCGCCCGACCGCGGAGCGCACGCTGAACGATCCGGAGACGGTGGCGGGCTGGGTCGAGAAGATGCGCGGCCAGATCGAGCCGTTCCTGTCCTTCGAGGGCGAGAACGCGGCCGTCATGGTCAACAACCTCGACTGGACCGCGGGGCTGTCCGCCATCGAGTTCCTGCGTGACATCGGCAAGCACTTCCGGGTCAACAAGATGCTGACGAAGGACTCGGTCGCGAGGCGGCTGCAGTCCTCCGAGGGCATCAGCTACACGGAGTTCAGCTACCAGCTGCTGCAGGGCATGGACTTCCTGCAGCTGCACCGGCGCTACGGCTGCACGCTCCAGCAGGGCGGCAGCGACCAGTGGGGCAACCTCACCGCGGGCCTCGACCTGATCCACAAGCTGGAGCCGCACGCCAACGTGCACGCGATGGCGACACCGCTGATGACCCGCGCGGACGGCACCAAGTTCAGCAAGTCCGAGGGCACCGCCGTCTGGCTCGACCCGGAGATGACCACGCCGTACGCGTTCTACCAGTTCTGGCTGAACACGGACGACCGGGACGTCTCGACGTACATGCGTTTCCTGTCCTTCAAGTCCCCCGCGGAACTGGAGGAGCTGGAGCGGCAGACCGAGGAGCGTCCGCAGGCCCGGGCGGCGCAGCGCGCGCTCGCCGAGGAGCTGACGACACTGGTGCACGGCGCCGGCCAGACGGCCGCCGTGATCGCCGCGTCCAAGGCGCTCTTCGGCCAGGGCGAGCTGGCGGAGCTGGACGACAGGACGCTGGCGGCCGCGCTGTCCGAGCTGCCGCACATCCAGGTCGCCGAGCCGGCGCCGGTGGTCGACCTGTTCGCCGAGGTCGGCCTGGTGGCCAGCAAGTCGGCCGCGCGTCGCACGGTGAAGGAGGGCGGCGCCTACGTGAACAACGTCAAGGTCGCCGCCGAGGACTCGGTCCCGGCCAAGGAGGACCTTCTGCACGGGCGCTGGCTGGTGCTGCGGCGGGGCAAGAAGAACCTGGCGGCGGTCGAGGTGACCGGGGCCTAGCCGGCCTCGGTACGGCGCGAAGGGGCGGCTCTTCCCGAGTGCGGGAGGGCCGTCCCCTTCGGTGTGTGCCGTCAGGCTCGCTGCTTGTGCCGGCCGATCGTCGCCATGTACGCCATGTCTCCGACGGCGACGATGATGATCGCGGCCACCAGCTGGAAGGCGTGTCGGGTCCAGTCGATGCCCGGGGTCGCCGCGACCCCGAACGCGCGGGCGACCGCGTTGCCGACGATGGCGCCGAGCATGCCGCAGATGGTGGTCAGCCACAGGGGCATGTGCTGCTTGCCCGGGATGACCGCCTTCGCGATCAGGCCGAGCACGAAGCCCACGATGATCGCCCACAACCAGCCCATGGCTGCCTCCTCGTACGACTCGACGTGAGCTTCACGGCCAGTGTGGGTCCGGCCGGTGTACGGCGCATGCCGGGTACGGCCGTACGTGACGGGTCCGATGGCGTTCGCGCAGGCCGGAGGTGACCCGGTCTCGAAGGCGACGCAGGTGCGGCGTACCGTGGAAGTGTCCCTGGCCCGGTTCCCCGCCGGGCTCGGACGGTGTGCGGGCGGGGGGAGAGTCCGATGCTGGCGGATGGTGGATTGTGATGCGGAAACAGCATGGCGGCGGCGTCCAGGTGTTCCGGATCACCGGAGCCCGGACGGGCCTGGCCGAGGATGTGCGGGGCCGGCAGCGGCGGTACGTCATCTCGATGTCGATCCGTACCGTCTCGGTGATTCTCGCGGTCACGCTCTGGAACGTGGAACGGCATGTCGCGATCGTGGCGTTGGTGCTGGGTGCGCTCCTCCCCTACATCGCCGTGGTGATCGCCAACGCGGGCCGGGAGCGGCCGCCGTCGCTGCCGTCGACCTTCGTCACCATGCCGACCGCGCCGATGATCACACCGCCCCGGGCGGAGGATCCGTCGGCGGACTCGGCCATGGACGACGCGCCGGGGGACCCGGCGGCCGGGGTTCACGGGGAACGGCCTCACCCCGCGTGACCATCGGGGATGCCTGCTGAGCCGGGGCCGGGACGGCCTTCGCCACCGGGCCTTGCTCAAGAAAAGCTCAGATCAATCATGAAGTTCCTGTGCCGGGCGGCGGGTCCCCCGTGACATACTGCGTACGCGCTCCGCATCCCCCGTCGGAGCGACGGACCGACGCCGGGCAGCTCCCCCCGTGGCTGCTCGGCGTCGCCTTTTCAGCACGAGGGCCGACCGTTCCCGTGCACTCCCGCATCCCGCTGCTGCGCGCCAGGAGGTTCGGCATGCTCACCGTCTGGCAAAATGTCAGGTTTGTCTCCACGCTCACGGTTCTCCTGCCCTTGGCGTTCGTCTCCCTGACGCTCCTCCTGCTGGGGCTGGCCGTGCTGGTGCTGCCGCCGTCACGCCATCCGAGCGCGTTCCCGGCGATGGGCATCCTCCGGCAGGTCACAGAGGTGCTCGTGGCGGGGCAGCGGACGTCCGCCCGGAATCCGTGAGGCGGTTTCGACTAGGGTCTAGGCGTGATCCCGAACGCCTCCGGTACCGATCCGGTCTCCCCGATCTGCTCAGCCAAGGGCTGCCGCGCCGCCGCCGTGTGGGTGCTGGCGTGGAACAACCCGAAGATCCATACGCCGGAGCGGCGCAAGACCTGGCTCGCGTGCGAGGAGCATCGCGAGCAGCTGTCGCAGTTCCTCGGGGTGCGGGGGTTCCTGAAGGACGTCGTGCCGTTGAAGGAGTGGCAGGCGGACGAGGAGGGCCGGCCTCCGGTCGGCCCCTGATCGGTATGTCCTCGTGCCGCAGCGGGCACTAGCCGCCGATCGCGGACATCGGTCGGTCCGGCTGGACGAAGGACGGGTCGTCCAGGCCCGCGCCCGCCTTCTTGCCCCACATCGCCAGGCGCCAGACGCGGGCGATCTCCTCGTCGGGGGCGCCGGAGCGCAGGGCGGCACGCAGGTCGGTCTCCTCGGTGGCGAACAGGCAGGTGCGTATCTGGCCGTCGGCGGTGAGGCGGGTGCGGTCGCAGGCGGAGCAGAACGGGCGGGTGACGGAGGCGATGACACCGACCCGGTGCGGGCCGCCGTCGACCAGCCAGCGCTCCGCCGGGGCCGAGCCGCGTTCGTCGGCGCCCTCGGGGGTGAGGTCGAAGCGGGTGCGCAGGGACGCCAGGATGTCCCCGGCGGTGACCATGCCCTCGCGCTTCCAGCCGTGCTGGGCGTCCAGGGGCATCTGTTCGATGAAGCGCAGCTCGTAGTCGTGCTCCACGGCCCAGGCCAGCAGGTCCGGGGCCTCGTCGTCGTTCAGGCCCGGCATCAGCACCGAGTTGACCTTGACCGGGGTCAGTCCCGCCGCGCGGGCGGCCTCCAGGCCTTCGACGACGTCCTTGTGGCGGTCCCGGCGGGTGAGGGTCTTGAAGACGTCCGGGCGCAGGGTGTCCAGGGAGACGTTGACCCGGTCCAGGCCTGCCGCCTTCAGGGCGGTCGCCGTGCGCCTGAGGCCGATGCCGTTGGTGGTCAGTGACGTCTGGGGGCGCGGTGCCATGGCCGCGACGCGCTCCACGATGCCGACCAGACCGGGGCGCAGCAGGGGCTCGCCCCCGGTGAAGCGGACCTCCTCGATGCCGAGGATGCGCACGGCGATGTCGATCAGGCGGACGATCTCGTCGTCGGTGAGCAGGTCGGGCTTGGCCAGCCACTGCAGGCCCTCCTCGGGCATGCAGTACGTACAGCGCAGGTTGCACCGGTCGGTGAGCGAGACCCGCAGGTCGGTGGCCACTCGGCCGTAGGTGTCGATGAGCACGTGGGCCCCCTCCCTCGGTCCGGATCACTCTTTTCCCGTCACCTGCGAGCCTACGCGAGACCACTGACAACGACAGCGACCGGATCCGACGAGGTGGGACACGGCCGCGTCGTAGGACCGTACGATCCCGGACCACGCGGCCGCGTCACCGAGCCAGGCCCTGACGACAGGATCTAGTGCGCTCCGGTTCCGGTCAGGGACCGCACCTCCAGTTCCGCGTACTTGCCGGCGTCCGGGGCTTCCTTCGACAAGAGGGTGCCGACGATGCCCAGCAGGAAGCCGACGGGGATCGAGATGATGCCGGGGTTCTCCAGCGGGAACCAGTGGAAGTCGGCGTGCGGGAACATCGACGACTCCTTGCCGGAGACCACCGGCGAGAACAGCACCAGGCCGACCGCGGTGACCAGGCCGCCGTAGATGGACCACAGGGCGCCGGAGGTGGTGAACCGCTTCCAGAACAGGCTGTAGAGGATCGTCGGCAGGTTGGCGGAGGCGGCGACCGCGAAGGCGAGGGCGACCAGGCCGGCGACGTTGAGGTCCCGGGCGAGGGCGCCGAGCAGGATGGAGACGGCGCCGATGCCGACGGTGGCGTACCGGGCCGCGTTGATCTCCTGCTTCTCGGTGGCGGTGCCCTTCTTGATGACGTTGGCGTAGATGTCGTGGGCGAAGGAGGAGGACGAGGCGAGAGTCAGGCCCGCGACGACCGCGAGGATGGTGGCGAAGGCGACCGCCGAGATGGTGGCCAGCAGGACGGCGCCCCAGTTGGAGTCGACGCCGCCGAGATGGAGGGCGAGGAGCGGGGCGGCGGTGTTCCCGGCCTTGTTGGAGGCGATGATCTCGGCCGGTTTGATCAGCGCGGCGGCGCCGAAGCCGAGGGCGAGGGTCATCAGGTAGAAGGTGCCGATCAGTCCGATGGCCCAGATGACCGACTTCCGGGCGGCCTTGGCGGTGGGGACCGTGTAGAAGCGGATCAGGATGTGCGGCAGGCCGGCGGTGCCCAGGACCAGGGCGAGGCCGAGGGAGAGGAAGTCCAGCTTGGTGGTGCCGGTGGCGCCGTACTTCAGGCCGGGCTCCAGGAACGCCGAGCCCTTGCCGCTGTTGTCGGCGGCCTTGCCCAGCAGGTCGGAGACGTTGAAGTGGAACTTCAGCAGGACCAGGAAGGTCAGCAGCAGGGCGCCCACGATGAGCAGGACGGCCTTGACCATCTGGACCCAGGTGGTGCCCTTCATGCCGCCGATGGTGACGTAGACGATCATCAGGACGCCGACCAGGGCGACGATGCCGATCTTGCCGCTGTCGCTGGTGATGCCCAGCAGGAGCGAGACGAGGACGCCGGCGCCCGCCATCTGGGCCAGCAGGTAGAAGATCGAGACCACGATGGTGGACGTACCGGCCGCCGTGCGCACCGGGCGCTGGCGCATCCGGTAGGCGAGCACGTCGCCCATGGTGTAGCGGCCGGAGTTGCGCAGGGGTTCGGCGACCAGGAGCAGGGCGACCAGCCAGGCGACCAGGAAGCCGATGGAGTACAGGAAGCCGTCGTAGCCGAAGAGGGCGATGGCGCCGGCGATGCCGAGGAAGGACGCGGCGGACATGTAGTCGCCGGAGACGGCGAGGCCGTTCTGGAAGCCGGTGAACTGGCGTCCGCCGGCGTAGAAGTCGGCGGCGTCCTTGGTCTGGCGGCCGGCCCAGACGGTGATGACGAGGGTCGCGGCGACGAACACCGCGAACAGGGTGATGATCAGCGGCCGGTGCTGGCTCGCCTCGCCGGCGGCCAGCAGGGTGTGCTGCGCGGGGCTCATTCTCCGCCCTCCATCCGGGACTTGATGGCCTCGGCCTGGGGGTCGAGCCTGGTTGCGGCGTGCCGGGCGTACCACCAGGCGATGAGGAAGGTGGTGAGGAACTGGGCGAGGCCCAGGACCAGGGCCACGTTGATGTTTCCGGCCACCTTGGTGCCCATGAACCCGCCCGCGTAGTTGGAGAGCAGGACGTAGAGCAGGTACCAGGCGATGAAGCCGATGGTCAGCGGGAAGGCGAACGAGCGGTGGGAGCGGCGCAGTTCACCGAACTCCGCGCTCTGCTGCACCTCGGCGAACTCCTCGGTGGAGGGTAGGGGGGCTTGCGGTTTCGCGGGGGGCGGTGTCTCGGTGGCCACGGAGTCTCCTCGCGTTGCGGACATGCGCTTTCGGACCTCACGGGACGGGGATCACGTGACCGGGAGCGACGGTTCGGCTCCCGTGCGTGATTCCGGCGGGGGGCCACGATCCTGGTGGGCCCCTTGTCCGGGGTCACGGCGCCACGCGCGAGTCGGTTCAACTCCTTCGGGTCATTCGCGCGAGGCGGGGCCGGTTCGCCGTGGAGCGGGGGCCGAGGGGGCATTGCTGGCCGGTGAGTGCGGGGGTTAGCTTCGCCCTGCACCACTCGTCATGTACCTGCCCGAACGGCCTCCGCGTCTCGGGCGGTCTCGTTTCCGGATGATGTGGAGATCCCATGCCTCATCTGCGCTCCAGCCGCCGGCTGGCGCTCGCCGTGCCGGTCGCCCTGTCGCTGACCGCCTCGCTCGGCCTCCTGCCGGCGGCGGCCTCGGCGGCTCCGCTGACGGCCCCGGCGGCGCGGGCGGCCGACGGCCCGAACCTGGCCTATGTCGTCAACACACGAACGGACCATCGCACGATCGAGTCGGTGCGGGCGGCGATCGGCGAGGCCGGGGGGACGGTCGTCGCCACGTACGGCCGGATCGGCGTGATCGTCGTCCACTCCTCGAATCCGGGCTTCGCCGAGGCGATCCGCAAGGTGCGCGGAGTGGATTCGGCCGGCGCCACCCGCAACGCGCCGCTGCCCGCCCAGTCCACCACCGACGTGGGCGCCCCGCAGGTGCTCAGCGCCCGGCAGGTCGCCGCCGCCGGCGCGAAGGCGGCCGACGGCCAGGACCCGCTGGAGCCGCTGCAGTGGGACCTGCCGGCCATCAAGGCGGACAAGGCGCACGAGAGGACCCTGGGCAGCCCGGACGTCACGGTCGCCGTCATCGACACCGGCGTCGACGACACCCACCCCGACATCGCGCCCAACTTCGACCGCGCCGCCTCCGCGAACTGCGTCTCGGGCAAGCCGGACACGACCGACGGCGCCTGGCGGCCCAGCGCCTCCGAGAGCCCGCACGGCACGCACGTCGCCGGTGAGATAGCGGGCGCGAAGAACGGCGTCGGCATCACGGGTGTGGCGCCGGGCGTCAAGGTGGCCGGCATCAAGGTCGCCAATCCGAGCGGCTACTTCTACACGGAGGCCGTGGTCTGCGGCTTCATGTGGGCGGCCGAGCACCACGTCGACGTGACCAACAACAGCTACTACACCGACCCCTGGTACTTCAACTGCACGACCGACCCCGGCCAGAAGGCACTGGTGGACGCCGTCACCCGGGCGTCGCGGTACGCGGAGAGCAGGGGCACGGTCAATGTCGCGGCGGCGGGCAACGAGAGCTACGACCTCGCCTCCCACTCGATCACCGACCCGGTCTCCCCGAACGACGGCACCCCGTCGGACCGGGTGATCGACCCGCACAAGTGCTACGACATACCCACCCAGCTGCCGGGCGTGGTGACCGTCGCGGCGACCGGCGCCAAGGGTCTGAAGTCCTCGTTCTCCAATTACGGTCTCGGGGTCATCGACATCGCGGCGCCGGGCGGCGACTCCACGGCCTACCAGAAGCCGGAGCCCCCGGCGACCAGCGGCCAGATCCTGGGCCCGCTGCCGGGCGGCAAGTGGGGCTACATGGCCGGTACGTCGATGGCGACCCCGCACGTCGCCGGTGTCGCCGCATTGATCAAGTCAACCCATCCACACGCCCCGGCGGCCCTGGTGAAGGCCCTGCTGTACGCCGAGGCCGACGCCACCGCGTGCCCGGATCCCTACGACATCAACGGCGACGGCAAGGTCGACGCCGTGTGCGAGGGCCCGAGGAACTACAACGGCTTCTACGGCTGGGGCACGGCGGACGCCCTGGCAGCGGTGACCAAGTAGGGCCGACCGGACCCTGTCGTTCCCCGGCGGCCGGGGCGATCCACAGGCGGCATAGGCGATATGTTGATTGAGTCAATACTGCATAGTACAGTCATGACCGAAATCAACTTCGCATGGTCCGCCCTGGGCGGAGACCCCGCTCTGCCCGCCCGGGTCACCACCGTGGCGCGGGAGGGCGCGCTGGAGGCGCGCCTTCCCGTACGGCAGCTGGCGCGGGCCTGCGTGGGGGCGTGCGCGCTGGCCGCCGCCGAGCTGGGGGCCCAGCGGGCCGGACTCGCCGAGGTGCCCGCGGTCCGGGTGGACGACGGGGCGGTCGCGGCCGCCTTCCACAGTGAGCGGCTGCTGCGCGTCGACGGGCGGGCACCCGTGGCCTTCGCGCCGCTGTCGCGGTTCTGGCGGACGTCGGACGGCTGGGTGCGCACCCACGCCAACTACCCGCACCACCGGGCCCGCTTGCTGGCCGCCCTGGACCTCCCGGACTCCGCGTCGGTGGAGGAGGTGGCCGGCCGGCTGGCCCAGCGGCCCGCCCTGGAGGCGGAGAGTGCCGTCTGCGGCGCCGGAGGGCTCGCCATCGCCCTGCGCTGCCCGAAGGAGTGGGCGGCGCACGAGCAGGCCGTGGAGGTGGCCGCACGCCCCCTCGTCGAGCGCGTCCGGCTGGACTCCGCCCCCGCCCGCGTGCTCCCGCCGCCGACCGCGGCCTCCTCGCCCCTGCTGCCCGCCGCCGGGCTGCGCGTGCTCGACCTGACCCGGGTCCTGGCCGGCCCGGTCGCCACCCGCACGCTGGCCCTGCTGGGCGCGGACGTGCTGCGTCTGGACGCCCCCCAGATGCCCGAACTGGCCGACCAGCAGGCCGACACGGGCATGGGCAAGCGGTCGGCGACGCTCGACCTCGCCACCGGCCGGGCCGCCTTCGAGGAACTGCTCGCCTCGGCGGACGTCGTGGTCACCGGCTACCGGCCGGGCGCCCTCGACCGGTTCGGGCTCTCTCCGCGCGCACTGGCCGACCGGCGGCCCGGGCTGGTGGTGGCGCAGGTGTCGGCGTGGGGCGCGTACGGGCCCTGGGGCGGCCGGCGCGGCTTCGACAGCCTGGTGCAGGTCGCCTCCGGCATCGCGGCGGTCGAGGGTTCGGCCGGGCAGCCCGGCGCGCTGCCCGCGCAGGCGCTGGACCACGGCACCGGCTATCTGCTGGCGGCGGCCGTCCTGCGGGCGCTGACCGAGCAGTCGTACGACGGCGGCAGCCGGCTCGTGCGGCTGGCCCTCGCGCGGACGGCGCGCTGGCTGACGGACGGGATCCGGCCGGAGTCACGGGCAGGCGTTCCCGCTGCCGGGCCGCGGGTGTGGCTGGCCGAGCGGGACAGCGCGCTGGGACGGCTGCGGTACGCACTGCCACCGGTTTCCTTCGCGGGCGGTCCCGCGGACTGGGCGCGGCCGCCGGTGCCCTGGGGGTCGGACCCTGCCCGCTGGGCGTGAGCGGGGGAACGGCTGGAAACACAGCCATGCGCGGAATGCCGTTCACCCGGTTGTTTCACAGCAGTTGCCCGGTTCTGGGAGGTTCGTCAAGCTCCTGGGATGACGTTGACAGGACCGACCACCGAGGCAGCCGAAGCGAAGGGCTCCGCAGGACGCGCCGGGGCGGCCCGCGCCGTCGCTCTACTGACCCTCGTGGCCCTCGGCGCCCTGATACCCCTGCTCGGTCCGTCCGCCGCGCTGCGCGGCACCGGGGAGGCAGCGGCACCCGGCGTGAGCGGTATCGCGCTGCTGCGCGCCGTGCTGTTCGCCGCCCTGTGCGTCCCGGCCGGCGAGCTGTTCGTCGACCGGCTCGTCCGCCGGCTGCCCGGCGTCCCGGACGAACGGCCGGCCAGGTGGGCGCCGTACGCGGCCGCCGCCGGGTTCGTGGCCGCGCTGGGGCTCGCCTCGGTGGTCTCCACCGGCGACCTGGTGCCCCACAGCCTCGGCCAGATCGACGTGGGCGGCCTCTACCGGTCCCGTGAGGGCAGGCTGGCGCTGCTGGAGGTCAACGCCTTCCTGCTGGCGGGCCTGTGCGCGCTGTCGCGCCGGCCGGCGACGCAGGCGGGGCCGCTGGCCGCCGTGGTGGTCGCCGAGGCGCTGCGCGCGCACCCCACGACCGAGCACGGTCCGCTGCTCGGCTCCGGGCTGACCCTGGTGCACCTGACCTGCGCGGCGCTCTGGGTGGGCGGTCTGCTGTCCGCGCTGCGGACGCTCGGACGGTGGCGGAGCGACGCGGCCGGGGCGGGGTTGCTCGGGCTCTACGCGCGCGTGGCGGCCGTGCTGCTCGCGGCGATCACCGCGAGCGGGGCATGGAGTTCGCTGCGGCGCATGCCGCCGGGCACGGTCCTCGACCAGCTGACGACGACGGCGTACGGGCGCACCGTGCTGGCCAAGGTGGTCCTCGTCGGTGCCGTCACCGTGCTCGCCCTGTGCGCCCGCCGGCGGCTGCGCCGCGCGGCCGACCCGCTGTCCGCCTGCGTCCCCGCGCGCGTGGAGGTCCTCGCGCTGGGCCTGGTGGTCGCGGTGTCGGGCCTGCTGACGGCGTTGCCGCTGCCGATCCGCTGGTCCTGAGCGACAGGGCGATCCGCCGGCCCTGAGGGACAGGGCCGGGCCTCGGCGGTCTCAGACCCCGGCCGCGCCGAGCAGGCTCCCGGCCAGATAGGTCACCCCCATCGCCAGCGCCCCGCCCACCACGTTCCGCAGGACCGCCCGCCGCGGGGCCGCCGCCCCCAGGCGGGCGCTGCTCCACCCGGTGAGGACCAGCGCGGCCAGGACGGACCCGACGGTGACCGGGAGCCGCCAGTGCGGCGGGGGCAGGACGATGGCCAGCAGGGGCAGCAGCGCGCCCACGGTGAAGGCGAGGAAGCTCGCCCAGGCCGCGTGCCAGGGGTTGGCCAGCTCGTCCGGGTCGATGCCCAGCTCCACGCGCGCGTGAGCCCTGAGCGCGTCCCGCGCGGTGAGCTGCTCGGCCGCCTCCCGCGCCACCTCCCGGGACAGTCCGCGCTCCTCCAGCAGCTCGGTCAGCTCCTCCAGTTCGGCCTCCGGCTGCTCCCTCAGCTCCCGCCTCTCCACGGCCAGGGCGGCCATCTCGGAGTCCCGCTGGGTGGAGACGGACACGTACTCCCCCGCCGCCATCGACATCGACCCGGCGAGCAGCCCGGCCAGTCCGGCGGTGAGCAGGGCGGCCCGGGAGTCCGTCGCGCCGGCCACGCCGACGACGAGCCCCGCGGTGGAGACGATGCCGTCGTTGGCGCCCAGTACGGCGGCCCGCAGCCAGTTCAGCCGGGATCCGAGGGCACCGCCGTGGGCCTCGGCGTGGGTGGGTTCGGTCACAGAACGGAGGATCGCACCCCGGGCCTCACCAGACCCGCACCGACGCCCCCCGGGCGAACACCGGACTGGTGGCGCCCGCCGGCGGCTCCGTCAGGGGTTCGGCGAGTTCCTCCACCGTGGGGCCGACCTTCGCCGCGATGGGATCGAGGAGGTCCAGGTCGAAGCCGTACAGGTGGGCGGCGTTGCCGCCGAGCATGGCCGCGAGTTCCCCGCGGGGCACGCCGGCGAAGGCGTGGCGCAGGGCCTGGCGGGTGTACGGGTAGGTGCCCTCGTCGTGCGGGTAGTCGCTGCCCCACATGATCTTGTCGACGCCGATGCGGTCGCGCAGCGGGACCTCGTGCGGGCGCATGAAGCTGGCGCCGACGAAGCAGTTGTGCCGCCAGACCTCGGAGGGGCGCTCACCCATGCCGGCCGCCAGCCCCACCCCGAACTTGGCCTCCGCCGACGATGACGGCGATGCCTGCGATGACGGCGGTGCCTGCGATGTCTGCGATGTCTGCGATGTCTGCGATGACGGCGATGCCGCGCCCGCCGCCCCGACCAGCCGGCCGTGGTAGTAGTCCAGCATGTCGAGCACCCCGGGGATCCAGCCCGAGCCCTGTTCGGTCAGGACCAGCCGCAGGCCGGGATGGCGGCGGAAGACGCCGCCGAAGACCAGGTGCCACAGGGCGCGGTGGGAGAACCAGGTCGTCTCCACCATGAACACCGCCCGGGCGGCCGGCTCGTCACCGAGCGGCGGGGAGGCCGAGCCCCCGTGGTGGTTGACGGGCACGCCCAGTTCCTCGCAGACGGCCCAGATCGGGTCGTACACGCGCGCGTGCAGCTCGGGCAGGCCCGAGCCGGGAGGCGTGCCGGGCAGCATCAGACCGCCCCGCAGACCGGCCCCGGCCGCCCACCTGATCTCCTTCACCGCCTGCTCGACATCGCCGAGGAGGACCTGGAAGACGCCCGCCCGGCGGCCCGGTGCCGCCGCGCAGAAGTCCGCGAGCCAGCGGTTGTGGGCACGCAGGCCCGCCCAGCGCCGGTCGAGTTCCTCCCCGGTCGGCGCCGGGGCCATCAGCGAACCGGACGGGAAGAACGGCGGGATGGTGTTCGGGAAGACCACCTCCGCCACGATCCCGTCCCGCTCCAGCTCCGCCAGACGGCGCTCGGAGTTCCAGTTGCGGTCGGCGGAGTCGGCGAGCAGGTCCTCGTGGGGGTTGACATAGGTGGCCGCCCAGAGGTCGAAGTCGTCGTGGTGGCGCCGTTCCAGGTAGGGCTTGTAGTCGAGGAGGTCGGCGCCCGCGTGGCAGTCGGCCGAGATGACGGTGTAGCGGTCGCTCACGGGGCCACCCCCAGCACCGGGAAGTCGTGGCCGGTCAGCCAGTGCCGGCCCGCCTCGCGCGAGCGCGCCCAGGACGCCTCCACGGCCGCCTGGTCGTCGGGCTGGCCGAGGTCGGCGGGGGTGGGGCCGATGCGGCGGGCCAGCGGGGTCAGCTTCCCGACGTCGAAGCCGAACACCTCGGCCGCCGCCAGGCCCAGCATGCGGCGGGTCTCGGTCACCGGGATGTCGTGGAAGGTGCGCCGCAGCCACCCGCGCGTGTCGGGCCAGGTGCCCTCGGGGTGGGGGAAGTCGCTGCCCCACAGGATGTTGTCGACGCCGATCTCGTACCGGTGGGCGAGTTCCCTGCGCTTGGTGTTGGTCGCGCAGACGAAGACCTGCCGGTCGAGGTATTCGTGCGGCGGACGGCTCAGCTCCTGGAACGGGGAGAGCTTCTTGCCGCCGTGCGCGCCCAGGTAGAGGCGGTCCATGAACCACAGCAGGTTGGGCAGCCACCAGCAGCCCGACTCGGCGACGCCGAAGCGCAGGCCCGGATGGCGTTCGAAGACACCGGACCACAGCAGGAACCACAGCGGCCGGGCCGGCCACCAGGTCACCTCGCTCACGAAGATCCCCAGGTGGTCGCCGTACTCGTGGCGGGGTGCGGTGCCGGAGTGGGTGAGGACCGGCATCCCGCAGTCGGCGGCCGCCGCCCACACCGGGTCGTAACGGCGGTCGTGGTAGGGCTCCTCGCCGGCCCACATCGCGGGGATCATCAGCGCGCCGAGGCCGGAGCGGCGGGCCCGGTGGATCTCGGCGACGACCTGATCGGCGGGGGCGGTGATGGGCAGCAGCGCGACCCCGCAGTGCCGTTCGGGGTGCTCGGCGACGAAGTCCGCGAGCCACCGGTTGTGGGCCCGCGCGCCCGCCATGCCCAGCTCCGGGTCCTGGTCACCGGAGAGGCCGAGGCCCACGCCGAAGGGCGCGGCGGTCCGGCTGTCCACGGCGTCGGCGTCCGGGAAGACGACCTCGGCGGCCACCCCGTCGCCGTCCAGTTCCTTCAGCCGCCGTGCGGTGTCCCAACCGCCGCGCAGGCCTTCCTCGTTGTCCTGGAACCACTTGTGCGCGAACGCCTCGTTGCGGATGCCGAGCCGGGTCATCTCCTCGCGGCGCCGGTCGCGCCCCGCGAGGAACTCGTCGAAGTCCCGGTGGAAACGGGAGTCCAGATAGGGCCGGTACTCCTCGGTGGGCAGTCCGGCGTGGCAGTCGGAGGAGATGATCAGATACGGGTCCTGGGGGTCGTCGGTCACCACAGCCTCCTCGGTCCTCCTCAGTCGAGAATGAAGCTTTCGAGGTACGACGGGTTCGCGCGCTCCAGCATCGACCGCGCCCGCGCCCTGATCCGCGCGTCGCTGTGCTCGCTCTCGGGCAGCAGCCAGAAACGGTCCGCACGGACGCCGGCCACCACCAGGTCCGCGACCTCCTCGACGGGCGTGAAGCGGACGTCCTGGCCGGCCGCGCGCACCGCGGCCTCCCACTGCCCCAGGCTGCGGTACGGCGTCCGGCGCGGGCGCTGCTTGGCGTACCGGGCGGGCCGGTTGCGATGCGACTCCCACAGGCCGGTGCGCAGCATGTGCGGCCCCGGGAAGAGCACCGAGGCCCCCACGCGCGTGTGCTCCGCCCTCAGGTGGGCGTACAGGGACTCGGTCATGGTGACGACGGCCGCCTTGGTGACGGCGTACACGGAGGCGGTGGGCAGCGGGGCGATGCCGCCGTCGCCGGAGGACGTGTTGACGACATGACCGGGTTGACCCGACTCGATCATCCTGGGGACGAACGCCTGGACGCCGTGGAAGACGCCCCACACGTTGACGGCGAAGGCCCATTTCCAGTCGTTGGGTTCGTGCTCCCACATCCGGCCCTCGGCGCCGGAGCCGACCCCGGCGTTGTTGCACAGCACATGGACGGCGCCGTACGTCCGGTACGCCGACTCGGCGAGGTCGAGGACCTGTTGCCGCTCGCCGACGTCGACCACGCGCGCGTACACCTCGGCGCCGTCGGCGCGCAGGTCCGCGGCGGCCTTGTCCAGCGCGGTCTCCTCGACGTCGGCGAGAACCACCTTCAGGCCCTCGGCCGCGAACCGGCGGGCCATCGCGAGCCCGATCCCGCTCGCCGCGCCGGTGACGACGGCGACCTGTCCGGCCTGCAGGTGCATCAGGCACCCGCCGGGGAGGGCTCGGGAGGCGCGTCGAGGATCTGCAGGGGATCGTCGTAGCGCTGGTGGACGTACGGCAACAGCGCCCGGGGGTCCACCCGTTCGACGACCCGGCCCCGCTGGTCGCTGGTCTTCTCGCCGAGGGTGATCTCCAGCAGGCGCAGCACGGGCAGGTCCGCGACGGGGTCGTACGGGGACTCGCGCAGGACCACGTCCCCGGTGACCGCCCGCAGTCTGCGCACCTTCTCGTGGCGCACGCAGTGCACCAGGACCGGGTCGCCGTCGAAGCCCGAACCGGTGCCCGCCGAACCGTCCACCGCGGGAAGGAACTTGAAGTAGAAGTCGGTCTTGCGTGACGGCGGGGGCGGTGGCAGCTCGGCGCCGACCGTGCCGCGCACCTCGACGAAGGCGATGCCGTGCCGGGCCAGCGTCGCGCGCACCCCGGAGCCGTCGCGTTCGACGGTCACCTCGCCGAGCTTCTTGGGTTCCCCGAAGACCTCGCGGCCGCCGGTCAGGGCCCGCTCGTGCGTCATCGGCATCACCAGCGGATACCAGCCCTCGGTCCCGTCATGGGCGGCGGCGACCGCGAACGAGCCCGCGCCCAGCGGGTATCCGGGCAGGTCGACCTTGCTGACGCCGACCCGGACCAGCGGGCGGGCGACCGGTTTCAGCGGGGGCGGCAGCACCGCCGCCACCGCGTCCGGGTCGGTCTCCCAGAGGGCCACCACACCGGTGGACCAGATGTCCGGGAGCCGCGCGCTCGCGGTGCGCGTGGCCGCGGCCTCCGCCTCGGTCCGTGCGCCGTACCGTACGCGTGCCATACGCCGTACCGCCCTTCCCTGGGCCGTCAACCGCCGGGCGGCAAGCACGGTCGCACCGGGCGGTGAAAAGGTCCATAGCCGCGCACGTGGACAATCGCGGCGCCGGGCTTGAACGTCCGGGCGGGGACTGTCAGTCGCGGCCCGTATCCTCAATGACCATGCTCGAAGACCAGACGACCGCAGCGCCCTCCCCCACCCGGTGGCCGGCCGCGTATCCGCAGGGATACGCGGTCGTTGACGTGGAGACCACCGGACTGGCCCGGGACGACCGGATCATCTCCGCGGCCGTCTACCGGCTGGACGCGCGCGGTGAGGTCGAGGACCACTGGTACACGCTGGTCAACCCCGAGCGCGATCCGGGGCCCGTGTGGATCCACGGTCTGACGAGCGAGGTGCTGGAGGGCGCGCCCCTGTTCGCGGACATCGCGGAGGAGTTCACCGCGCGGCTCGACGGCCGGGTGCTCGTCGCGCACAACGCGGTCTTCGACTGGCAGATGATCGCGCGGGAGTACGCGCGCGCGAAGCGGGAGGCGCCGGTGCGTCAGCGGCTGTGCACCATCGCGCTCTCCAAGGAGCTGGGGCTGCCGCTGCGGAACCACAAGCTGGAGTCGCTCGCCGCGCACTTCGGCGTCGTGCAGCGGCGGGCGCACCACGCGCTGGACGACGCGCGGGTGCTCGCGGAGGCGTTCCGGCCGAGTCTGCGGGCCGCCGCCGAGGGCGGGGTACGGCTGCCGCTGCTGGAGTGCCGGCCGTTGACGGAGTGGTCCGACACGCCCCGGATCGGCCGTCAGGCGAGCGGTGGCCACGGCGGACAGAGGGCGGGCGGTTGGCGTCCGGCGCGCAAACGGCCCGCCTGCCCCCACCCCAACCCCGGCCGCTACGAAGAGGGCAAACCGCTCAAACAGGGCATGCGGGTGGCGTTCTCCGGGGACACCTCCGTCGAGCGGGACCTGTTGGAGGACCGGGCCACGGAGGCGGGGCTGCACGTGGCGACGAGCCTGTCCCGGCTGACCAGCCTGCTGGTCACCAACGACCCCGACTCGGGCACGTCGAAGGTGGTCAAGGCGAGGCAGTTCGGGACGCCGGTGGTCGACGAGGCGGCGTTCGGCCAGCTCCTGAGGGACGTGGAGCCCGCGTCGGACGAGTGACCGTACGGACGGGGGACGGTACGGACGGGGGACCGTGCGGACAGGGGAGTGACCGCACGGACGAGTGACCGCACCGGCGGGTGACCACACGGACGAGTGGTCGTGCGGACGAGTGGCCGTGCGGATGGGTGATTGTCGTACGACTCGCCCGGCGCCCGCTCGCCCGGACCGCGGCGACGGCCCACCCTGTGGCCCATGGCGACATGTGAAGTTTGCGGCAATGACTACGGAATGACCTTCGAGGTCCACGCCCAGGGCGTGGTACACGTCTTCGACTGCTTCTCCTGCGCGATCCACCGCATGGCCCCGATCTGCGAACACTGCCGGGTACAGATCATCGGCCAGGGCGTGGAGGCCGAGGGCCAGTGGTTCTGCGGGGCGCACTGTGCCCGCGAGGAGGGGAAAGTGGGGGTCGTGGACCGAGCGTGAGCGCACTCTCCCGGGCCGCCGGCCCGCTGCGGGACCCTCTCGTGGCGGGCCGTCGCGGGCGAGGTACGGTCAATGGGTGCACCGCTTCCTGTTGACCCGCCAGTGGGTGATCCTCACCCTGGTCGCCCTGCTGCTCATCCCGACGATGATCCGGCTCGGCATCTGGCAGAAGCACCGGTACGAGATGCGCAGCGCCCGGAACCAGCTGGTGACCGACGCGCTGGCGGCCAAGCCGGTGCCGGTGGAGCAGCTCACCTCGCCCGGGCACTCGGTGACCCGGAAGGACAAGTACCGCAGCGTCACGGCCACCGGCACCTTCGACACCGCGCACGAGGTGGTCGTCCGGCGCCGGGTCAACTCCGACGACGAGGTGGGCTTCCACGTCCTGACCCCCTTCGTCCTCACCGACGGCAAGGTGCTGCTGGTCAACCGCGGCTGGATCCCGGCGAACGGGGCACAGACCGCCTTCCCGAGGATCCCCGCCCCGCCCGGCGGCCGTACCACCGTCACCGGGCGGCTGATGTCCGACGAGACGACCGCGGCCAGCGGCATCAAGGAGATCAAGGGTCTGCCGGACCGGCAGGTCATGCTGATCAACAGCGAGGAGCAGGCGCGGCGGCTCGGCGCCCAGGTGCTCGGCGGCTACATCCAGCAGACGGCGCCGGAGCCGAAGGGCGGCAGCCCCGAACAGATCTCCGACCCCGGCAAGGAGGACGCGCCGCTGAACTACGCCTACATGATCCAGTGGTGGCTGTTCGCCGCGGGCGTCCCGGTCGGCTGGTGGGTCCTGTACCGCCGCGAGGCACGCGAGCGCGCCGAGGCGGCGGCGCGGGAGACGGCCGAGGAGTCGGAACCCGCCCCGGTGTGACCGTGCCCGCGCACGCCGTCGCCGGGGCCCGGTGACGAGGGCCCGGCAACACCCTCACTCCGTCGGCGCATCCCCTGATTGGCCCTCCGGTCCCCAGGGAAGCCGGAACCCGTGCACCCCCGCATCGAGGACTACGCCCTCATCGGCGACGAACAGACGGCGGCCCTGGTCGGCAGGGACGGCTCCATCGACTGGCTGTGCCTGCCCCGCTTCGACTCCCCCGCCTGCTTCGCCCGGCTGCTGGGCGACGAGGACAACGGCCAGTGGCGGATCGCCCCCAAGGGCGCGGACACCTGCGCCAGACGCGGCTACCGCGAGGACACCCTCGTCCTCGACACCGAGTGGGACACCCCGGACGGCACGGTACGGGTCACCGACCTGATGCCCCAGCGGGACCAGGCTCCCGACGTCGTACGGATCGTGGAGGGCGTCAGCGGACGCGTCACCGTGCGCAGCACACTGCGGCTCCGCTTCGACTACGGCTCCATCACCCCGTGGGTGCGCAGGTCCGGCGGCCACCGCGTCGCCGTGGCCGGCCCGGACTCGGTGTGGCTGCGCGCCGAACCGTCCGTGCGCACCTGGGGCGAGGACTTCGGCACCCTCTCGGAGTTCACCGTGTCCGAGGGGCAGAAGGTCGCCTTCGTGCTGACCTGGCATCCCTCGCACCACCCGCGTCCGCCGCTGACCGACCCGCACGACGCGCTGCGGGCCAGCGTCGCGGGCTGGCGCACGTGGGCGTCCCGGTGCCACTACGACGGCCCGTACCGCGATGCCGTCGTACGCTCCCTGATCACCCTCAAGGCCCTCACGTACGACCCGACCGGCGGTATCGTCGCCGCCCCGACCACCTCGCTGCCCGAGGAGCTGGGCGGGGTGCGCAACTGGGACTACCGCTACTCCTGGCTGCGCGACTCCACCCTCACCCTGGGCGCCCTGCTGACGGCGGGTTACCACGGGGAGGCCGAGGCCTGGCGCGACTGGCTGCTGCGCGCGGTCGCCGGCGACCCCGCCGACCTGCAGATCATGTACGGCCTGGCGGGCGAGCGCAGACTGCCGGAGACGGAGCTGCCGTGGCTGTCCGGCTTCGCCGCCTCCTCGCCGGTACGCATCGGCAACGACGCCGTGAACCAGCTGCAGCTGGACGTGTACGGCGAGGTCATGGACTCGCTCTCGCTGGCCCGCACGGCCGGCCTGTCCACCCGGCCGCACATGTGGGAGATCCAGACCGCGCTCATGGACTGGCTGTCCTCGCGGTGGCGGCAGCCGGACGAGGGGTTGTGGGAGGTGCGCGGCGGGCGCCGCCACTTCGTTCACTCGAAGGTGATGGTGTGGGTGGCCGCCGACCGGGCGGTGCGCGCCCTCGAGGAGCACCCCGAGCTGGAGGGCGACCTGGACGGCTGGCGCGCAATGCGTGACGAGGTGCACCGGGAGGTGTGCGAGAAGGGCTTCGACCGGGAGCGGAACACCTTCACGCAGTACTACGGCTCACGGGACCTGGACGCCGCGCTGCTGCTCATCCCGCGCGTCGGCTTCCTGCCGCACGACGACCCGCGCGTGCTCGGCACCATCGACGCGGTCCGCGAGGACCTGGACCACGGCGGCTTCCTGCGCCGCTACACCGCCGACGGGACGGTCGTCGACGGAGTGCCCGGCAGTGAGGGCACCTTCCTGGTGTGCTCGTTCTGGCTCGCGGACGCCCTGCACATGAGCGGCCGTACCAAGGAGGCCCGGGAGCTGTTCGAACGGCTGGTGGGGCTGGCCAACGACGTGGGTCTGCTGGCGGAGGAGTACGACCCGGTGGAGGGTCGTCAGCTCGGCAACTTCCCGCAGGCGTTCAGTCACATCGGGCTGGTGACCACCGCCTTCGCCCTGTTCGGGAGCGACCAGGCAGGATAGGGGCCATGGATCTTGGACTGAAGGACCGGGTGTACGTCGTCACCGGCGCCACCCGCGGGCTGGGCAACGCCACCGCACGCGAACTCGTGGCCGACGGCGCGAAGGTGGTCATCACGGGGCGCGACGAGAAGCGGGTCGCCGACGCAGCCGCCGAACTGGGCGCGAACGCGGTCGGGGTGGCCGTCAACAACTCCGACGCCGGTGCTCCCGAACGGCTGATCGCGGCCGCCCGCGCCCACTTCGGCGGCTTCGACGGCGTCCTGATCAGCGTCGGCGGACCGCCGCCCGGGTTCGTCGCCGACAACACGGACGAGCAGTGGCGGGACGCGTTCGAGTCGGTGTTCCTGGGCGCGGTGCGGCTCGCGCGCGCGGCGGCGGCCGAGCTGGCGGCCGGGGGTGTCATCGGGTTCGTGCTGTCGGGGTCGGTGCACGAGCCGATTCCGGCGCTGACCGTGTCCAACGGGCTGCGGCCGGGGCTCGCCGGGTTCGCCAAGTCGATCGCGGACGAGCTGGGGCCGCGCGGGATCCGGGTGGTGGGGCTGCTCCCGGCCCGCATCGACACGGACCGGGTGCGCGAACTCGACGGGCTGTCCGCGGATCCCGAGGCCACCCGTGCGGCCAACGAGTCCCGTATCCCGTTGCGGCGGTACGGGACGCCGGAGGAGTTCGGCCGGGTGGCGACGTTCCTGCTGTCGCCGGCCGCTTCCTATCTGACCGGGATCATGGTGCCGGTGGACGGGGGAATGCGGCACGGGTTCTGAGCCCGCCCAGCGGCGCGGGCGCGGCGGAGCCGACGGGCCCGCCGCTGCGCTGCCCGCGGGACGGCAGGCTCAGACCCGCCGCCCCGCGGACAGCGCACGGCTCATTCGCCCAGGCCGGCCAGATCCCGCAGGCGCCGTGCCTGGGCCTGCCGCTCCGCGGCACGCTGCTCGTCGTAGGTACGCTCCACCGCGCCGCGCAGCAGGGCCTTCGTCTCGACCACCGCGTCCCGGGGCGCGGCCAGGATCGCCGCGGCCAGGTCCCGCACCGCGCCGTCGAGTTCCCCGACGGGCACCGCGACACTGGCCAGCCCCGACGCCACCGACTCCTCGGCCTGCACGAAGCGCCCGGTCACGCAGATCTCCAGCGCGCGGGCATAGCCGACGAGCCCGACGAGCGGATGGGTGCCCGTCAGGTCCGGCACGATGCCGAGGCCGGTCTCGCGCATGGCGAACTGCACGTCGTCCGCGACGACCCGCAGGTCGCAGGCGAGGGCCAGCTGGAAGCCGGCACCGATCGCATGTCCCTGGACGGCGGCGATGGACACGATGTCGCTACGCCGCCACCAGGTGAACGCCTCCTGGAATCCGGCGATGGTCGCGTCGAGCCCGGCGTCGTCACGGCGCGCGAGATCGACGAAGGTCGGCTCGCCCGGGATCCCCTCCGGGGTGAACATCTGACGGTCCAGCCCGGCGGAGAAGGACTTGCCCTCGCCGCGCAGCACCACGACCCGGACGGAGCCCGGCAGCAGCCGCCCGGCCTCGGCCAACGCCCGCCACAGTGCGGGGCTCTGGGCGTTGCGCCGGTCCGGGTTGGTCAGCGTCACCGTGGCGAGCGCGTCGTCCACGGTGAGCCGTACGCCGTCCTTGTCGAGTACAGCGGCGAGGTCCTGGTCGGGCGAAGCCATGGGGCGCCTCCGATGAGTGCGGTCATCACGCATGCCGGACGGCATGACTAAGTGACTGCACAGTAACCACCCGGCCGATCAGAGAACCGACCGGGTGGTCACCATCGAAGCCGATGGGCCGCCCGGGTTCAGGACGATGCGGCCTTCTTGCCCCGAGTCGCGCCGCCACGCCCACGAAGGGTGACGCCCGACTCGCTGAGCATCCGGTGTACGAAGCCATACGAGCGGCCGGTCTCCTCGGCCAGCGCCCGGATGCTCGCACCGGAGTCGTACTTTTTCTTCAGGTCTGCCGCGAGCTTGTCGCGCGCGGCGCCGGTCACCCGGCTGCCCTTCTTCAGAGTCTCGGCCACCCGTGCCTCCTCATGGGAAGTGCGCTCTGGTCCCCTCATGATCACCCCTCCGGGGCCCGATGGCCACCCATTCGGCAAGGTCCGTGAGACAAGGTTGTGACGACAGGAGCACGCCCCCACATACGGAATCGACGATTCCATGCGTGTCCGTACGCTGGGCCGAACGGGCGGTTTCGCGAAATGCCAGGTCAGAGGCGCGACACGGCCGATCCCTTGGTGGCACGGGGATCGGCCGCGAAATCGATGTACGACACACCTCGATACGAGGAGATCTCACACAGATGATGGATCACGACTCGGCCGAATGATCCATACCCAGTGGATCAAGCCAGGGCGACGAGGTCCGCGTAGTCGGCGCCCCACAGGTCCTCGACGCCGTCCGGCAGCAGGATGATCCGCTCCGGCTGGAGCGCCTCCACGGCGCCCTCGTCGTGGGTGACGAGGACGACGGCGCCCTTGTAGGTGCGCAGCGCGCCGAGGATCTCCTCGCGGCTGGCCGGGTCGAGGTTGTTGGTGGGCTCGTCGAGGAGCAGCACGTTCGCCGAGGAGACCACCAGGGTGGCCAGGGCGAGCCGGGTCTTCTCACCGCCCGAGAGGACGCCGGCGGGCTTGTCGACGTCGTCTCCGGAGAAGAGGAACGAGCCGAGCACCTTGCGGACCTCGACCAGGTCCATGTCGGGGGCGGCGGAGCGCATGTTCTCCAGGACCGTGCGCTCGGGGTCGAGGGTCTCGTGCTCCTGGGCGTAGTAGCCGAGCTTCAGGCCGTGGCCGGGGACGACCTCGCCGGTGTCGGGCTTCTCCACACCGCCCAGCAGGCGCAGCAGGGTGGTCTTGCCGGCGCCGTTGAGGCCGAGGATGACGACCCTGGAGCCCTTGTCGATGGCCAGGTCGACGTCGGTGAAGATCTCCAGCGAGCCGTACGACTTCGACAGGCCCTCGGCCATCAGCGGGGTCTTGCCGCAGGACGCGGGCTCGGGGAAGCGGAGCTTGGCGACCTTGTCGGACTGGCGGACCGCCTCCAGGCCGGCCAGCAGCTTGTCCGCGCGGCGGGCCATGTTCTGCGCGGCGACGGTCTTGGTGGCCTTGGCGCGCATCTTGTCGGCCTGGGCGTTGAGCGCGGCGGCCTTCTTCTCGGCGTTGGCCCGCTCCCGCTTGCGGCGCTTCTCGTCGGCCTCGCGCTGCTGCTGGTAGAGCTTCCAGCCCATGTTGTAGACGTCGATCTGGGAGCGGTTGGCGTCCAGGTAGAACACCTTGTTGACGACCGTCTCCACCAGGTCGACGTCGTGGCTGATCACGATGAACCCGCCGCGGTAGGTCTTCAGGTAGTCCCGCAGCCAGATGATCGAGTCGGCGTCGAGGTGGTTGGTGGGCTCGTCGAGCAGCAGGGTGTCCGCGTCGGAGAACAGGATGCGGGCCAGCTCGATACGGCGGCGCTGACCGCCGGAGAGGGTGTGCAGCGGCTGGCCGAGCACCCGGTCGGGCAGGTTGAGCGCGGCGGCGATGGTGGCGGCCTCGGCCTCGGCGGCGTACCCGCCCTTGGTGAGGAACTCGGTCTCCTGGCGCTCGTACTGCCTGAGGGCCTTCTCGCGGGTCGCGCCCTGGCCGTTGGCGATGCGCTGCTCGTTCTCGCGCATCTTGCGGATCAGTACGTCGAGCCCGCGCGCGGAGAGGATGCGGTCGCGGGCGAGGACGTCGAGGTCGCCGGTGCGGGGGTCCTGCGGGAGATAGCCGACCTCGCCGGAGCGGGCGATCTGGCCGGCGGCCGGGATGCCCTCGCCGGCCAGGCACTTGGTGAGGGTGGTCTTGCCGGCGCCGTTGCGGCCGACCAGGCCGATGCGGTCGCCCTTGGCGACCCGGAAGGTGGCGTTCTCGAGGAGGATGCGGGCGCCGGCGCGCAGCTCGATTCCGGAGGCGGAGATCATGGACAGACTCCAGGGCTTACGTGGTTTTGGCGGGTGGGCGGCTGAGGACGTTCCCGCCGTCTAATGCGCGAGGAGAATGGCCATGGCGGCAATTCTAACGGGGTGACGCAAGCACTTTTTCAGTTCGGGCGTTCGATCCGCTTGGCCGGGGGCGTTGTCAGTGGCGGCTGCGAGACTGGGCACCCGGGGCAGTTCCGGGTCGGTGTACGAGGGAGTGATCGGCATGGCGGGCACGGTGGGCGGACGACCGAGCATCTTTCCCACGCTGCTGTACGCGGACGCGAAGGCGGCGATCAGGCAGCTCACCGAGGCCCTGGGCTTCACCGAGCTGTCGGTGTACGAGACGCAGGACGGCACGGTGATGCACGCCGAGCTGGTCCAGGGCAACGGCGCCGTGATGATCGGCTCCAAGGGCCGCGGCGGTGTGTTCGACGCGGCGATGAAGGACGCGGGACCTGCCGGGGTGTACGTCGTGGTGGACGACGTCGACGCCCACCACCAGCGGGCCGTGGACCACGGTGTGGAGATCCTCATGCCCCCGACGGACCAGGACTACGGCTCGCGGGACTACATGGCCCGCGACACCGAGGGCAACATCTGGAGCTTCGGCACCTACGCGCCGGAGGTCGCCGCCTGACCGGTGGCCGCCTCCCGGCCGGGGGCCGCCGGCGGCGGGCCGGTCAGCCGCCGGTGTGGACCTGGAAGGCGGCCCGGCGGACGGCCTTGGCCAGGGCCGGGTCGGGGTGGGCGGCGGCCAGGGCGACCAGGACCTGGACGGTGCGGGGGTGGCCGACCGCGCGCACCTCGTCGAGCAGCGCGGGGACGGTGGGCTGCACGGCGGACTCCAGGTGCCGTACCAGCATCGGCGCCTCGCCGTGGTCGGCGACGGCCGCGGCGGTGTCCACCCACAGCCAGGTGGCCTCGTCCCGGGTGAGGACCTCGTGCGCGTCCTCCGGGTCGATGCCGTCGTGCTCGGCGAGCCACAGCAGGGCGTACGGCCTGAGCGCCGGCTCGTCGACGACGGCGCGGACGTCGGGCTCGGCGGGGGCGCCGACGACCCGCAGCGCCTCGAAGGCGAGGCCGCGCAGCAGGGCGTCCTCGCCGCGGGCGGCCTCGATGAGCTGGGAGACGGCGCTGCCGACGGGGCGGGCGGCGAGCCAGGCCCGGTATTCGGCGCGGGCGGCGTTGGGGCGGAGCTGGGCGCAGCCGCGGAGCATGTCCTCGGCGGCCTGCTCGATGTTCCCGGCGGGGCTCTGCGCGGCCACGCAGATCTGCTCCAGCTTGACCCAGACCGCCCAGCTGCCGAGCGGGGTGAGCGTGGCCTGGCCGTCGCCGTAGGTCAGGGCGCCGACGGAGGCCAGGGCGTGCAGGGCCCAGTCGAGAAGGGGGGCGAGCGGGGTGTCCTCGGCGGGGGCGGGTTCGGCCGGCTCGGCGGGCCGGGGGCCGTAGGGGACCTCGCAGCGCTCCGTGCGCAGTTCGGTGACCCGCTGCTGGAGCAGGTCGAGGAGCTGTTCGACCGGGACGGGGCCGGCGGACAGCTGGAGGAAGGAGAGCACCTGGGGCATGGCCGAGACGACCTCCGCGACGGCGGCGGGCTCGTGGTCGGCGGGTTCCGGGTGGGCGAGCGACCAGGCGTCGAAGAGGGCGACCCAGCCGCGCAGCACGGCGCTGTCGTCCCGGTTCCAGGCGCGCAGCCGCCAGCCGGGGCGGGCGCTGTCGCCGTGCACCTCGACGAGTCCGGCGAGGCGGGCGGTGTCCCAGTCGGCGCGGACCTGGCCGGGTGTCAGGCCGAGGTCACCGGCCGCGCGTTCGGCGGTGGCGGCGGAGAGGGTGGCCTTGCCGTCGTCGGTCGCGCCGTCGCGGCCGGGGCCGAGGGCGGCGTCGGCCCAGCGGGCGACGCGGGCCGCGCCGGCCAGGCCGGAGCGAGCCATTCTGGCCAGTTCGGCGGGGGCCGGGGTGCCCTCCGGCGGCCGGGGTGCGGGGCGGCGCGGGCGTCGCTGGTTCACTGCTCCGGGGGCGGCGGCCAGGGGTCGCGGTCGGACGAGTCGAAGCCTGGAGTCGCGCGGGATACGGGACGTCACGGGTGCAGTCTTCCGGTTGACGGTCCGAAAACCCAAACGGAATGTCACGCCGGGCGACGGGGCTGGCCAAGGCACGGGCTCCGGCACGGCCGGAAGAGGCGCGTTCAAGCCAGTGGTACGGCCTTAAACGGAATGCGCGCATCCCCTGGAACCATCCGTTCCGCCCCACTCCGGACCACTGTCCCGCCGGACCACTCCCGCCGCTCCGGCCACTCGCGCCATTCGGGCCACTCGCGCCACTGCCGACCCCCGGCTCCCGCCTCCCGCCCGGGCCGGTCACATCAAGGGGGTCAGGAAACGGCGCAGGCGTTCCTCGTAGTCCTCGGGGTCCGGGTTCCACATGGCCGCGTGGGGCGCCTGGGACACCGTGTGCAGCGACACCCGGTCGGGGTGACGGGCGGCGAGGCCGCGGGAGAGGTGCCAGGGGGCGACCGTGTCGTCGGGGCCGTGGATGATCAGGGTCGGGGCGTCCGGGGCGGCCGGCCGGGCGACGCGGTCGGCGCGCAGGCCCGCTCGGCCCTGCGCGGCCCGGACCGCGAGCGGAAGCAGCGGCTCCGGGGTGTGCCGGGCCCGGGCCAGGGCGCGCAGCGTGGCCTCCCAGCTGAGCACCGGCGAGTCCAGGACCAGGCCGGCGATACGGTCGCGGACCGGGGAGTGCGCGGCGGCGCGCAGCGCCATGGCGGCGCCGGTGGACCAGCCGTACAGGACGACGCGGCGGGCGCCGTAGCGGACCGCGTAGCGGATCGCCGCGTCCAGGTCGCGCCACTCGGTCTCCCCCAGGTGGTTCAGCCCGTCCGGCGGGCGCGGGGCGCCGAGGTCGCCGCGGTAGGCGAGGTCGAGGACCGGCAGCCGGCGGCCGTGCAGGAACTTCATGACGTTCATCGGGTGCTCGCGGGTGGTGCCCAGACCGTGCACCGTGATCACCCAGGTGTCCCGCTGTCCGGGCACGAACCAGGCGGGGAGCGCGCCGAGTTCACCGGGCACGTCGACGTCCGCGTGGTCCAGGCCGAGGGCCGTGCCGGGGTTGCCGACGTGCACGTTCGGGGTGAGCCACACCTTGTCGCCGGCTTCCAGGGTGCCGTGGGTGACGCGCTCCAGGCGCCGTACGACGGTGTCGGCGGTGTGCTCGGCCGACTGCAGGACGGGACCGACCACGGCATGCGAGCCGTCACCGGCGAGACCGTAGGTGCCGGGCCGCAGCGAGGCCAGGTCACGGGTGAGGGTGAGCCGCCCCGCCGCCGCCCCGTGCACGGTGAGCCGGGGTTCGGTGGGCAGCGGCTGTCCGGGGTGCGCCTTGAGCGCGGCGGCGCTCGCCATCCGTCCGGCGGCCACGCCGACCGCACCGGCCGCCAGGACCGCGGTGACGGCGGCGGCCGCCGTTCTGACAGTGCGCACGGGACCAGTGTCCCGGCGGGTCCCGCCACCGGCCAGCGGGAGTGCGCCGACGAGGGAGCGGGCGGCGGGACGGGGAGCGGCGCGGCGGACTTCGCCTCGGTGGATCGAGGCACTCCGGTGGATCGAGGCACTCCGGTGGATCAGGGCGCTGGGGAACAAGGGTCACCTCCGTTGGCCGTACCCCTTGAGACGTTCCCCGGCTTCGGCGATCTGTGCATCGGTCAGCAGCGACGGCGTCAGTCCGGGCACCGAGGACGCCGTCAGCCACAGGCGGCACATCCACTCCAGCTGGGCGGTGCGGTCGTAGGCCTGGTCGAGGGTGGTGCCGTGGGTGATCGTGCCGTGGTTGCGCAGGAGGCAGCCGGTGCGGCCGGTGAGGGCGCTCAGCATGTTCCCGGCCAGCTCCTCGGTGCCGTAGGGCGCGTACGGGGCGACCCGGACGGTTCCGCCGAGCGCGGCGGACATGTAGTGGATCGACGGCAGCTCGCTCACCAGGGTGGAGACGGCCGTCGCGTGCACGGCGTGGGTGTGCACGACGGCGCGGGCCCCGGTGGCGCCGTACACGGCCAGGTGCATGGGCAGTTCGCTGGTCGGCACCAGCGTGCCGAGCACCTGCCGGCCGGCCAGGTCGACGCCGGTGACGTCGTCCGGGGTGAGCCGGTCGTAGGGCACGCCCGACGGTGTGACCAGCACGGTGTCGCCGACCCGTACGGACACGTTCCCCGAGGTTCCGACGACCAGCCCGTCGGTCACGGTCCGGCGGGCCGCCGCGACCAGCGCCTCCCAGGCCCGAGCCTCCTCCGCGCGCACCCCCCGTCTCCCCGGCTCCGGCGCCTTTCCCGCGCCCTCCCGGCCGTCCTCCGCGTCCCGCCGCTCCCACCGCTGTTCAGCCATGCCGCGATCCTGCCAGTCCGGATCGGCGCGTCCACGTCGCCTGCCGCGTCCATGCCACCTGCCGCGAGCCGTATACGGACCCGCGCCGAGTCGCGCACGGCGTGCCGGGTGACCAGAATCTCCTCGACGGCTCGTCCGCCGGCCCGAGGGTGTTCACCCGGGGTGAGCGACCAAGGGGCGTACGGGTCGTCGGACCGAAGCGGAATGACGACCCCTCCATGCCGACACCCCGACGCCCGCCCCAGTTCATCTTCCGTTCACCCTGGTTGCCTACGGTCAACCAGCCAATGACGCTCGAACGATTGCCTGGGTAAATGGAAAGCTTCTCGCTGATCCTCGCGATTGTGGTCGTAACCGCACTCGCGTTCGATTTCACGAACGGTTTCCACGACACAGCCAACGCGATGGCCACGACCATCTCGACCGGTGCCCTCAAGCCCAAGGTCGCCGTGGCCATGTCCGCCACGCTCAACCTTGTGGGCGCATTCCTCTCCGTCGAGGTCGCCAACACGATCTCCAAGGGTCTTGTCGACGAGAACGGCATCCGTCCCGAGGTCATCTTCGCCGCCCTGGTCGGCGCGATCCTCTGGAACCTCGTGACCTGGCTGGTGGGCCTGCCCTCCAGTTCCTCGCACGCCCTGATGGGCGGTCTGATCGGCGCCACCATCGCCTCCGCCGGCACCGGCGCGGTGCACGGCGACGTCCTGGTCACCAAGGTGCTGCTGCCGGCCGTCGCGGCTCCGGTCGTCGCGGGCGTCGCGGCGATGGTGGCCACCCGGTTCTCGTACGCGGTCCACCGGAACGCCGGGACCGGCGCGGCCACCGAGGACGACGCCACCCGCAAGGGCTTCCGCGTCGGCCAGATCGCCTCCGCCGGCCTGGTCTCCCTCGCGCACGGCACCAACGACGCGCAGAAGACGATGGGCATCATCACCCTCGCGCTGATCGCGGGCGGTGCCATCGCTCCCGGCTCCAACCCTCCCACCTGGGTCATCGTCTCCGCCGGCATGGCCATCGCGCTCGGCACCTGGCTCGGCGGCTGGCGCATCATCCGCACGATGGGCAAGGGCCTGACCGACCTCCGGCCGCAGCAGGGCTTCGCCGCCCAGACCAGCGCGGCCACGGCCATCCTGGCCTCCTCCCACCTCGGCTTCTCGCTCTCCACCACGCATGTCGTCTCCGGTTCCGTGATGGGCGCGGGCCTGGGCCGCAAGGGAGGCGTGGTCCGCTGGTCCACGGCCACCCGCATGGTCGTCGCCTGGGTGCTGACGCTCCCGGCCGCCGCCGTGGTCGGCGCGCTCGCCGAGAGCGTGACCGGCCTCGGCGACTGGGGCACCGCGCTCGTCGCCGTCTTCCTGGTCGCCTCCAGCGCCGCGATCTGGAAGATCTCCCGCCGCGAGGTGGTCGACGCGAGCAACGTCAACGAGCCCGAGGAGCCGGCCGGCGTGGTGACCACGGCGATCGCCGCCGTGACCCCGCCCCCCACCGGCACGGTGACCGAGGGTCTGACCGCCACCATCCCCGCCCCGGTCCCGACCGTCACCGACCCGGTCGCCCCGGCGGTCCCGCCGGCCGCCGCCGTCTGAGCCCGCCCACGAGCACCCGGTTAAACCCGGTCAACCAAGGAAGCAACCCATGAAGATCGACTGGGCGGCCATCGGCTCCGTCTTCGGCGTCAGCCTCGTGGCCACCGTGGGCCTGGTGGCCCTGTTCACCCTCGGCGTCGCCGGCCTGTCCCGCCGCGAACGCGCCGCCACCCGGGGCGACTCGGCCGCACTGGCCCTCACCGGCGCGTACGTCTGCTTCGCGGGATGCGCGGCGGCGGTGGCGTACGGCATCTACCTGATCACGGCGAAGGCCTGACCGCCCCAGCCTCGGCCTGAGCACCACTCAGCACCTCGGAGCCCCGCGCGGGCCCGGACTTCGGACCGGGACGCGCGGGGCTCCGGCATGGCCGGGGTCCGACTCCGGTGGGTCCACTGTGGGCCTCAGCACACTCCCGCGTCGCAGGTCAACAGCAAGTTGACGGCCGTTCCGGGGGCGTGGTGGACTGCCGGAGCCATGTACGGCGGCAAGGGAGGAAGCCGGTGCGAATCCGGCGCGGTCCCGCCACTGTCACCGGGGTAGGAAGCCCCGGGAGCCAGGAACTCCCACCGCCGGTCTCGTCGAACCAGGGCGCGGACACCCTGAGTGAGGACATATCGCCATGCTCGGCTGCCTGTTGAGGTCCAGCACCGCCTCGCTGTCCCGCCCCACGGCCGGCTGAGCCGATGGGTGCCGATCGCGGATACGCGTACGGCGCCGCCGCCGGCCTTCTCGGTGACCTGCTCCTCGGCGATCCCCGCCGCGGACATCCGGTCGCCGTGTTCGGGCGGGCCGCGGGGGCCGTGGAGCGGGTGCTGTGGCACGACCACCGCGGATGGGGGGCGCTGCACACCGCCGTCTGCGCCGGGAGCGCCGTCGCCCTCGGGGCCGTGGCGCAGCGCCTCGTCCATACCTCTCCCGCCGCGTCCGTCGTGCTGACCGGCGCCGCCACCTGGGCCGTCGTCGGCGGGACCTCGCTGGCCCGGGAGGCCCGGAGCATCGGGCGGGCTTTGGAGGCCGGGGACCTGGACCGGGCCCGGGACCGGCTGCCGCACCTGTGCGGGCGCGATCCGCAGACGCTGGACGCCGACGGTGTCGCCCGGGCCGTGGTGGAGTCCGTCGCCGAGAACACCTCCGACGCCGTCGTGGGCGCCCTGGTGTGGGGTGCCGTGGGCGGGATGCCGGGGCTGCTCGGGTTCCGGGCCGTGAACACCCTCGACGCCATGGTCGGGCACAAGTCCCCGCGCCACCGCCGCTTCGGCTGGGCCTCCGCCCGCCTCGACGACCTCGCCGGCTGGCCCGGGGCCCGCCTGACCGCCGTACTCGCCGCCGCGTCCGGACCCGACCCCCGGGGTGCGGTGCGCGCCTGGAGGGCCGACGCACACCGGCATCCGAGCCCCAACGCCGGCCCGGTGGAGGCCTCGTTCGCGGGAGCCCTCGGCGTGCGGCTGGGCGGGACCCTCTCCTACGGCGGCCGCGTCGAACACCGTCCCGTGCTCAACGGCGACCGGGGGCGGGCCGTCCGGGTCACCGACATCGAGCGGGCCGTACGGCTCTCCCGCCGGGTCGGCCTGCTCGCGCTCGGCGTCACCGTCGCCGCGCGCCTGATCGCGAAGGGACGTGACGCATGAGCGGCGGTCTGCTCGTCGCCGGCACCACCTCCGACGCCGGCAAGAGCGTCGTGACGGCCGGGATCTGCCGGTGGCTGGTACGACAGGGCGTCAAGGTGGCGCCCTTCAAGGCGCAGAACATGTCCCTGAACTCCTTCGTCACGCGCGAGGGCGCCGAGATCGGGCGCGCCCAGGCCATGCAGGCCCAGGCGTGCCGGGTCGAGCCGACCGCGCTGATGAACCCCGTGCTGCTCAAGCCCGGTGGCGAGCAGAGCAGTCAGGTCGTGCTGCTGGGCAGGCCCGTCGGTGAGCTGAGCGCCCGCGGGTACCACGGGGGGCGGCAGCAGCGGCTGCTCGGGACCGTGCTGGACTGCCTCGCCGAGTTGCGGGGCACGTATGACGCGGTGATCTGTGAGGGGGCGGGAAGCCCGGCGGAGATCAACCTCCGCCGGACCGACATCGTGAACATGGGGATCGCGCGCAATGCGCGGCTTCCCGTGCTCGTGGTCGGCGACATCGACCGGGGCGGTGTCTTCGCCTCCTTCTTCGGGACCGTCGCGCTGCTCTCCCCTGAGGACCAGCAACTCGTCGCCGGGTTCCTCGTCAACAAGTTCCGCGGCGACGTCTCGCTGCTCGAACCCGGCCTGGACATGCTGCGCGGGCTCACCGGGCG
This sequence comes from Streptomyces sp. NPDC006739, assembly GCF_042869815.1. NCBI lineage: Bacteria > Bacillati > Actinomycetota > Actinomycetes > Kitasatosporales > Streptomycetaceae > Streptomyces > Streptomyces sp. NPDC006739. The sequence goes on from NZ_JBIAGM010000002.1 coordinate 59,129, forward strand.
GCGGACGTACGGTGTCCTGCCCTTCCGGCACGGGCTCGGCATCGACGAGGAGGACGGGCTGCGTGTGTCCCTGCGCGGCACGGTCCGGGAGTCGGCCACCGCCGCGCCCGTCGGGCAGGACGTGCTGCGCGTCGCGGTCTGCGCGATCCCCCTGATGTCCAACTTCACCGACGTGGACGCGCTCGCCGCCGAACCCGGGGTGCTCGTACGGTTCGTGGACCGGCCCGAGGAACTGGCCGACGCCGACCTCGTCGTCGTCCCAGGCACGCGCGGGACCGTGCGGGCCCTGGAGTGGCTGCGGGAGCGGGGGCTGGCCCGGGCCCTCGTGCGGCGGGCCGCCGAGCACCGGCCCGTCCTCGGCATCTGCGGCGGCTTCCAGATCCTCGGCGAACGCATCGAGGACGAGGTGGAGTCGCGCGTCGGTGCGGTCGACGGGCTCGGGGTCCTGCCCGTGCGGGTGCGGTTCGCCCGCGAGAAGACCCTCACCCGCCCGGTGGGGGAAGCCCTCGGCGAACCCGTCGAGGGGTACGAGATCCACCACGGGATCGGGGACGTGAGAGGCGGGGAGCCGTTCCTGGACGGCTGCCGGGTCGACCAGACCTGGGGGACGCACTGGCACGGCTCGCTGGAGTCGGACGGCTTCCGACGGGCGTTCCTGCGCGAAGTGGCGGCCGCCGCGGGCCGCCGGTTCGTGCCCGCCGCCGACACCTCGTTCGCCGCGCTGCGCGAGGAGCAGCTCGACCGGCTCGGCGACCTGATCGAACAGCACGCGGACACGGACGCGCTCTGGCGGCTCATCGAGTCGGGCGCGCCACAAGGACTGCCCTTCATCCCACCGGGAGCGCCCGCATGAGCACAGTGTTGTTGTTGTCGACCGCCGACACCGATCTGCTGGCGGCGCGGGCCGCCTCCGGTGCCTCCTACCGGATCGGCAACCCGACCAGGATCGACGTGGCGCGGGAGCTGCCCGCTCTCCTGGACGGCGCCGACCTCGCCGTCGTACGGCTGCTCGGCGGCAGGCGCGCCTGGGAGGACGGGCTGGCCGCGCTGAAGGCGTCCGGCGTCCCGACCGTGCTGCTCGGCGGTGAGGCGGTGCCGGACGCGGAGCTGATGGCCGAGTCCTCGGTGCCGGCCGGTGTGGTGGCCGAGGCGCTGCGCTATCTGGTGGAGGGCGGTCCCGGCAACCTGGTGGAGCTGGCCCGCTTCCTGTCCGACACCGTGCTGCTGACCGGCGAGGGGTTCGTCGAGCCGCGGAAGATGCCGGAGTACGGGGTGCACGGGGAGCGTTCCCGGGTGGACGGCCGGCCGACCGTCGGGGTGCTCTTCTACCGGGCCCACGAGCTGAGCGGCAACACCGCCTTCGTGGACACGCTGTGCGACGCGATCGAGGCTCGCGGGGCCAACGCCCTTCCGGTGTACTGCGGTTCGCTGCGCGGCGCGGACGCCGGACTGTACGAGCTCCTCTCGCGGGCCGACGCCCTGGTCGCCACCGTTCTCGCCGCCGGCGGCACGCACGCCTCCGAGGCCTCGGCCGGCGGTGACGAGGAGGCCTGGGACATCGGGGCGCTCGCCGACCTCGACATCCCCGTGCTGCAGGGCCTCTGCCTCACCTCCTCGCACGCCGCCTGGGAGGCGTCGGACGCCGCCCTCTCCCCCATGGACGCGGCGATGCAGGTGGCGATCCCGGAGTTCGACGGGCGGCTGATCACCGTGCCGTTCAGCTTCAAGGAGCAGGGTCCCGACGACGTTCCCGTGTACGTCGCCGACCCGGAGCGGGCCGGGCGGGTCGCCGGGATCGCCGTACGGCACGCGCGGTTGAGGCACAAGCCGAACGCCGACAAGAAGCTGGCGCTCGTCTTCACCGCCTACCCGACCAAGCACTCACGCGTCGGCAACGCGGTCGGCCTGGACACGCCCGCGTCGGCGGTGCGGGTGCTGGACGCGCTGCGGGATGCCGGGTACGTCGTCGAGGGGCATCCGGACAACGGCGACGAGCTGATCCACCGGCTGATCAACGCCGGCGGTCATGACGTGGAGTGGCTCACCGAGGAGCAGCTGGCCGCCGCGCCCGCGCGGGTGCCGCTCGCCGACTACCGGGCGTGGTTCGACAAGTTGGACCCGGAGCTCAGGAACGGGATGCTGGAGGCGTGGGGCGAGCCGCCGGGGTCGCTGTACGTCGACGGGGACGACATCGTGCTCGCCTCCCTGCGGTTCGGGAACGTCGTGGTGATGATCCAGCCGCCGCGCGGTTTCGGCGAGAACCCGATCGCGATCTACCACGACCCGGACATGCCGCCGTCGCACCACTACATGGCCGCGTACCGGTGGCTGGAGAACAGTTTCGGCGCCGACGCGATCGTCCACATGGGCAAGCACGGCACGATGGAGTGGCTGCCCGGCAAGGGCCTCGGCCTGAGCGGCGGCTGCGCGCCGGACGCCGTCCTCGGGGACCTGCCGCTCGTCTACCCGTTCATCGTCAACGACCCCGGTGAGGGCACCCAGGCCAAGCGGCGCGGGCACGCCACGGTCGTCGACCACCTGGTCCCGCCGATGGCGCGCGCCGACACCTACGGCGACCTGGCGAAGCTGGAACAGCTCCTCGACGAGTACGCGCTGGTCTCCGACCTGGACCCGACGAAGGCACCGGCGGTTCGCGCGCAGATCTGGACCCTCGTCAAGGCGGCCGAACTGCACCACGACCTGCACGTGGACGAACAGCCCGACGACGAGGCCTTCGACGAGTTCGTCATGCACATCGACGGCTATCTGTGCGAGATCAAGGATGTGCAGATCAGGGACGGTCTGCACATCCTGGGCGGCGGGCCGGTGGGCGAGCCGCGCGTCAACCTCGTCCTCGCCGTGCTGCGCGCCTCGCAGGTGTGGGGCGGGCGGGCGAACGCCCTGCCGGGGCTGCGGGCCTCGCTGGCCGCGCACTTCGGGCTGGTGGAGAAGGAGCTGCTGGCCGAGCCGGGGGCGCCGGTGAAGGTGCCGGTGGAGCTGACGGAGCTGGTGGAGGGGCCGGCGCGGACGGCCGCCGACGCGGTCGACCTGCTGGAGCAGCTGTGCCGGCGGCTCGCGGAGGGGATGGAGTCCCGGGCGTGGGACGCGGGCGCGGTCCCGGCCCTCGTCGGCGACGTGCTCGGCACCGGGCTCCCGGACGCGGTGGCGGTACTGGAGTTCGCCTGCACCGAGGTCGTACCCCGGCTGGCGCGGACCACCGACGAGATCGGGCACATCCTGCGGGCCCTGAACGGCGGTTACGTCCCGGCGGGGCCCTCGGGTTCGCCGACCCGGGGTCTGGTCAACGTGCTGCCGACGGGCCGGAACTTCTACTCCGTCGACCCCAAGGCGATCCCGTCCCGGCTCAGCTGGGAGGTCGGGCAGTCGCTCGCGGACTCGCTGGTGCAGCGCTATCTGCAGGACACCGGCGAGTACCCGAAGTCCGTCGGCCTGACGGTGTGGGGTACGTCCGCGATGCGCACCCAGGGCGACGACATCGCCGAGATCCTGGCGCTGCTGGGCTGCCGGCCGGTGTGGGACGACGCGTCGCGCCGGGTGACCGGGTTCGAGGTGGTCGCGCTGGAGGAGCTGGGACGGCCGCGCATCGACGTGACGGTGCGCATCTCGGGGTTCTTCCGGGACGCGTTCCCGCATGTGGTGGGGCTGATCGACGACGCGGTACGGGCGGTGGCCGAGCTGGCGGAGCCGGCCGGGTCCAACTTCGTGCGCGCGCACGTGGACGAGGACACGGCGGCGCACGGCGACCGGCGGCGCGCCACGGCCCGCGTCTTCGGGTCGAAGCCGGGGGCCTACGGCGCCGGCCTGCTCCCGCTCATCGACGCGCGGAACTGGCGCAGCGACGCGGACCTCGCCGAGGTGTACGCCGTGTGGGGCGGTTACGCCTACGGGCGCGGTCTCGACGGGCGGGCCGCGCGCGGCGACATGGAGACGGCGTTCAAGCGGATCGCCGTCGCCGCGAAGAACGTCGACACCCGTGAGCACGATCTCGTGGACGCGGACGACTACTTCCAGTACCACGGCGGCATGGTCGCCATGGTGCGGCACCTGACGGGCGCCAACCCCGAGGCGTACGTGGGCGACAGCGCCGTACCGGACCAGGTGCGGACCCGCACCCTGGGCGAGGAGACCCACCGTGTCTTCCGCGCCCGGGTGGTCAACCCGCGCTGGATGGCGGCGATGCGCCGGCACGGCTACAAGGGCGCCTTCGAGATGGCGGCGACCGTGGACTACCTGTTCGGCTACGACGCCACGGCGGGCGTGGTCGACGACTGGATGTACGAGAAGCTCAGCGCCGAGTACGTCTTCGACGCGGAGAACCGGGACTTCATGAAGAAGTCCAACCCGTGGGCGCTGCGCGGCATCACCGAACGGCTGCTGGAGGCCGCCGACCGCGGGCTGTGGGCCGAGCCGGACGCCGAGACCCTGGAGCGGCTGCGGGCCACCTACCTGGAGCTGGAAGGCGACCTGGAGGGCGACGAGAAGTGAGTACCCCCTTTCCGTTCACGGCCGTCGTCGGCCAGGACGACCTGCGGCTCGCGCTGCTCCTGAACGCGGTGAGCCCCGCTGTCGGCGGAGTGCTCGTGCGTGGCGAGAAGGGCACCGCGAAGAGCACGGCGGTGCGCGCCCTCTCGGCGCTGCTGCCGCGGGTCGACGTCGTCTCCGGTTGCCGTTTCTCCTGTGACCCCGGCTCCCCCGACCCGGCGTGCCCGGACGGGCCGCACGGGCCGGGGGCGGTCGAGACGCGTGCGGCGCGGATGGTCGAGCTGCCCGTCGGTGCCTCCGAGGACCGGCTCGTCGGCGCGCTCGACATCGAGCGGGCGCTGGCGGAGGGCGTGAAGGCGTTCGAGCCCGGCCTGCTCGCCGACGCGCACCGCGGGATCCTCTACGTCGACGAGGTCAACCTGCTGCACGACCATCTCGTCGACCTGCTGCTGGACGCCGCCGCGATGGGCGCCTCCTACGTCGAGCGCGAGGGTGTCTCGGTGCGGCACGCCGCCCGTTTCCTGCTCGTCGGCACGATGAACCCGGAGGAGGGTGAGCTGCGGCCGCAGTTGCTCGACCGGTTCGGGCTGACCGTGGAGGTCGCCGCCTCCCGGGAGCCCGACCAGCGCGTGGAGGTCGTCAGGCGGCGGCTCGCCTACGACGACGACCCGGCCGGTTTCGCCGCCCGGTGGGCCGAGGAGGAGACCGCCGTACGCCGACGCGTCGTCGCGGCACGGGAGTTGCTGCCGTCGGTGCGGCTGGGCGACGGCGCGCTGCGGCAGATCGCGGCGACCTGCGCGGCCTTCGAGGTGGACGGGATGCGCGCCGACATCGTCATGGCCCGGACCGCCACCGCGCTGGCCGCCTGGGCGGGGCGCACCGACGTGCTCGCCGAGGACGTGCGGCAGGCGGCGCTGCTCGCGCTGCCGCACCGGCGGCGCCGCAATCCGTTCGACGCGCCCGGACTCGACGAGGACAAGCTCGACCGGACGCTGGAGGAGTTCTCCGGCGGCAGCGAGGACCAGGACGAGGGCGACGACGATCCCGGCCCCGACGGGCCCGGGGGCGGCGGGGGCGGCCGGCCCTCGCCGGAGGAGGGGCCGAGCGGCGGTGACGCGGGCGCCCGGCCGGAGGCCGGGGAGGACGGCGAGCCGCAGGCGTCCGGCGCCGGGGAGCAGTCGCCGGTACGGGCCTCGGAGCCGTTCCGGACCAAGATGCTGAGCGTGCCCGGGCTCGGGGAGGGCGCGGCCGGCCGGCGTTCGCGGGCCCGGACCGAGCACGGGCGGACCATCGGGGCCCGGCGGCCCCGGGGAGCGCTGACCAAGCTGCACCTGGCGGCGACCGTGCGGGCCGCGGCACCGCACCAGCGGGCGCGCGGCCGGTCCGGGCCGGGGCTGGTGGTGCGCCGGGACGATCTGCGGCAGGCGACGCGGGAGGGCCGGGAGGGCAACCTCGTGCTGTTCGTCGTGGACGCCTCCGGGTCGATGGCGGCGCGGCAGCGGATGGGCGCGGTGAAGGGCGCCGTGCTGTCGCTGCTGCTGGACGCCTACCAGCGGCGGGACAAGGTGGGGCTGGTGACGTTCCGGGGTGCGGCGGCCGAGGTCGCGCTGCCGCCGACCTCGTCCGTGGACGCGGCCGCCGCCCGGCTGGAGTCGCTGCCGACCGGCGGGCGGACCCCGCTCGCCGCCGGGCTGCTGAAGGCGCACGACGTGCTGCGGATCGAACGGCTGCGGGATCCGGCGCGTCGGGCGCTGGTCGTGGTGGTGACCGACGGGCGGGCCACCGGCGGCCCGGAGCCGGTCGCGCTCGCGGGGCGCGCGGCGCGGCTGTTCGCCGCCGACGGGACCGCGTCCGTGGTCGTGGACTGCGAGTCGGGGCCGGTGCGGCTCGGGCTCGCCGGGCAGCTCGCGGGTGAGCTCGGGGGTACGGCGGTGACGCTCGACGAGTTGCGGGCGGACTCGATCGCCGGGCTGGTCAGGGATGTGCAGGGGACGTCGAGGAGGGCCGCGTAATGCCGCAGGGACAGCCGAGTGTCGTACCGGAGGACGGGCTGACGACCCGGCAGCGGCGCAACCGGCCGCTGGTCGTCGTGCACACCGGGATCGGCAAGGGCAAGTCGACCGCCGCCTTCGGGCTGGCGTTGCGCGCCTGGAACCAGGGGTGGCCGATCGGGGTGTTCCAGTTCGTCAAGTCGGCGAAGTGGAAGGTCGGCGAGGAGAACGCGCTGCGCGTGCTCGGCGCCTCCGGTGAGGGCGGGACCGTCGACTGGCACAAGATGGGCGAGGGCTGGTCCTGGGTGCAGCGGGACGAGCAGCTGGACAACGAGGAGAAGGCGCGCGAGGGCTGGGAGCAGGTCAAGCGGGACCTGGCCGCCGAGACGTACCGGCTGTACGTGCTGGACGAGTTCGCCTACCCCATGCACTGGGGGTGGGTCGACACCGACGAGGTCGTGGAGGTCCTGCGGAACCGGCCCGGGACCCAGCATGTCGTGATCACCGGGCGGAACGCGCCCGAGAAGCTGGTCGGCTTCGCCGATCTGGTGACCGACATGTCCAAGGTGAAGCACCCGATGGACGTGGGCCAGAAGGGCCAGAGGGGCATCGAGTGGTGACATCCGTGCCCCGGCTGGTCATCGCCGCGCCCTCCTCGGGCAGCGGCAAGACCACCGTCGCCACGGGGCTGATGGCCGCGTTCGCCGCGCGGGGGCTCGCCGTCTCCCCGCACAAGGTCGGACCCGACTACATCGACCCCGGGTACCACGCGCTCGCCACCGGGCGTCGCGGGCGCAACCTCGACGCGTACCTGTGCGGGCCGGAGCTTGTCGCTCCGCTGTTCCTGCACGGGGCGCGGGGCTGTGACATCGCCGTGGTCGAGGGCGTGATGGGGTTGTACGACGGGGCCGCCGGCGAGGGTGAGCTGGCGTCCACCGCCCAGGTGGCGAAGCTGCTGCGGGCGCCGGTGGTGCTGGTCGTGGACGCGTCGTCGCAGTCCCGGTCGGTGGCCGCGCTGGTGCACGGGTTCGCGTCCTGGGATCCGCGGGTGCGGGTCGGGGGTGTGATCCTGAACAAGGTCGCCTCGGACCGGCACGAGGAGTTGCTGCGGGAGGCGCTGGACGCGGCCGGGGTGCCGGTGCTGGGGGTCCTGCGGCGGGCCCGGCAGGTGGCCACGCCGTCTCGGCATCTGGGGCTGGTGCCGGTCGCGGAGCGGGAGGCCGCCGCGGTCGACTCCGTCCGGGCGATGGCGGCGCAGGTGTCGCAGGGCTGCGACCTGGACGCGCTGGCGGCGCTGGCGCGGAGCGCGGGTGCGCTGCCGGACGCCCCCTGGGACGCGGCCGAGGCCCTCGCCGCGCCCGCACCCGGCCGGCCGGGTCCGGGCGCCGGGCAGCCGGTGCCCCGGGTCGCCGTCGCCGGCGGTGCCGCCTTCACCTTCTCCTACGCCGAGCACACGGAGCTGCTCACCGCCGCCGGTGCCGAGGTCGTCGCCTTCGATCCGCTGCGCGACGAGCGGCTGCCCGAAGGGACGGCCGGGCTGGTCGTCGGGGGCGGCTTCCCCGAGGTGTACGCCGGTGAGCTGTCCGCCAACGAGCCGCTGCGCAAGGCCGTCGCGGACCTCGCGCTGTCCGGCGCTCCCGTCGCCGCCGAGTGCGCCGGACTGCTGTACCTGTGCCGGGAGCTGGACGGGCGGCCGATGTGCGGGGTGCTGGACGCCACCGCGCGGATGACCGAGCGGCTCACCCTCGGCTACCGGGACGCCGTGGCCGTGGGCGACAGCGCGCTCGCCGCCGCCGGGACGCGGATGCGCGGCCACGAGTTCCACCGGACGGCCGTCGAGCCCGGGGCGGGGACGGCGCCGGCCTGGGGGGTGCGCGCGCCGGCCAGGCGCGTCGAGGGTTTCGTACAGCAGGGCGTGCACGCGAGTTATCTGCACACGCACTGGGCGTCCGTGCCCGGTGTGGCCCGTCGGTTCGTCGAGAGGTGCCGGACGTCATGAACAGCAGGCTGGTGGGGATCGGGGTGGGCCCCGGGGATCCGGAGCTGGTGACCGTCAAGGGCGTCAACGCGCTGCGGGCCGCCGAGGTGGTCGTCGTACCGGTGATGGACGGCGGCGAGCGCGGACGGGCCGAGGCCACCGTGCTGCACTACGTGCCCGGCGACAAGGTGGTGCGGGTCGTGTTCGCGCTGAACGAGCGCAGCGACCGGGCGCGGCGCGAGACCGCCTGGGACGCCGCCGGGGAGCGGGTCGCCGAACTGCTGCGGGAGCACGGCACGGTGGCCTTCGCCACCATCGGCGACCCCAACGTGTACTCGACCTTCACCTATCTCGCGCAGACGATCGCCGAGCTGGTGCCGGGCGTCGGCGTGGAGACGGTGCCGGGGATCACGGCGATGCAGGACCTCGCGGCGCGGTCGGGGGCGGTGCTCACCGAAGGGACCGAGCCGCTGACGCTGGTGCCGGTGACGGCCGGTTCGGCCGTGCTGAAGGAGGCGCTGGAGGGGCCCGGGACGGTCGTGGCGTACAAGTTCGGCCGACAGGCCGCCGAGGTGGCCGAGGCGCTGCGGGTGAGCGGGCGGCTGGCGGACGCCGTGTGGGGGTCGGCGCTGGGGCTGGCGGAGGAGTCCATCCGGCCGGCCGCCGATCTCGACGGCGGCCCGCTGCCGTACCTGTCCACGCTGATCGCGCCGGCCCGGCGCACGGGCGGGCGGGGCGGGAAGCTGTGAGTCCCGTCGCGCGCGTCCGGTCAGCCGGAGACGCCGACCACCAGCCAGATGAACGCGGCGCCCGCCACCGTGCACAGCAGGGTCGAGTGGGCGGGGTGTTCGTGGTGGGCCTCGGGGAGGATCTCGGCGGCGGCCAGGTAGAGCAGGACGCCGCCGAAGAGGCCGAGGTAGCCGCCGAGCAGTTGCGCCGGGATGGTGAAGAAAGCGGTCGACAGGGCGCCCAGGACGGGTGCGCAGGCGTCGGCGACGAGCATCGCCAGCGCCTTGCGGCGGGCGTTGCCGTACAGGCTGGTGATGGTGAAGGTGTTGAAGCCGTCCGCGAAGTCGTGGGCGATCACGGCCAGCGCGACGGCGGTGCCCATGCCGCCGCCCACCTGGAAGGCGGCGCCGATCGCCACGCCGTCCATGGCGCTGTGCCCGACCATGGCGCCGGCCGCCGTCAGGCCCACCTCGGGCGCCCGGTGGTTGTGTTCCCCGGCTGCGCCGTGCGCGGCCTGGCGGGCGGCCAGCAGGCGTTCCACCAGATGGGCCACGAGGAAGCCGGCCACGAACAGCAGCAGCGCGGCGGGGACGCCGAGCACCTCGCGGCCGGCCGTCCGCAGCGCCTCCGGCAGCAGGTCGAGGCCCACCACGCCGAGCATGAGGCCGCCGGCCAGGCCGAGGACCAGGTGGCGGCGGTCGGTCACGCGCTGTGCCGTCCAGCCGCCGGCCAGCGTCATCAGGAACGCGCCGAGCGCGACGAAGACCGCCATGTGTTCTTGCTATCCGATCAGCCCGCGCTCGCGCACGTCCGGCCCTAGCCGGCGTGCTCGTACGACTTGATTACCACGTGCGTACCACTTGTAGGAGAGGACAGATTCTCATGGCCGATGCCCCCACCGGCAAGGTGACCTTCGTCGGTGCCGGCCCCGGCGCCGCCGACCTGCTGACATTCCGGGCCGCGCGGGCCATCGCGGAGGCCGACGTGGTGATCTGGGCGGCCAGCCTGGTGCAGGCGGAGGTCCTCGAGCACGCGCGTGCGGACGCGGAGATCCTGGATTCGGCGGCCATGTCCCTGGAGGACGTCGTCGCCGTGTACGAGCGGGCCCGCGCCGAGGGCCTGCGGGTGGCGCGCATCCACTCCGGCGACCCGGCCCTGTGGGGCGGTACGCAGGAGCAGCTCGACCGGTGTGCCGGGCTCGGGATCGAGACGGAGATCGTGCCCGGGGTCTCGTCCTTCTCGGCCGTGGCCGCGCTCGCCCAGCGGGAGCTGACCATCCCCGAGGTCGCCCAGTCCGTGGTCCTCACCCGGCTCGGCGGCGGCAAGACGCCGATGCCGCCCGGCGAGGAGGTGCGCGAGTTCGCCCGGCACGGCACCACCATGGCGATCTTCCTGTCGGCGGCCCGCAGCGGGCAGCTGGTGCGGGAGCTGCTGGAGGGCGGCTACCCCACCGACACACCGGTCGTCGTCGCCTACCAGGTCACCTGGCCGGAGGAGCTTCTCGTGCGGTGCACGATCGGCACGCTGGAGGAGACGGTCAAGGAGCACCGGCTGTGGAAGCACACGCTGTTCCTGGTCGGGCCTGCCCTGGACGCCCACGGCACCCGCTCGCACCTGTACCACCCCGGTCACTTCCACGGCTTCCGCAAGGCCGACCCCGAGGCGCGCCGGGAGCTGCGCGAGCGGGGTGCGAGCACATGAGCCCGAAGATCGCCGTGCTCGGCACGGGCACGGGTGCGCCGGTCGCCGAGGAGGTGTTCGCCGGGGCCGCCCTGGTGGTCGGCGGGCGGCGGCACCTGGACGCCGTACGGCTGCCGGAGGGTGCGCGGCGGGTGGTGCTCGGGGCGCTGGGGCCGGCCCTGGACACCATCGGGGAGTACGTCGGCAAGGACCTGCCGGTGGTCGTGCTGGCCTCCGGTGACCCCGGGTTCTTCGGGGTCGTGCGGGTGCTGGCCGAGCGGTTCGGGGCGGAGCGGCTCGACGTGCGGCCGGGGGTGTCGTCGGTGGCCGCCGCGTTCGCGCGGCTGGGGCTGCCCTGGGACGACGCGGTCGTGGTCAGCGCGCACGGGCGGGATCCGCGGACGGCCGTCAACGTCTGCCTGGCCCATCCCAAGGTCGCCGTGCTGACCGGTCCGGGCGCGGGGCCCGCCGAGCTGGGGGCCGCGCTGCCCCCGGACCGGGTGCTGGTGGTGGCGAGCGCGCTCGGCGACCCGCAGCACGAGAGCGTACGGCGGGTGACGGCCGCCGAGGCGGCGGGCCGGGACTGGGGCACGGCGGTGAACGTGGTGCTGTGCCTGGACGGGACGCGGGCGCCGGGTGCCGTGCGCACGGTCGCGGGGGTGCCCGTGATGCCCGAGCGGTGGGCGCTGGAGGAGGACGAGTTCGCGCACCGGGACTCGATGATCACCAAGTTCGAGGTGCGGGCGCTGGCCCTGGCCCGGCTCGGGCCGCGCCTGGGCGACCTGGTGTGGGACGTCGGCGCGGGCTCGGGTTCGGTGGCGGTGGAGTGCGCGCGGCTCGGTGCCGCCGTCGTGGCCGTGGAGAAGGACCCGGACGGCGTCGAGCGGATCCGTGCGAACGCGGCCGCGCACGGGGTGGACGTGCGGGTGGTGTCCGGGTCGGCGCCGGGCGTGCTGGCCCGACTGCCCGATCCGGACGCCGTGTTCGTCGGCGGGGGCGGGCGCGAGCTGCCCGCGGTCGTCGCCGAGTGCGCGCGGCGGGCCCGGCGGGCCGTGGTGGTGGCCGTGGCCGCCCTGGACCGGGTGCCGGCGGCGCGCGAGGCGCTGGGTGCCGCCGGGTTCTCCTGCGACGGGGTGCTGTTGCAGTCGTCGCGGCTCGCGCCGCTGCCGGGGGACGTGACCCGGCTGGCGGCGACCAATCCCGTTTTCCTGCTGTGGGGGACCAGAACCCCCCTTTTCCGAGAAGGAGTTGCCCAGTGATCGGCCTCATTTCCGCCACCTCGGCGGGGGCTGCGGCGCGGGACCGGCTGGCCGTGGCGTGGCCGGACCGCACGCGGGTGTACGAGGGTCCCGTCGGTGAGGCCGTACGGGCCGCGTTCGCCGAGTGCGAGCAGCTCGTGTGCTTCCTGGCGACGGGGGCGGTGGTACGGCTGCTGGCGCCGCTGCTCGGCGACAAGGCGGCCGACCCGGGCGTGGTGTGCGTCGACGAGGGCGGCCGGTTCGCCGTGTCGCTGGTGGGCGGGCACGGCGGCGGGGCGAACGAACTCGCCGCCGGGGTCGGGCGGGTGCTGGGGGCGACGCCGGTGGTGACGACGGCGACCGACGCGGTCGGGCTGCCGGGCCTCGACACGCTCGGCCTGCCCGTGGAGGGGGCCGTCGCGGCCGTCTCGCGGGCTCTTCTGGACGGCGAGCCGGTCGCCCTGGAGACCGAGGTGTCCTGGCCGCTGCCCGCCCTGCCGGTGGCGGTGAGCGGCTCGTACACGGTCCGTCTGACGGACCGTCTCGTGGAGCCGGGCGAGCGCGAGGCCGTCCTGCGGCCCCCCACCCTCGTGATCGGCGTGGGCGCCTCCACCGGCGCGCCCGTCGAGGAGGTCCTCGGGCTGGTCACGACGACCCTGCGCGAGGCGGGCCTGTCGGGGAGGTCCGTCGCCGAACTCGCCACCGTCGACGCCAAGGCCGGGGAGCCCGGCATCGTCGGGGCGGCCGAACGCCTCGGCGTCCCGCTGGTGACGTACTCCGCCGGGGAACTCGCGGCCGTCGAGGTGCCCAACCCCTCCGAGGCGCCGCTCGCGGCGGTCGGCACCCCCTCCGTCGCGGAGGCGGCGGCGCTGGTGCGCGGCGGTGAACTCGTCGTGCCGAAGCGGAAGTCGCGGCGCGCGGACGCGGGGCCCGCCCGGGCGACCTGTGCCGTGGTACGGCGGCCGGGGCGCGGGCGGCTCGCGGTGGTCGGGCTCGGTCCGGGCGCCCGCGACCTGCTCACCCCCCGCGCCGAGGCCGAACTGCGGCGGGCCTCCGTGGTCGTCGGCCTCGACCAGTACGTCGACCAGATCCGCGATCTGCTGCGGCCGGGCACCCGGGTGCTGGAGTCGGGGCTCGGCGCCGAGGAGGAGCGGGCCCGGACGGCGGTCGCCGAGGCCCGCCGGGGGCACGCGGTCGCGCTGATCGGCAGCGGGGACGCGGGCGTGTACGCCATGGCCTCCCCCGCGCTCGCCGAGGCGTCCGACGACATCGACGTGGTCGGCGTGCCGGGTGTGACGGCGGCCCTGGCGGCCGGGGCGATCCTGGGCGCGCCGCTGGGCCACGACCACGTGTCCATCAGCCTGTCCGACCTGCACACCCCGTGGGAGGTCATCGAACGGCGGGTGCGGGCCGCCGCCGAGGCGGACCTCGTGGTCACCTTCTACAACCCCCGCTCCCGGGGCCGGGACTGGCAGCTGCCGAAGGCGCTCGCGATCCTCGCCGGGCACCGGGAGCCGACGACACCGGTCGGTGTCGTACGCAACGCCTCACGGCCGGACGAGTCCAGCCTGCTGACGACCCTGGCCGCCCTCGACCCGGCGACGGTCGACATGATGACGGTCGTCACCGTGGGCAACACCGCGACCTGTGACATCGCGGGGCGCATGGTGACCCCGCGCGGCTACCGCTGGCAGGAGGACTCCCGGTGAACCCCGTGGCCCGTGTGGTCCATCCCATCGAGCGGGAGTCCTACCGGCGGATGCGCGCCCGGCTGGACACCACGCACCTCCCGCCGCTGACCCGGGCGGTGGTGGAGCGGGTCGTCCACTCCGCCGCCGACCTCGGCTACGCCACCGATCTCGTCATGGACGAGGGCGATCTGGCGCGGGCGCACACCGCGCTGCACGCCGGTGCGCCGGTGGTCGTCGACGTCGCGATGGTCGGCGCCGGCATCACCCGGCGCGAGACCGTCTGCCGGCTCGGGGACGCCGAGGCCGGTCCGGGGCTGACCCGTTCGGCGCACGCGATCCGGCTGGCGTACGAACAGGTCGGACCCGGCGCCCTCTGGGTCATCGGCAACGCGCCGACCGCGCTGGAGGAGCTGCTGACCCTGGACGCCGCCCCGGCCCTGGTCATCGGACTGCCCGTCGGCTTCGTCGGCGCGGTCGAGTCCAAGGCGGCGCTGCGCGGGAGCGGGCTGCCCGCCGTGAGCAACGTGTCCGAGAAGGGCGGTTCGGCGGTCGCCGCCGCCGCGCTCAACGCCCTGCTGTACCACCCCGTTTCACCTTCCGAGGAGCAATCGTGACCACCCCGCCGCCCGCCCTGCTCATCGCCGGCCATGGCACCCGGGACGAGGCCGGAGCCGAGGCGTTCCGCGACTTCGTCCGGGAGCTGGGCCGCCGCCACCCCGAACTGCCGGTCGCCGGCGGCTTCATCGAGCTGTCCCCGCCGCCGCTGGGCGAGGCCGTCACCGAACTGGTGGAGCGCGGGGTACGCCGGTTCGCCGCCGTGCCCCTGATGCTGGTGGCCGCCGGGCACGCCAAGGGGGACATCCCGGCCGCGCTGGTCCGGGAGAAGGAGCGGCACCCGGGGATCTCGTACACCTACGGGCGTCCGCTGGGTCCGCATCCGGCGCTGCTGTCGGTGCTGGAGCGGCGGCTGGACGAGGCGCTGGGGGCCTCGGACCGTACCCCCGGGGACCGGTCGGACGTGACCGTGCTGCTGGTGGGGCGCGGCTCGACCGACCCGGACGCCAACGCCGAGGTGTACAAGGCGGCGCGGCTGCTGTGGGAGGGGCGCGGGTACGCGGGGGTGGAGACGGCGTTCGTGTCGCTGGCGGCGCCGGACGTGCCGAGCGGGCTCGACCGGTGCGCGCGGCTGGGGGCGCGGCGGATCGTCGTACTCCCCTACTTCCTGTTCACCGGCGTCCTGCCGGACCGGGTGCGGCAGCAGACCGAGGGCTGGGCGGCCGCGCATCCGGAGACCGAGGTGCGTTCGGCCGACGTCATCGGGCCCGAACCGGAGCTGCTGGACCTCGTGTGGGAGCGGTACGAGGAGGCCGTCGAGGGCGATCTGCGGATGAACTGCGACTCGTGTGTGTACCGCATCGCGCTGCCGGGGTTCGAGGACAAGGTGGGGCTGCCGCAGCAGCCGCACTTCCACCCGGACGACGAGGGACACCACCACGGGCCTGGGCACCACCACCACGGCGGGCATGCCCATGCGCACTGAGGGCGCTCATGACCTGCGCCACCACGGGGACGCGGAGGTGCGCGACGACGGGGCCGAGCTGGTGGACCTGGCCGTCAACGTCCGCGCGGACACCCCGCCGGGCTGGCTGCGGGAGGTGATCGCCGGGTCGCTGACGTCGCTGGCCGCCTATCCGGACGGCCGGGAGGCGCGGGCGGCGGTGGCGGCGCGGCACGGGGTCGCGGTGGAGCGGGTGCTGCTGACGGCCGGGGCGGCCGAGGCGTTCGTGCTGCTCGCCCGGGCCCTGAAGGTCCGCCGGCCGGTCGTGGTGCACCCGCAGTTCACGGAGCCGGAGGCGGCGCTGCGGGACGCGGGGCACACGGTGGACCGGGTGCTGCTGCGCGAGGAGGACGGCTTCCGGCTGGAGCCGGCGGCCGTGCCCGAGGACGCGGACCTGGTGGTGATCGGCAACCCGACGAACCCGACCTCGGTGCTGCACCCGGCCGCCGCCCTGGCCCGGCTCGCACGGCCGGGGCGGACGGTGGTGGTGGACGAGGCGTTCATGGACGCGGTGCCGGGTGAGCGGGAGGCGCTGGCCGGACGCACCGATGTGCCGGGGCTCGTGGTGCTGCGCAGCCTGACCAAGACCTGGGGGCTGGCCGGGCTGCGCATCGGCTATGTGCTGGCCGCGCCGGAGACGATCGCGGAGCTGGAGCGGGCGCAGCCGCTGTGGCCGGTGTCCACGCCCGCGCTGGCGGCGGCGCGGGCCTGTGTGGCGCCGCGCGCCCTGGCCGAGGCGGCGCACGCGGCCCATCGGATCGCCGTCGACCGGGCCCATCTGGTGGCGGGCCTGGCCGCCTGCGCGGGGCACGGGGTCCGGGTGGTCGAGCCTGCCGAGGGCCCGTTCGTGCTGGTACGCATGCCGGACGCGGCGGGGGTACGGCGACGGCTGCGCGCCCTGGGCTACGCGGTGCGGCGCGGGGACACGTTCCCGGGCCTGGACGAGAAGTGGGTACGGATCGCCGTGCGCGACCGGGCGACGGTGACCGGGTTCGTACGGGCCCTGAACACCGCCCTGGCCTCCCCCGCCCTCCCAGCCCGCTGAACCGGAACCGGCCCCCGAGGGCCGGCCGGCGCCGGGCTCGCTCTCGAGCGGAACCCGGGCCCGGAGCGCCCGGCGGCGCCACGGCCCGCCCGTAGCGCCGCCGCCGGCGCCCGTACGCCCTGGTGCGCCGCCCTCCCCTGCCCCCGCCCCCGCCCGCACAAGCGGAACCCGCGGTCCGGGGCCGGCCGGCGCCGGGGCTCACCCGACGACTCGGCCGCGCAGTACCACCCGGCGCGGTGCCGCCAGTACGCGTACGTCCGCGCGGGGGTCCTCGTCGTAGACGACGAGGTCGGCTCGGGCGCCCTCTTCGAGGGCCGGGCGGCCCAGCCAGGCGCGGGCGCCCCAGGTGGCCGCGGACAGCGCGGCGAGGGGCGGGAGGCCGGCGGTGACCAGTTCCGCGACCTCGGCGGCGACCAGGCCGTGGGGCAGCGAGCCGCCGGCGTCCGTGCCGACGAACACCGGGATCCCGGCGTCGTAGGCGCCGCGCACGGTGTCGTAGCGCCGCTCGTGCAGCCGGCGCATGTGCGCCGACCAGCGCGGGTAGCGGGACGCGCCGCCGTCCGCGAGCCGCGGGAAGGTGGCGATGTTGACGAGGGTCGGGACGATCGCGACCCCGCGTTCGGCGAAGAGCGGGATCAGGTCGTCGGTCAGGCCGGTGGCGTGCTCGACGCAGTCGATGCCCGCCTCCACCAGGTCGCGCAGGCTGTTCTCGGCGAAACAGTGCGCGGTGACGCGGGCGCCGAGCCGGTGCGCCTCGGCGATGGCCGCGCCGGCCGCCTCGCGGGGCCAGCAGGGCGCCAGGTCGCCGAGGTCGCGGTCGATCCAGTCGCCGACCAGCTTGACCCAGCCGTCACCGCGCCGGGCCTCCTGGGCGACGTACGCGACCAGGTCCTCCGGCTCGATCTCATGGGCGTAGCCGCGGATGTAGCGGCGGGTGCGGGCGATGTGCCGGCCGGCCCGGATGATCTCCGGGAGGTCCTCGCGGTCGTCGACCCACCGGGTGTCGGAGGGCGAGCCGGCGTCCCGGACGAGCAGAGTGCCGGCCTCCCGGTCGGTCAGCGCCTGCTTCTCGGCCGTGTCGGCGTCGACCGGCCCGTGCGCGCCGAGGCCCACATGGCAGTGCGCGTCGACCAGCCCGGGCAGCGCCCAGCCCCGCACCTCCCGCACATCGCGGGCGCCGCCCGGACGGTCGTACGAGATCCGTCCGTCCACCACCCACAGCTCGTCACGGACCTCGTCGGGGCCGACGAGGATTGGCCCCTTCAGGTGCAGCACCGCCTGATCGCTCATGTACCGCACCCTAGTGAAGCCCTACTCGCGCGTCCCCACCTGGTCGGAGGTTCCCTCCTCCACCTCGGCCATCGCCGGGTCGAGGAGGCGGGAGAGGAAGTGGCGGGTGCGGTCGTGGGCGGGGCGGGTGATGACCTGGTCCGGGGGGCCGTCCTCGACGACCACTCCGCCGTCCATGAAGACGACCCGGTCGGCGACCTCGCGGGCGAAGGTCATCTCGTGGGTGACGACCATCATGGTCATGCCCTCGTGGGCGAGCATCCGCATGACCGCGAGCACGTCGCCGACCAGTTCCGGGTCGAGCGCGGAGGTCGGCTCGTCGAAGAGCATCACCTCGGGGTCCATGGACAGCGCGCGGGCGATCGCCACCCGCTGCTGCTGGCCGCCGGAGAGGGAGGCCGGGTAGGCGTCCGCCTTCTCGGACAGGCCCACGCGCGACAGGTTCTCGGCCGCCACCCGCGCGGCCGCCGCCTTGTCCCGGCCGAGCACCCGGCGCTGCGGCAGCGTGAGGTTCTCGGTCACGGTGAGGTGCGGGAACAGGTTGAACTGCTGGAAGACCATGCCGATACGGCGGCGTGCGGCGTCGATGTCGACGTCCGGGTCGGTCAGTTCGGTGCCGCCGACGAAGACCTGGCCCCTGGTCGGCTCCTCCAGCAGGTTGACGCAGCGCAGCAGGGTCGACTTGCCGGAGCCGGAGGGGCCGATGACGCAGACCACGTCACCCTGGCCGATCTCCAGGTCGATGCCGCGCAGCACCTGGTTGTCGCCGAAGGACTTGTGCAGGTCCCGGATCCGGATCTCGGGGGTGCTCACTTGACGGCCTCCCGGGCCTTGGCCTCCATGCGGCGGACGACGAAGCCGAGCGGGATCGTGACCAGCAGGTAGCACAGTCCGGCGACGAGGATCGGCGTGGAGTTGGCGGTCGTGCTGGCCAGGTCGCGGCCGAACTTGGACAGCTCGCGTTCCTCCAGGGTGACGCCGATGACCAGGACCAGCGAGGAGTCCTTGAACAACTGGACGAGTTCGTTGGTCAGCGGCGGCAGGATGATGCGGAAGGCCTGCGGGATGACGATGGAGACCATGGCCCGGGCGTGCGAGAAGCCCAGCGAACGGGCCGCCTCCAGCTGTCCCTTGGGGACGGCCTGGATGCCGGCGCGGACGGTCTCCGCGATGTAGGCGGCGGCGACCACGCCGAGCGCGATGGCCGCCTTGCCGTAGGTGCCGCCGATGATCTCCGTGCCGGGGAAGGCCAGGGGGACGGCCACGCCGACGAAGATGAAGATCAGCAGGGCGGGCAGGCCGCGGAAGATCTCGATGTAGAGGCCCGCGAGCCAGCGGTAGGGCGCCACGGACGACAGCCGCATCAGCGCGAGCACCAGGCCGAGGCTGAGCCCCACGGCGAAGCCGAACAGGGTGTACAGCACGGTGTTCTTCAGGGCCAGCGTGATGACGTCCGGGAACATCTGACGGGCGATGTCCCACTGCGCGAACTGGTTCTGCAGCCGTCCCCAGTCGGCGCCGGCCGCCAGGGCGATCACGACGCCGAGGAAGACGGTGTACTGGATGCCGCGCGACAGCCGGCGCTTCTGGCGCCGGGTCAGGCCCTTCCTCCTGGGCGGGCGTACCTGTACGTCGGTGGCGGTCATCGGGTCAGGAGGCCGAGGGGGAGGCGGTGGCGGCCGGGGAGGCGGCGGAGGCGTCGTAGGGGCCGATCCACTTCTCGTACAGCTTCTTGTAGGTGCCGTCGGCCTTGGCGTCGGCGAGCGCCTTGTTGATGGCGGCGAGGAGCTTGGTGTTGCCCTTCTTCACCGTGAAGCCGTACTGCTCGCCGGTGTTGAGGTTGTCCACCACCTTGAAGGCGCCGGCGTTGGTGGTGTCCTTGAGCCAGCCCTGGACGACGGGGTAGTCGATGATGACGGCCTGGACCTGGCCGGTGCGCAGACCGTTGAGGAGCGCGTCGGAGGACTCGAAGGAGACGGCGTCGAAGCCCCGCTTCTTCGCGTAGTCCTCGCCGGTGGTCTGTGCCTGGGCGCCGAGCTTCCTGCCCTTGGCCTTGACGTCGGCCAGGGAGGTCAGGCCGCTCTTCTTGTCGACGAGGACGGCCTGGGTGGCGTTGAAGTAGGGGGCGGAGAAGTCGACGTGCTTCGCGCGCTCGGCGGTGATCGTCATGCCGGCCGCCGCGAGGTCGCACTGGCCGGAGTTGAGGAACGCGCCGGTCTTGAAGTTCTCGAAGGGGGTGTCGACGACGGCCTGCTTCACTCCGAGGTCCTTGGCGACCAGGTCGACGAGGGAGACGTCGAAGCCCTGGACCTTGCCGCCGATCTCGGACTGGAAGGGCGGGTACGGCAGGTGGGTGCAGGTGGTGAGCTGCCCGGCCTTGACGACCTCGACGCCGCCGACGGCGGTCTTCGAGCCGCCGCTGTTGCCGGTGGAGGTGCAGGCGGAGGCACCGACAGCCACGAGCGCCAGCCCTGCCGTCGCGGTGATGGCGGCCCGGATACGGGTCCGGCGCCCGGAGAAGGTGTGCACGGGGGGCCTCCTGTGGGGGAACTGTGGGTTCCGATTATAAGGAGAAGTTTGGGTCTCTCAAATCAAACCGTTGGTCACTGGGCCGTCCGACCTGAGAAGTCACCAGTCGGAGGGGTGGGGAGCGGGCCGGATACCCTCGACTTCGTTACCCCGTGACCGCCCCTTGACTCCTACCGTGAGCGAAGAGAGCACCGCCGTGACCCACCCCTTCCTCGACCTTCCGCCGCTGAGCGCCGCGCACTTCGCCTCCATCGAGGACCGGGTGGCCCGGCTGCTCGGCACCCGGCAGGACGTCGTGATCACGCAGGGCGAGGCGCTGCTGCCGCTGGAGGGGGCGATCCGGGCGACGGCCGGTCCGGGGACCACCGCGCTGAACGTGATCACCGGCCCCTACGGGCAGACCTTCGGGGACTGGCTGCGGGACTGCGGGGCGACGGTGCACGACCTCGCCGTGCCCTTCCACGCGGCGGTAGGCGCCGACCAGGTCCGGGAGGCGTTCGCCGAGCACCCGGAGATCGACTTCGTGTCACTCGTCCACGCGGAGGCGGCGACCGGCAACACCAACCCGGTCGCGGAGATCGGCGAGGCGGTACGGGAGCAGGGCGCCCTCTTCTACCTGGACGCGGTCGCCTCCGTCGGGGCGGAGCCGGTGCTGCCGGACGCGTGGGGCGTGGACCTGTGCGTGATCGGCGCGCAGAAGGCGATGGGCGGGCCGGCGGGGGTGTCGGCGGTGTCGGTGAGCGAGCGGGCGTGGGCCCGGATGGCGGCGAACCCGGCGGCGCCACGCCGCTCGTACCTCTCCCTGCTCGACTGGAAGGAGCGCTGGATCGACGGCGGACGCAAGGCGCTGCCCCATGCTCCGGCGCAGCTGGAGATGCTGGCCCTTCAGGCGTGCGTCGAGCGGATCGAGTCGGTGGGGCTGGAGACGGTGATGGCCCGCCACCGCGAGGCCGCGCGGGCCACCCGGGCCGGGGCGGCGGCACTGGGCGGCGGTCTGGAGCCGTACGTGCACGAGGAGCGGCACGCGGCACCGGTGGCGACGACCTTGCGGGTGCCGGCCGGGGTGGTGGCGTCGGAACTGGTGGCCCGCGCCCTGCGGGCCGACCCCTCGGTGCCCCTGGCCGCGGGCGGCGGAGCCCTGGCCGGGGAGATGGTCCGGGTCAACCACTACGGCGCCGACGCGACACCGGAAGCGGTCCGGGCGACCCTGACGGCCCTGGGCTCCGCCCTGGAGTCCATGACGGAATCGCGAAACTGATTCCGCGAATTCAAATTAATTTCACAATTCCCCTGAGGATAGCTTCCCGTATTCTTCTGCCCGCTTTTTGCGGAGCTAAACAAAGAGAGTTTCGTCCGGGTTTCACCTCTGTGACACACTCCACACGATGGGCGTTTTGACCGTTTTTGCCCGGGATGAAAGCGGACATTTCGCAGACCTTCACGCGCTCTCCAACAGACCCTCCCGTGCATTTTTGAATTTGCCTCGCTAAATTCAAGCCGTATGACTGCCGTACAAGCAGACCTGCTCATCGACCAACCGGCGGTGGCGGACGGAGCCTCGCTCTGGCGTATCGCCAAGGATTCCGGAAATCTCGACCTGAACTCGTCCTACAGCTATCTGCTGTGGTGCCGGGACTTCGCCGCGACCTCCGCCGTGGCACGCGGCGCCGACGGCGAGGCGGTCGGCTTCGTCACCGGGTACGTACGGCCGGAGCGGCCGCACACCCTGCTCGTCTGGCAGGTGGCGGTCGACGCCGCCCACCAGGGTCACGGCATCGCGGCCAAGCTGCTCGACGGACTGACCGCACGGCTCGCCGCCGAGCGCCGGATCACCGAGGTGGAGACCACCATCACCCCGGGCAACACCGCCTCCGAACGTCTGTTCACCTCGTACGCCGCCCGCCACGGCGCCTCGGTCACCCGCGAGGTGCTGTTCGCCACGGACCTGTTCCCGGACGGCCCGCACGACCCCGAAGTCCTGTACCGCATAGGCCCGTTGACCACCCCCTCGGCTTGAGGAGCGATTCCCCGTGACCATCACCCAGCCCGACCTCAGCGTGTTCGAGACCCTGGAATCCGAGGTGCGCAGCTACTGCCGTGGCTGGCCCACCGTGTTCGACCGTGCGCAGGGCAGCCGGATGTACGACGAGGACGGCCACGCGTACCTCGACTTCTTCGCCGGTGCCGGGTCACTCAACTACGGCCACAACAACCCGGTGCTCAAACGGGCGTTGATCGACTATCTGTCGCGGGACGGGGTCACGCACGGCCTGGACATGTCGACCACGGCCAAGCGGTCCTTCCTGCAGACCTTCCAGGATCTGGTGCTGCGGCCGCGTGATCTGCCGTACAAGGTCATGTTCCCGGGCCCGACGGGCACCAACGCCGTGGAGTCGGCGCTGAAGCTGGCCCGGAAGGTGAAGGGGCGCGAGGCGATCGTGTCGTTCACCAACGCCTTCCACGGGATGTCGCTGGGCTCCCTCGCCGTCACCGGCAACGCGTTCAAGCGGGCCGGGGCCGGGATCCCGCTGGTGCACGGCACGCCGATGCCCTTCGACAACTACTTCGAGGGCAAGGTCCCGGACTTCCTGTGGTTCGAGCGGCTGCTGGAGGACCAGGGCTCCGGGCTGAACAAGCCCGCCGCGGTGATCGTGGAGACCGTGCAGGGCGAGGGCGGCATCAACGCGGCCCGCCCCGAGTGGCTGCGCGCGCTCAAGGAGCTGTGCGAGCGGCAGGACATGCTGCTGATCGTCGACGACATCCAGATGGGCTGCGGGCGTACCGGCGCGTTCTTCTCCTTCGAGGAGGCCGGGATCGTGCCGGACATCGTCACCGTGTCGAAGTCCATCAGCGGCTACGGGCTGCCGATGTCGCTGTGCCTGTTCAAGCCGGAACTCGACGTGTGGGAGCCGGGCGAGCACAACGGCACCTTCCGCGGCAACAACCCCGCCTTCGTGACGGCCACGGCCGCGCTGGAGACGTACTGGGCCGACGGCTCCGCCATGGAGAAGCAGACCCGCTCCCGCGGCGAGCAGGTCGAGCGGGCACTGATCGCCATCACCGAGGAGAACCTCGCCGACGTCAAGGAGTACCGCGGCCGCGGACTCGTGTGGGGCCTGGAGTTCCACGACAAGGCGCGGGCCTCCCGTGTGGCCCGGCGCGCCTTCGACCTCGGACTGCTCATCGAGACCTCCGGTCCGGAGAGCGAGGTCGTCAAGCTGCTGCCGGCCCTGACCATCACCCCCGACGAGCTGGACGAGGGACTGAGCGTCCTCGCCCGCGCCGTCCGCGAAACGGCCTGAGAGACCGCCGGGCAAGCCCCGGCGAACCGTCCGGGAAACCGTCCAACAGGAGGAAGTGCACCACCGTGATCGTCCGTTCGTTCAAGGACATCGAAGGCACCGACCGGCACGTGAAAGCGGCGTCCGGCACCTGGGAGAGCAAACGGATCGTCCTCGCCAAGGAGCGGGTCGGCTTCTCCCTCCACGAGACGATCCTGTACGCCGGGACCGAGACGTCGATGTGGTACGCCAACCACGTCGAGGCCGTCGTCTGCGTCGAGGGCGAGGCCGAGCTGACCGACCACGAGACCGGGACGTCGTACACGATCACCCCCGGCACCATGTACCTCCTCGACGGCCACGAGCGGCACTCGCTGCGCGTCAAGGAGGACTTCCGCTGCGTCTGCGTGTTCAACCCGCCGGTCACCGGCCGGGAGGACCACGACGAGAACGGCGTCTACCCGCTGCTCACCGAACCCGAGGAGGTGTGACATCACCATGACCACGACCGTCACCGATCTCTACCCCACCCGAGGCACCACCGAGGCCTCCGTCCCCCGCCAGGACCCGGTCGTCTGGGGCTCCCCCGACACGCCCGGCCCGATCCCGACCGCCGACCTCCAGGCGTACGAGCGGGACGGCTTCCTCGCCGTCGACCAGCTGATCACCCCGGACGAGGTCGCCGTCTACCAGCGGGAGCTGGAGCGGCTGGTCACCGACCCGGGGATCCGGGCCGACGAACGGTCCATCGTCGAACCGAAGTCCAAGGAGATCCGCTCGGTCTTCGAGGTGCACCGGATCAGCGAGGTGTTCGCCGGGCTGGTGCGCGACGAGCGCGTGGTCGGGCGGGCCCGGCAGATCCTCGGCTCCGACGTGTACGTCCACCAGTCCCGGATCAACGTCAAGCCGGGCTTCGGGGCCAGCGGCTTCTACTGGCACTCGGACTTCGAGACCTGGCACGCCGAGGACGGGCTGCCGAACATGCGGACCGTGTCCGTCTCGATCGCGCTGACCGAGAACTACGACACCAACGGCGGGCTCATGATCATGCCGGGCTCGCACCGGACGTTCCTGGGATGCGCCGGCGCCACGCCCGAGGACAACTACAAGAAGTCGCTGCAGATGCAGGACGCGGGCACGCCCTCCGACGAGGCGCTGACCGCCCTGGCGGGCGAGCACGGCATCCGGCTGTTCACCGGCCGGGCCGGTTCGGCGACCTGGTTCGACTGCAACTGCATGCACGGGTCCGGCGACAACATCACGCCGTTCCCGCGCAGCAACGTCTTCATCGTCTTCAACAGCGTGGAGAACACCGCGGTCGAGCCCTTCGCGGCACCCATCCGCCGCCCGGAGTTCATCGGCGCCCGCGACTTCACCCCGGTCAGGTAGCCGGCGTCAGCCGGACAGCACGTCCAGCAGGCGGTCCACGTCGGCCGGCGTGTTGTACAGGTGGAACGAGGCGCGCAGGTTGCCCGCCCGGTCGGACACCTCGATCCCGGCCCGCCCCAGCTCGGGCTGCCGCCCGCCGAGTCCGGGCACGGAGACGATGGCCGAGCCGGGCGCGGGCAGCGCCTCGTGCCCGAGGTCCGCGAGCCCGGCCCGGAAACGGCCGGCGAGGGCCAGGTCGTGGCTGTGTACGGCGGCCACGCCCAGCTCCTCGATCAACGCGAGCGAGTGACGCACCCCGGCGTAGGTGAACAGGGCCGGGCTGACGTCGAACCGCCGGGCGGTGCGGGCGAGTTCCCGGACGGGGCCGTAGCAGCTGTCCCACGGGTTCTCGGCCGCGACCCAGCCGGCCAGCAGCGGGGTAAGCCCGCCGAAGTCCTCCGGGACGACGAGGAAGGCCGCCCCGTGCGGGCCGAGCAGCCACTTGAAGGTGGTGGAGACGGTGAAGTCGTAGCGGCTCGCGTCCATCGGCAGCCAGCCCGCGGCCTGCGAGAAGTCGACGTAGGTGCGTGCCCCGTGGGTGCGGGCGGCCTCGCGCAGGGCGGGCAGGTCGGCGATCCGGCCGTCGGCGGACTGGGCGGCACTGACCGCGACCAGCGCGGTGCCGGGTCGGACGGACTCGGCGAGCCGCTCCAGCGGTACGGCCCGGACCTTGAGGTCGCCGCGGGTGTGGAAGGGGTTCACCACGGAGGTGAAGTCGTCCTCGGCGGTGAGGACCTCGGCGCCGGGCGGCAGCGCGGCGGCGACCAGTCCGCTCTGGGCGGAGACCGAGGCGCCCGCCGCCACCCGGGCCGCCGGCACCCCGGCCAGCCGGGCGAAGGCGGCGCGGGCCGTCTCCACGTCCTCGAACAACGGGTCCAGCGGCCTGCCCTCGGCCCTGATCGCCAGCGCCTCGTGCAGGGCGGCGACGGTACGGGCCGGGAGCAGGCCGCTGGTCGCGGTGTTCAGGTAGGTGTTCTTCGGGGCGAACTCGGCGCGGACGAGGGTCTCGAACGTCTCCGTGGTCTCCATGGGACCACTGTGCGGCCCCCGGGAAGTCCCCGTCCATCGCCGATTTCTACGTGGTTTCGCCAAGCGATGCTTATACACCCGGCCCGGCCTGGTCTTCTCAGGCCTGGGGCACCGCGCACCCGTCCGGGCCGCAGGCGTCCGCGTCACCCCGGTCGATCAGCCGAAGCGGCGAACGCTCGCCCCACGCCTGGGTCAGCGCCTGGGTGAAGACCTCGACGGGCTGGGCGCCGGAGACCCCGTAGGCGCGGTCGAGGACGAAGAAGGGGACGCCGTTCGCGCCGAGCCGGGCGGCCTCGCGCTCGTCGGCGCGGACCTCGTCGGCGTAGGCGGCCGGGTCGGCGAGAACCGCGCGAACGGCGTCGGCGTCCAGGCCCGCCTCGACGGCCAGCTCCACCAGCCGTTCGTCGCCCTCGCTGAACAGGGAGCGCTCCTCGGCGAAGTTCGCCCGGTACAGGATCTGGATCAGCTCGTCCTGCCTGCCCTGCTCCTTGGCGAGGTGCAGCAGGCGGTGCAGGTCGAAGGTGTTGCCGTGGTCGCGGTCGCGGGTGCGGTAGTCCAGGCCCTCGGCGGCGGCCTGCGCGCCCAGGTTGTCCTCGCCCGCCTGGGCCTGCGCCTCGCTCATGCCGTACTTCTTGCCGAGCATGGCGAGCACCGGCTGCACATCGCCCTTGGCGCGGCCGGGGTCCAGCTCGAAGGAGCGGTGCACCACCTCGACCTGGTCACGGTGCGGGAAGGAGGCCAGCGCCTTCTCGAAGCGGGCCTTGCCCACGTAGCACCAGGGACAGGCGATGTCCGACCAGATCTCGACGCGCATGTTCTCGGCTCTTTCCGGCTCGTACCACTGCGGAGGCTCCCTCCGCCAGGTGGATGAACGTTCAAGCAGCCGGTTTCATTCCCCGCTCCCCGCCGTCATCCGCCCCGCACGTCGAAGCGCAGGAAGAGGTGGTGGTCGTCCTCGGCCGGCGGGTTCTCCGGGTCCGGTACCCAGCCCTGGCGGGCGTAGAAGGCCTGGGCGCGGGCGTTGTCCACGTGGACGTCGAGTACGGCGGTCCGCCTGCCGTCGGCCCGCCACTGTTCGACGCAGGCCGCGTGCAGGGCCGTGCCGATGCCGGCCCGCCACTGCCCGGGGTCGACGTGGAACTGGAACAGCTTCACCCGGTCGGCGGGGGCGCCCTCCGGGGTGCGGAAGGAGGCGATCGCGACGGTACGGCCCTGCCCGACGGCGCACAGCACCTGGCCGTCCGGCCGCTCGATGGAGCCCCGCCAGGCCTCGGCCCAGTCGATGTCCTGCTGGGGCAGTCCGTCCGGGTAGTACGTCGAGCGGGCGCGGACGTGCAGGTCTGCGATGATCTCCGCCTCCGCGGGCAGAGCGGTCCTGATCACCAGGGAGTCGTTGGTCCGGTGCGCTTTGATCATGCAGTGGAGGACGTGCCGGCGCCGCCCGCGGTTCCCCGCCGGCGGCGCGGCCCGCCCGCCCTCGTCCGGCGGCTCAGCTTCCGTCCCGCAGGTCCTTCGGCCAGCCGTCCCGGAACTCGATGTGGTCGTACGTCACCACGCAGCCCTCCCCCATCGGCGACTGGGCCATGAAGCCGACCAGCGCCGCGCCGGTCTCCTTCTCCTCGCCGAGGGTGAACAGCCGTACGAAGGTCCAGCGCTCGCCGTCCCGGGAGGCGTGGAAGGCGAAGGCCCGGCCGGTGCGGCTGATCCGGAGCCAGACGGAACTGCCGTTCACGGTGAAGGAGTTGGCGTCGTCGGAGCGTCCCCGGGTGACCACCGTGCAGACGGTGGGCACGTCCGGGGAGTACTCCAGGCACAGCTTGGCCCAGGCCCGGTCGCCGACGTGGACGTACAGCACGCCCGCGTCGAAGGCGCCGGCGAAGCCCACGGTGACCCGTGCGATCAGCTGGAAGTCGGCCTCGGAGGGCGCTCCCAGCAGCCGGGGCGCGTCGGAGGCGGGCTCCAGCGCCTCCTCGGTGGGCGGCACGAACCGGTCCTGCCGGGGGCCGGCCCACCCGGTGAGCACGCCGTCGTCGTAGGACCAGTTGCCGTCGGGTCCGTAGGTGCGCAGCTCGAAGGGCAGTTCGGGCAGGTGCATTCAGCGCTCCAGGACTCCGTCGTACCGGCGGGGCAGGCCCAGCGGGTTGTCGTCCCGCAGCTCCGCGGGCAGCAGGGCCTCGGGGGCGTTCTGGTAGGCGACCGGCCGCAGCCACCGCTCGATGGCGGTGCCGCCGACGGAGGTCGAGGTGGAGGTGGTCGCCGGGTAGGGACCGCCGTGGTGCTGGGCCGGCGCGACGGCGACACCCGTCGGCCAGGCGTTCACCAGGACCCGGCCGGCCAGCGGCGTCAGCTCGGCGAGGATGTCCTGCCCGCGCCCGGCACCTGCCGCCTCCTCCTCGGAGAGGTGGACCGTCGCCGTGAGGTTGCCCGGCAGCCGCGACAGCACGGCCGTCGCCTCGCCCTCGTCGTCGTACCGGACGACCACGGTCACCGGTCCGAAGCATTCCTCCAGGAGCAGGTCGTGGGCCCCCTCCTCGGTCAGCTTGGCCGCGGGCACCGTCAGGAATCCGGCGCTGACGGTGTGTTCGCCGCCCGCGCCGGGGGTCACCGGGCTGTCCACGCCGTCCAGGCCGGCCCGTTCGGTGACACCGGCGAGGAAGTTGTCCCGCATGCGGTGGTCGAGCAGGACACCCGCGTCGGTGTCGCTGACCGCGTCCGTGAGGGACTTGACCAGGCCGTCACCGGCGCTGCCGGAGGGCACCAGGACCAGACCGGGCTTCACGCAGAACTGGCCGACGCCCAGCGTCATCGAACCGGCCAGCCCCGCGCCGATCGCCTCCCCGCGCTCGGCAGCCGCCGCCTCGGTGACGACGACGGGGTTCAGCGAGCCCAGCTCGCCGTGGAACGGGATCGGCACCGGACGGGCGGCCGCCGCGTCGAAGAGGGCACGGCCGCCGCGCACCGAACCGGTGAAGCCCGCGGCGGCGATCCGCGGATGCCGGATCAGCTCCAGGCCGGCCTCGAAGCCGTGCACCAGGCCGAGCACGCCCTCGGGGATGCCGTGCTCGGCGGCGGC
Source organism: Streptomyces sp. NPDC006739 (assembly GCF_042869815.1). Taxonomy (NCBI): domain Bacteria; kingdom Bacillati; phylum Actinomycetota; class Actinomycetes; order Kitasatosporales; family Streptomycetaceae; genus Streptomyces; species Streptomyces sp. NPDC006739. The sequence goes on from NZ_JBIAGM010000002.1 coordinate 88,172, forward strand.
CCGCCGCAGCACCTTGGCGACCAGCTCGGACAGGCCCGGGTGGTCGGGGTGGGACTTGACGACCACCGGGTTGCCGGCGGCCAGCGCGCTCGCGGTGTCGCCGCCGGCGACGGAGAAGGCGAAGGGGAAGTTGGACGCCGAGTAGACGGCCACGACACCCAGGGGCACCTTGTAGCGGCGCAGGTCCGGGATCGGCGGGGTCGCGGTGTCGTCGGGGTGGTTGATGACGACGTCGAGGAAGGCGCCCTCGTCCACGATGTCCGCGAAGGCGCGCAGCTGGTAGCAGGTCCGGGCGAGTTCGCCGGTCAGCCGCACGGGGCCGAGGGCGGTCTCGGCGTCGGCGGTCTCCACCAGCGCGTCCCCGGCCGCTTCCAGACCGGTGGCGGCGGAGCGCAGGAAGGCGGCGCGGACGGTGCGGTCGGCGAGGGCTCCGCGCGCGGAGTACGCCGCCTCGACGGTGGCGTCCACCTCCTCGGCCGTGGCCTCCACCGCAACCTGCTCACGCTGCTTCCCGGTGCGCGGGTCGACACTCCAGACTGGTGCTGCTGCCACCGCGGGTCCCTCCATGTAGTGCCGCAGATCTTCGTCATCCACCAGTGGCGTTCGATATACTGAACGCTGTCTCTGATGATGAATATGCTGTTCGGAGACTATAACTCCAGCATCTCGTCGAACGAAGGGGTCAACGGCGATGACGGCAGGCGAGGCAGGCGGCGGGGCACAGGTCAAGTCCGCGGTTCGGACCGTTGAATTGCTCGAGTACTTCGCCGGCCGGCCCGGTATGCACTCCCTGGCGGCCGTCCAGGAGGCCGTGGGTTACCCCAAGTCCAGCCTGTACATGTTGCTGCGCACGCTGGTGGAGCTGGGCTGGGTGGAGACGGACGCGACGGGCACCCGGTACGGGATCGGGGTGCGGGCGCTGCTGGTCGGCACCTCCTACATCGACGGCGACGAGGTGGTGGCGGCGGCCCGGCCGACCCTGGACCGGCTCTCCGACGACACCACGGAGACCATCCACCTGGCGCGTCTGGACGGCACGAACGTGGTGTACCTGGCCACCCGCCAGTCGCAGCACTACCTGCGCCCCTTCACCCGCGTGGGCCGCCGGCTGCCGGCCCACTCCACCTCCCTGGGCAAGGCGCTGCTGGCCACCCACACCGACGAGCAGGTCCGCAAGCTGCTGCCGGAGACCCTGCCGGCGCTGACCGAGCACACCATCACCGACCGGGAGAAGCTCATCGAGGAGCTGCACCAGGTGCGGGAGCAGGGCTTCGCCGTGGACCGCGAGGAGAACACGCTGGGACTGCGCTGCTTCGGCGTGGCCGTCCCGTACCGCACCCCGGCCCGGGACGCGATCAGCTGCTCGGTACCGGTGGCCCGGCTGACCCCGGCCCACGAGCAGATGATCAAGGACGCCCTGTTCGACGCCAGGGACCGGCTGACGCTCGCCACACGGAGACTGTGACCCCACGGGCCCCGGCCGGCGTGGCCGACGTAGCCTGGGCCGATGGAGATCGTGCTGCGCGAAGTCCGTGACCGTGATCTGCCGGTGTTCTTCCGGCAGCTGAACGACCCCGAGGCGCTGTGGATGGCCGCGTTCGGTCCCAAGGACCCGGCCGACCGCGCCGCCTTCGAGGCCCACTGGGCGCGGATCCGTTCCTCGTCCGCCGTGCCGCGCGCGGTGCTGGCCGACGGGGAGGTGGTGGGCAGCGCGGCGGTGTACGGGGAGCCGGGCGAGCGCGAGGTGACGTACTGGATCGAGCGCGCGCACTGGGGACGCGGCATCGCCACGGCGGCGCTGCGCGCCCTGCTCGCCGAGGTGCCCGAACGGCCGCTGTACGCGCGGGCGGCGGCGGACAACGCGGGGTCGCTGCGGGTGCTGGAGAAGTGCGGTTTCCGCGAGAGCGTGCGGGTGCGGGGGTTCGCGAACGCGCGCGACGCGGAGATCGACGAGGTGGTGCTGACGCTGGGCCCCAGGAGCACCGGTTCCGGAAGTGACGGTTCCTGAAAGGCCCATGAGAATCACGGGCGTACGGGAACGATCGTCCGCGCCCGCTCGTCTTCACGGGCGGGATGAACAAGACGATCAGGCGGGCATCCGTCTTCGCGCTGCTGCTCGTGCTCGCCCTGCTGGTCAGGGCGACCTGGGTGCAGTTCTACGACGGCCAGGCCCTAGCGAATGACAACGACAACCGGCGCAACGCGATCGAGACGTACTCGGCGCCGCTCGGGAACATCATCGTGGCCGGCAAGCCGGTCACCGGCTCGGCGCGGACGAAGGGCGGCGACCTCGCGTACAAGCGGACGTACACGAACGGCAAGCTGTACGCGGCGGTGACGGGCTACGCCTCGCAGGCGTACGCCCCGACCCAGCTGGAGGGCCTCTACGCCGATCTCCTCAAGGGCACCGACAGCCGGCTGAAGACCATGATGGACACCATCACGGGCCAGCGGGCCGATCCGGGCGACGTGGTCACCACCGTCGACCCGGACGTGCAGAAGGCGGGGTACGACGCGCTCGGCGGCAAGAAGGGCGGGGCGGTGGCGATCGACCCGAAGACGGGGAAGATCCTCGCGGCCGTCTCGACGCCGTCGTACGACCCCTCGTCGCTCACCGACGCGAACACCGCCGGTGCGGCCTGGCAGGCGCTCAACGCCGACAAGGACAAGCCGCTGACCAACCGCGCGCTGCGCCAGCCGCTGCCGCCGGGCTCGACGTTCAAGCTGGTCGTGGCGGCGGCCGCGCTGGAGAACGGCCTGTACAAGAACGTGGACGACCACACCGCCAGCCCCAACCCGTACACGCTGCCGGGCACCGTGCGTCCGCTGGCGAACGAGAACAGGTCGGCACCGTGTGAGAACGCCTCGATCCGCGTCGCCCTGCAGTACTCCTGCAACAACGTCTTCGGCAAGATGGCCGTCGACCTCGGGCAGGACAAGGTGCGGGCCATGGCCGAGAAGTTCGGCTTCAACGACGACCACCAGGACATACCGGTGCGGGCCTACGCCAGCGTGTATCCGTCCGGCATGGACAAGGCGCAGACCGGGCTGTCCGGCATCGGCCAGTTCGATGTCACCGCGACCCCGCTGCAGATGGCCATGGTGTCCGCCGCGATAGCCAACGGCGGCAAACTGGTCTCGCCGCACATGGTGTCGCAGATCACCAACAGCGGCGGTGACGTGCTGAAGAACTTCGACGACAGCGCCGACAGCAAGGAGATCGTCAGCTCCTCCACCGCCGAGCAGTTGCAGTCGGCCATGCAGACGGTGGTCGAGCAGGGCACGGGCACGAGCGCGAAGATCTCCGGTGTGACGGTGGGCGGCAAGACGGGCACGGCCCAGCACGGCGAGAACAACAGCCAGACGCCGTTCGCCTGGTTCACGTCCTTCGGGAAGAGCGGCGGCAAGGAGATCGCGGTGGCGGTGATGGTCGAGCAGTCGAACGCGGCTCGTTCGGAGGTCAGCGGCAACGGACTGGCCGCCCCCGTGGCCAGGGCGATGATGGAGGCGGCCCTCAAGAACTGAGTTCCGTCGGCTACTTCACGCCCAGCACCTGCTCCACCGGGTCGATCGCGAAGTACACCAGGAACAGCGCGGAGACGCCCCACAGCAGCCAGTTGACCTCCTTGGCCTTGCCGAGGACGGTCTTGACGAGGACGTAGGCCACGAAGCCGGCGCCGATGCCGTCGGTGATGGAGTACGTGAACGGCATGGCGGCGATGGTGAGGAAGGCCGGGACGGCGATCTCGTACCGGTCCCAGTCGATGTGCTTGACATGGGTCATCATCAGGAAGCCGACCGCGATCAGCGCGGGGGCCGCCGCCTGGAGCGGGACGATGGTCAGCAGCGGGGTGAGGAAGAGCGCCAGGCCGAAGAGGCCGCCGGTGACCAGGTTGGCGAAGCCGGTGCGGGCGCCCTCGCCGACGCCGGCCGCCGACTCGATGTAGGCGGTGTTGGAGGAGGCGGAGCCGATGCCGCCGGCCACGGCGGCGGCGCCGTCGATGAACAGCACGCGGCCGATGCCGGGCACCCGGCCCTCGTCGTCGAGCAGCCCGGCCTCGGCGCTGATGCCGACGATGGTGCCCATGGCGTCGAAGAAGTCGGACAGGATGAGGGTGAAGACCAGCAGGACGGCGGTGAGCGCGCCGGCCTTGGCGAAGCCGCCGAACAGGCTGAAGTGACCGACGAGTCCGAAGTCCGGGGGCGCGACGATCCTGTCCGGCAGCTTCGGGGTGGTCAGGCCCCAGCTCTTGATGTCGGCGACGGCGTCGATGACGACGGCGAGGGCCGTCATGGTCACGATGCTGATGAGGATCGCGCCCTTCACCTTGCGCGCGACCAGCGCGATGGTGAGCAGCACGCCGAGACAGAACACCAGCACCGGCCAGCCGGTGAGCCGGCCGGCCGCGCCGAGCTGCACCGGGACGGTGGTGTTCGCCGCGTCCGGGACGCGGCTGACGAACCCGGCGTCCACGAAGCCGATGAACGCGATGAACAGGCCGATGCCGACGCCGATGGCCTGCTTGAGCTGCTGCGGGATCGCGTTCATGATCGCTTCCCGGAGCCCGGTGACCACCAGGACGCAGATGAGGAGGCCTTCGAGGACCACCAGGCCCATGGCGTCGGGCCAGCTCATCAGGGGAGCCAGCTGGAAGGCGACGACGGCGTTCAGGCCGAGGCCGGCGGCGATCGCGAGGGGGAGGTTGCCGCCCACGCCCATGATGATCGTCATCACACAGGCCACCAGGGCGGTGGCGGTGACCAGTTGGCCGGTGTCGAGGGTGTGGCCGAACTTGTCCTTGGCGCTGCCCAGGATGATCGGATTCAGGACAAGAATGTAGGCCATCGTGAAGAACGTGGCGAAGCCGCCGCGTATCTCCCGGCCGAAGGTGGATCCCCGTTCGGAGATTCTGAAGTACCGGTCGACGCTGTTCCCGGCCGGTGGCGCGGCGCTCGGCCGCTGGTCCACCTTCTGCGTCTCGGACATGGTCGAACTCCTCGTCGCCTGCTGAGCGGTGTGCGGATGCTGGCTGGATTGTTCCCGCGTCGAACCCGTTTCAGGTTTTCCCCGTGTTACGGAATCGAGTGCCGGCCCGTCATACGGCGTTCGTACCCCCGTACGAACCAAACTGTTGATCGCTGCTACGCTTCCGCATCTCACTCGGGCCACCCCCGGATGCTTACATGTCATTCACCTGACACACACAGAGAGGGTTCCCCCCGTGGGCACAGTCGTCGACGACGCCGCCTCCGTGGAGTTCCATGCCTTCTTCGAACGGCACTACGCCGAACTCTCCCGTCTCGCCCGTCTGCTGACCGGTGAGGCGGACGCCGCCGACGACCTGGCGGCGGACGCGCTGCTGGCGCTGTGGCACCGCTGGGACCGGGTGCGCGCGGCCGACCACCCGGTGGCCTACGCGCGGGGCGTCGTCGCCAACCTGGCCCGTACCCGCATCCGCGGCGCGGTGCGCGAGCGCCGCCGGATCGCCCTGTTCTGGTCGCACCGGGAGGAGCTGACCGAGAACCCCGACATCGCCGGCGTGGTCGACGTACAGGAGGCGCTGCGCAGGCTGCCGTTCCGCAAACGGGCGTGTGTGGTGCTGCGGCACGCGTTCGACCTGTCGGAGAAGGACACCGCGCTCGCGCTCGGAGTGTCGGTGGGTACGGTTAAGAGCCAGACCTCCAAGGGCATGGCCGAACTGCAGCGGCTGCTCGGCGCCCAGGGGGTGCCGCGGCAGATGCAGGCGGCGATGGCGCGCAGCGGTGAGAGCGGAGGTCGGAGCCGATGAGGCAGCAGGACGTGCACGACGAACTGCGCGCCCGGCTGCACGAGGCGGCCGAGGCCCACGAGCCCGACCGCGCGCGCATCCTGGCCCGCGTCGAGCGGGGGATGGCCGCGCAGACCCGCCCCGACCACCGGGCCGTCCGGCCGCCCCTCCACGGCTGGCTCCGCGTGGCCGGCGCCACGGCCGCGGCGGCCGGGATGCTGGCGGCCGGCGGGTACGCGGTGGCGTCCGCGGTGAAGGGCGACCCGCCCGCCCGGCAGACGGTCGCCGTCTCCCCCACGCCGGCCCCCTCGCCGGACGCCACGATGCGGCCGCCGGTCCGTTCGGCCGTCCCGAGCGCCGGCGCCACGCGCTCCTCCCACGACCCGGGTTCACCCCCGGCCCCGGCCACGGGGACCCCGGGCGCCCCGCAGGCCACCACCGCCCCGGGCGAGCAGGACGGTCCGCTGTGGTCGGACGGCTCGGTCGATCCGCACGGCAACGACTTCTGGGCGCAGAGCGACATCACCCTGAGGACCTCGAAGCAACTGACCGCGCTGACCGTGCGGCTGACGGTGGCGGAGACCGGCGGGGTGTCCCCGACCGGTGCCTGGCGGACGCTGCCGGAGACCGACTTCACCCAGACCGTGGAGCAGCGGGACGGGTTCCTCGTCTACACCTGGGTACTCAAGGAGGGCCGTACGGTCCCCGTGGGCGAGTGGGTCTTCGCCGGGCAGTACAACCACGAGCGCGGCGGCCGCAGCGCGAAGAACGACGGCTACACGATCACCGGCACGGCGGCCGACGGACAGCACGCGGTACGGGGCGGATTCGTCCCGCACACCGGTGACGGCGGCCGTGCGTAGCGGCGGGGCGCCGACGCGGAAACAACCACTTGTTCGTTTTCCGCGTCCCTACCAGCACGACCCCGAGCTGCCGGCCTGAGCCCCCCTCGGCCGGCACCGGCCGGTTGGAGCCCCCCTCCACCGGCCAACGGAAGCGCCCCGTCGGTGACGACCGACGGGGCGCTTCTCCGTCCCCCGCTCGCGAACGGTCGAAAGTTTCGCGAGGTCTGATCGCGTGCTGATCGATTGACGTGCGCTTTACCCCTGGCCAGACTCCCCAGAACGCGCACCATCCCACAGAATCCCCCACACCCCCACAGGATCGCTATGCGCCCCCGCACCCTGCTCGTTCCCCTCGCCGCCCTTCTGCTGGCCCTGCTGACGGCCCCGCCCAGCACCGCGCACTCCGGAGCCCCGCCCGTGAGACACCCCCACTACGCCGGCTACCTCTTCGCCTACTTCACCGGCGAGGGAACCGCCGACGGCGAACAGATCCGCTACGCCCTCAGCAAGGGCAACGACCCGCTGCACTGGCGGGAGTTGAACGACGGTAAGCCGGTGCTGACCTCCACCATCGGCGAGAAGGGCCTGCGCGACCCCTTCGTCATCCGCTCCCCCGAGGGCGACAGGTTCTACCTCATCGCCACCGACCTGCGCATGTACCAGAACAGCAGCGGCAGCTGGGACTACGTGCAGCGGCACGGCAGTAGGTCGATCATGGTCTGGGAGTCCCGGGACCTGGTGCACTGGACCGACCGGCGACTGGCGAAGGTGTCCCCGGACAACGCGGGCAACACCTGGGCGCCCGAGGCGTACTGGGACGACGCGCTCGGTCAGTACGTGGTCTTCTGGGCGTCGAAGCTGTACGCGGACGACGACCCCGGCCACACGGGATCGACGTACAACAAGATGCTGTACGCGACGACGAGGGACTTCCGCACCTTCAGCGCGCCGAAGGTCTGGGACGACCCGGGGCACTCGGTCATCGACTCGACCGTGGTCAAGTACAAGGACACCTACTACCGCTACACCAAGGACGAGCGGGACCCCTCGTCCAGCTCCCCCTGCGCGAAGTTCATCACCGGCGAGAAGTCCACGAGCCTGACCAGCACGGCGTACGGCTTCGTCGCCGACTGCATCGGCAGCGGCTCCATCCAGCGCGGCGAGGGGCCGACGGTGTTCAAGTCGAACACCGAGCACAAGTGGTACCTGTTCATCGACGAGTACGGACTGCGCGGCTACGTCCCCTTCGAGACCACCGACCTCGACTCCGGCAAGTGGACCGAGTCCACCGGCTACGAACTGCCCGCCAGCCCCCGCCACGGCACGGTGATGCCGGTGACGAGGGCCGAGTACGACCGGCTGCTCAGGACGTACGGCTGAGCCGGGCGGTCACGACACGAAGTACGTCGGGTTCGGGATCTTGTACGTGCGGTCGGCGTAGCCGCCGTCGAGGTCCGAGTACTGGTCGCCGAAGTTGGCGATGATCTCGTACCCGAGGTCGTCCTCGATGTGCTTGCGCGTCCCGGACTTGTACTGCACGGTCGTGCAGTTCCAGGTGCCCGGGGTCGCGCAGGCGCTCAGGTAGGACGGCGGGTCGGCCTTGTCCTTCAGGAACATGTGACCGGCGTCGAGGTTCACATCGGCGCCGACCTTCTTCAGGTTCTGCACCGCCGCCGTGCGCTGCGCCTCGCTCAGGCCCGAGTTGTAGAAGACCTCGACACCCTTGGACTCGGCGTACCGCACCAGTTCGGGGCTGCCGAAGACGGCCGGACGGTCGGCCTTGTTCACGTAGTCGGCCCAGGTGGTGCCGTTGTAGGTGTAGTTGTAGCGCTTCTCGTAGTCGAGGCTGAGCAGCAGGGTGTCGTCGATGTCGAACATGACGGCGGGCTTCTCGCCCCGGTGGTGGGCCTTGCGCGCGGCCCGGTCGATGTAGCGCTCGGCGGCGGCGTCGAGCCGCGCGAGGTCCTTGGCGTACGGGCTGTCCGGGGACGCCTGGTACACGCCGTTGCTGTCGGCCGTGGTGCCGTAGTAGGTGTCGATGTCCTTCACCAGTTGCCCGATGTTGTAGGGCTCGTGGGTGGAGTTGGCGGTCGACTGACCCGCGGTGGCCGCGCCGGCGCCGTACAGGGCCCCACCGGCGAGGGCACAGGCGGCGGCAACGGCCGCGAAGCGAAGTGGCTTATGCATGACAGGTTTTCTACGCGCGTCACCCCGGTGAGCGCGAGGCCCGTTGCCCGATCGATACCATTCGGCCGGCCGGACGGCCCTCGCGTCCCCCGTCCGGGTGTCTGCGGATCGCCGTCAGCACCCCTTCCACGGGGTCCAGTCCCCGAGGTAGGCCTCCCTGGTCGCCGATCCGGCCTGGGCGTCGGTGAGCTGGGGCCGGTTCTCCGGCACGGTGACGACCGCGCCCGGCCCGGTGTTGCGGTACTCGGCGAACCGCTGGTCCTGCCATGGATGGGCGGCCGACATGTCGGTGTAGGGCGCGACCGCGTCGATGCCGGGGCCCAGCCAGGTGTCGCGGACCGTGAGCATCGGGCGGGCGGTGCTGTCCGAGCCGGGCACCCAGGGGCGGGCCAGCTTGTAGCAGGCGTCCGGGGCCTCGCTGCTGATCCGGCCGCGGGTGACGAGGTAGCCGCGCGGGTCGGCGAGGGCCGTGGAGGGCGCGAACACGAACCCGTAGGGCGGCGCCGTGAGGTCGGTGCGGTTCAGGGTGCGGAAGTGGCAGTGGTCGTAGACGGCCGTCGCCCGGCCGAAGACGAAGTCGACGTCGCCCTCGACGTAGCAGTGCGCGAAGTACTGGCGGGCGAAGGCGGCGAGGGCCGTCGTGTCGGCGTACAGGGTGTCCTGGTGGCCGAGGAACCGGCAGTGCAGGAAGGCGCTGCGGTCGCCCTGGACCTTGATCGCCACGGCCTGGGTGGCGGTGATGTCCGGGTGGTCGGCGCGCAGCCAGTCGTTGGCGAAGGTGATCCAGCGGGCGGTGAAGCCGTCGGCCTGGACGGTGGTGGTGGCCGAGCCGGTGGTGCCGTAGGTGCCGCCGCCGGGTTTGGCGGTGCCGGCCGCGTTGTCGTACACGATCACGACGTCACGCGCGTCCTCGGAGGCGCCGATCCAGGTCGCGTCGGTGCGGGTGACGTCGAGGGTGACCGTCTCCCGGTAGGTGCCGGGAGCCAGGACCAGGGTCCGGCCGCCGCCGCTCGCGGCGGTCACGGCGGCCTGGACGGAGGTGAAGTCGCCCCGGCCGTGCGGGTCGACGTAGAGGGTGCGGTCGTCGAGGCGGCGGGCCGGGGTCCCGTACCGGCCGAAGGGGCGGTGGCCGCCGGCGGCCCGGGCGGGGGCGGTCGCGAGGCCGAGAGCGGCGCCCGCCCCGGCGCCCGCCACGAGGAAACCCCGCCGGGACAGGGACGGTCGGGAGTGGGGCGAGGGCATGCGGGTGCTCCTTCGCAGCACGGGGAGGAGGAAGAGGAAGGGGTGGGCCGGGGCGGGGTGCCCCGACCCGTGGGCACGGGTCTCAGCACAGGTGGCCGGCGCCCGCCTGGTGGTCGACGATCCAGGGCACGGCCCGTGCCGGGTCCACCCTGGTGCGCAGGGTGGGCGTCCAGCCCGCGCCCGACTGGAGGATCTCGGACGGGATCTGGGCGTTGTGGACGGCGATCAGGTCCGTCGGGGCGCCGTTGACGTAGTTGTCGTCGGCGGTGAGCGGCGCCTCCTTCCACTTCTTCAGGATCGAACCGGCCTGGATCCCGTCCGGGAGGGTGAACGCGTTGTGCTCGGCGACCAGTTGCGACTCCATGCCGATGCCGTAGCTGTAGGAGAAGCCGTCCTCGGCGACGAAGTGGTTGTCGTAGGAGTCGACCTGGCCGAACCGGATGCGCGGGGCGCGCTCCACCAGGTTGGCGAACAGGTTGTGGTGGAAGGTGACCTTGAGGTGGCCCCGGTCGACGGCGGCCGTGGAGGCGCCGTCGCTGTTGCCGATCAGGATCGTCTTGTCGTGGTCCTCGAAGACGTTCCAGGAGGCGGTGACGAGGTCCGCGCCCTTGACGATGTCCAGTTCGCCGTCGTGCCGCTCGTAGATCCGCCCGAAGTAGTACGGCAGCGTGCTGTCCGGGTGGTCCCCGTCGGTGAAGGTGTTGTGGTCCATCCACACATGGGTCGAGCCGTAGACCACGGCGCTGTCGTACTCGGAGTTCCAGTTGCCGTCGGCGGTGTCGGTCGGGTCCCACTGCGGGAAGCAGTCGAGGGGGCTTTCCAGGCTCAGATTGCGGACGATGACGTTGTCGACGCCCTTGATCTGGAGGCTGGCGCCCTTGAATCCGGCGTCCTTGCCGACGCCGACGATCGTGGTGTTGGCCGGGACGTACGCCTTGACGTAGGCGTCCTGCCTGGCCTCCGAGGCGCGGCGCAGGCCCTCCGGACTGCCGGCGGGCTCGCCGTCGAGGTTGGTGGAGTGCCCCCACGCCTGCGGGGAGTACGTGGCCAGATAGGCGGCGAAGTCGTAGCCGGGCACCGCGAACGAGTCGCAGCTCGGCCCGTCGGCGTCGATCGTCCCCCGCACCCTGATGATCTTCGGCGCGCTGCCGCCGTCCGCGAGGGCGGCCTTGAAGGCGTCCCAGGTGGTGACGGTGTAGACGTGCGCGGGGTCGGCGGCGGCACCGCCGGTGGTCCCGGTGCCCGAGGCGCCCCAGCCGTCCTCCGCGGCCAGCACCTGGCGGTCGAGGCCGGGGAGGTTCCCGGCCCGCGCGGACGCCGTCGCGGTGACGGACAGGACGAGGGCCGTGCAGCCTCCGAGCACTGCAATGACGCGACCATGACATTTCCGTGTGCGCACTGTGCGGCTCTCCTTTGTCGGAAGGTCGTCGGGTCAGGCACCCGGCGCGGGCCAGGTGATCCAGGACGTGGGGATGTCCTCGTCCAGCCGGACGACGTCCGGCCGGGCCAGCACGCCGGTGCGCAGCAGCTCCCGCGCCACGAGCCGGGCCACCGCGATCGCGCCGGGCGGGTTGAAGTGCGTGTTGTCCTGCTCGGTGGCGGTCCAGTTGAAGTACGTCTTCGTCGCCTCCACGCCGAGCCGCTGCCACAGCGCCAGCGACAGCGCCTGGATGTCCAGCAGCGCCACGCCGTCCCGCCGGGCGAGCGCCCGCATGGCCGCCGGGTAGTCGCCGTGGGTGGGCAGGGCGTTGCCGTCGGCGTCGAACTTCCGCCGCTCGACGGAGGTGGCGAGCACGGGCCGGGCGCCATGGGCGCGGGCCCCCTCGACGTACCGCCGCAGATAGTCCTGGTAGGTCGTCCAGGGCTCGGTGTAGCGGGTGGGGTCGGCGGACTTCTCGTCGTTGTGCCCGAACTGGACGAGCAGGAGATCACCCGGCCGGATCACGGAAAGGACGGCGTCGAGCCGACCTTCGTCGACGAAGCTCTTGGAACTGCGTCCGTTCATGGCGCGGTTGGCGACCTGGATCTCCTTGCGGAGGAAGAACGGCAGGGCCATTCCCCATCCGGTCTCGGGTGCCTCGTCGGCGTACTTCTGGGCGGCGGTGGAATCACCCGCGATGTACAGGGTGCGCTGCCGGCGGACGGCCTGGGCGGTACCGGTGGCGGCGAGGGCGAGAGGAACGGCCGCCGCGGCGGCCAGGGTGACCTGTCGACGGGAAAGCGGCACTGCGGTGTCCTTTCGAACAGGGGGCAGGGCGACGTGCCGGGGGGCGCGGGACCGTGTCCTGTGCGGCTGTGCCCCCCACGAACCGGGTCCGGCCGGAAACTCAGTGGTTCTTCTTCCAGTCGGCCTGGGCCTTGTTCAGCTGATCGGCCAACGTGTCCAGGAAGTCCTTCGCGCTCAACTTCCCGAGCAGCACCTTCTGGAAGTCGGGCTCGTTGTCCGACTTGGAGATGGTGTTCCAGTCCGGCAGGTAGTACGGCAGCTGGACGATCTTCGTGCTGCCGCCGTTCAGCGCCTCGGCCGCGAGTTTGGTGGGCTCGGCCTGCTGGATCCAGGCGTCCTTGGCGGCCTCGACGTTCGCCGGCACCTGCCCCGCCGACCTGTTGAACTTCGAGTTCTCCTCGTGCGAGACGGCGAACTCGATGAACTTCCAGGCGGCCGCCTTGTTCTTGCCTGCCTTGAACAGGCTCAGCCCGTCGACCGGGTTGGAGATCTGCACCCGCGTGCCGTCCTGGAGCGTCGGGTTCGGAATGCCCTTGAACCTGTCGCCCAGCGCCTTCACATGGTCCTGGTAGGAGCCGAGGTTGTGGCTCAGCATGCCGATGGTGCCGCTGTCCCACTGGGCGACCATCTTGGTGAAGTCGTTGTTGACGTCGGCGGACGGTGTGTCCTTCTTGTACAGGGCGACGTACTTCGCGAGGGCGGCCACGTTCCTCGGGTCGTTGACGGTGGTCCTGTCACCGTTCCAGAACGAGGTGATCCCGCTCTGGCTGTACGCCGCGTCCAGGGCCGGCGCGATGGACCCCTTGCCGCCGCGAATGGTGAAGCCGAACCGGTTCTTGCCCCTGTCCGTGAGCCTGTCGGCGGCCTCGTAGAACTTCGCCCAGGTGGTCGGCGCGTCCAGTCCGGCCTTCTGGAACAGATCGGTGCGGTACCACAGCGTGCCGTTGTTCGCGGAGGTCGGCAGCTGGTACAGCTCGTCCCCGCCGCCGGCGGCCCGGCTGCTCGTCAGCAGGCTCTGGCTCAGCTTGCCGTTCAGCGCACTCTTCCGCAGCCGGCCGTCCAGCGGCTCCAGCGCCCCCTGGACCGCGACCTCGGCGAGCATCGCGGTCCCCACACCGCCCACGTCGGGCAGGCCGCCGCCCTGGATGGCGGTGTCGTACTTGGACTGGGCGCTCGCGGCGGGAATCCCGACGTACTCGACCTTGATGTCCGGGTTCTGCTTCTCGAAGTCGGCGATGATCTGCTTCCAGATGTCGGTCCGGACACCGCCGTTGTTGTCCCAGAAGGTGATGGTGCCCTTGCCGGAGCCCTCGTTGCCCTTGTCCCCGGCGCCGCCGCTGCCGTTGTCACCGCAGGCGGTGGCGGCCAGCACGAGGACGGAGCCCAGGGCGACGGCCAGGGCGGCGCGCCTGCTTCTGCGGATTCTGCTCTTCATCGGTCGGCTCTCTTCTTCCGGGTTCGTCTGGGTTCTGCTGGATCCGGGGGATACGGAGAGATGGGTCGGCAAGCGCTTGCTACGGGGGTGTGGCACGGCGGCTCCCAACAGGCGTGCGGGGTGAGGTCAGAGCGGAGTGACGCGGAAGTGCGTGAAGGCGGCGGCACCGGCGTGCCCCGGTCCGGTGGGCGCGACGGCGAACAGGCCGAGCAGCGCGCCGACCCAGCGCCAGGCGGTGGCGGCGAAGACGGGGCCCGAGGGGCGGAACCCGTCCCCGGTGTCGGCGAGGAACCGGCAGCGGGCCCCCGCCCCGATCTCGATGCGCAGCCGGGCGTGCCCCTCGGGCGCGGGCCGCTCGTGTGCGGCCTCCCGCTCCTGCTCGGCGTCGGCCTCGGCGAACCGGTGCACCAGGCGCACCGCCCCGTCGGCCGCCCGCCGCAGCCCGATCCAGCCGAACGTGTCCCCCAGCACCGCGAGCCCGGCCCGGGCCCCCGGCTCCTCGCTGTGCAGGCGTAGCTCCACCTCGACCGCAGACGGGCTGCCGGGCAGCCGCTGAGTGAGCACGTTCGCGAGTTTCCGCAGGTCATGGGCGTCGGGTGAACGGACGCAGGTCAGCCTGAGGCCGTCGCCCGCGTGCTGGGTGGCCCAGCCGACCTGTGGGTTGGCGGTCCAGCTCCACTGCCGGCCGAAGCGTCCGCCGGGGAAGTCGTCGTCGGTGGCGGGCGCGGCGGGCGGCTGCGGCGGCAGGTCGGGCCTCGCGTGTACGGCGACGGGGGCGCCCTCGTTCCCGATCACCGGCCAGCCCCCGTCGCCCCAGCGCATCGGCTGGAGGTGCACGACACGGCCGTACGCGCCCCGCCGCTGGAAGTGGACGAACCAGTCCTCGCCGGACGGGGTGCGCACCCAGCCCCCCTGGTGCGGTCCGTTGACGTCGGTGTCCTTCTGCTCCAGGACGATCCTCTCCTCGTACGGCCCGAAGAAGTCGCGCGAGCGGAAGGCGCCCTGCCAGCCGGTCTCCACTCCGCCGGCGGGCGCGAGGATCCAGAACCAGCCGTCGTGCCGGTAGAGCTTGGGGCCCTCCAGGGTGAACCACCCCGGTATCCGGTCGCCGTCGACGATCGGCTTGCCCTCGTCGAGGAGTTCGGTGCCGTCGGGGTGCATCCGGTGGCCGGTGAGGCGGTTCTTGACACCGGCGCGGGACTTGGCCCAGGCGTGCACGAGGTACGCCTCGCCGGTCTCGTCGTCCCACAGGGGGCAGGGGTCGATGAGGCCCTTGCCGGACTTGACCAGGTGGGGGCGGGTCCACGGGCCGCGGATCGCGGGGGCGTTGACCTGGAAGACGCCCTGGTCGGGGTCGCCCCAGAAGATCCAGAAGCGGTCGTCGTGATGTCTCAGCGACGGCGCCCAGACGCCGCGGTCGTGGCGCGGGGTCCGGAACTCGGCCGCGGGCTCCAGGAGGGTGAGCGCATGGCCCACCAGCGTCCAGTTGACCAGGTCGCGGGAGTGCAGCAGCGGCAGGCCGGGAGCACGTCCGAAGCTGGAGGCGGTGAGGTAGAAGTCCTCGCCGACGCGGAGGACGTCCGGGTCGGACCAGTCGGCGTCGAGGATCGGGTTGGTGTACGTAGTCACCGGCTCACCGCCTTGCGCACCAGTGCCGCCGCTCCGTCGCGGTCGAGCCGGCCGTCGGCGACGACGGTGACGACGCGCCTGACGACGGTGTCGCCCGGCTCGATCGCGAGGCGTTCGTCGTGCGCCAACGAGGAGCCCACGCCCGGGTATTCGGCGCTCCGCACGAACCAGGGGTCGCGGCGGGTGGCGTCCGTGGCACCGGCCAGGACGAGGGTCCAGGTGGTGCCGGCGAGGGCGAGCCAGTCGGCGCGGCTGCCGTGCACCTCCGGCTCGCCTGCCCGGTCGGGGGTGAAGACGTGGGGGTTTTCGGGCTCCTTGCGGGCGCGCCAGAAGAAGCCGCCGTACGCGGCGCCCGGGCGGCCGTTCGTGGCCGGGCTGCCGAAGGAGAGCGGGGCGGACGTCATGTTGGTGAGGGAGAAGGTGAAGTCCAGGGCCCAGGCGGTCCGGGTGAGTCCGGTGGCCGCCACGGTGCGGCGCTCGCGCAGCAGTTCCGCTCCCGACGCCACCCAGCGCAGCTCCTCCACGAAGCCGTCCTGGTCGCGCAGCTGGAAGGAGATGTGGCGCTGGGCCCCGTGGTTGTCGAGGTCGGTCGGCCCCTGGTCCCGCACGTAGGTGCGCCCGCCCCAGAAGTTGTGACCCTCGACGTCGGGAACGGCGACACCGACGCCGAGGTGGTGGGTGTGGTCGGCCGGGCTCAGCTCGGTGACCGCCGTACCGGACAGGGTGGTGACGGGGTGCAGGTAGGGGCGCGGGGAGAGGCGGGCCGGCAGTTCGGGCCGGGTGACGTAGCGGCCGACCGGGCGGCCCGCGACGCGCAGGACCAGGTTGTCGTGGGCCGTCATGTGCTCACCTCCTTCGGAAGGGCCCAGGAGGCGCCCAGCTCGGAGTAGAGGGCGAGGGTGTCGGCGGCGGCGGCGACCAGGCCGTCGATGCCGTGCACCACCCGGCGGTTCTCGGCGGGCAGCAGGTGCCAGGCGTCGGCGGGCAGCGGGGCCGGGTCGTCGGCCAGCCGGATCGCCTCGACGACCTTCATGAAGGCGCCGGTCGCGTCGGGTTCGACCAGCAGCCCGGCGCCCGTGGTGAGGTGCTGGACCAGGTTCTCCAGCAGGTCGGTGCGCCGGTACTCGGTCTCCTCCGGGCCGTGCCCGGCCCGCTGGAGCAGCACCCGGTCCTGCTTGTACCAGTAGGTGATC
This sequence comes from Streptomyces sp. NPDC006739, assembly GCF_042869815.1. Taxonomy (NCBI): domain Bacteria; kingdom Bacillati; phylum Actinomycetota; class Actinomycetes; order Kitasatosporales; family Streptomycetaceae; genus Streptomyces; species Streptomyces sp. NPDC006739. The sequence continues at coordinate 104,698 of NZ_JBIAGM010000002.1, forward strand.
CGGCCGCTGGAGCCGTGCACCAGGACGTACGGTTCCCCCGGTTCCTCCGCGCACAGGGTCGCGGCGACGGTGACCGGGCCCAGCGGGGTGCTCACACGGACGCAGGAGGTGTCGTCGGACTCGATGTCGTTGGCGCGCAGCAGTTCGGTCTCGATGCCGGTGACGTCCTCGGCGCGGGTGGTGCCGAGCACGGCGAGGCTGGTGGCGACGGCGTGCGCGAGGGGGTTGGTGAGGACGCCGTCGACGACGTCGACACCGTTCAGGCGTCGCCTGCCCGCCCAGGGGGCCCGCCGGTAGTAGGCCTCGTCCCGGGCCCAGGCGCCGCCGCCGCCGACTCCGACGATCTCGCCGATCGCGCCCTGGGCGATCAGCCGGCGGATGGCGGGCACGGCGTGCGAGCCGAGCGACTGGAAGCCGATCTGGCAGCCGACCCCGGCCTCGGCGACGCCGTCGGCCATCCGGCGGAACTCGGCGTACGACGGCGCGGGCGGCTTCTCCAGCAGGATGTGCACCCCGCGTTCGGCGGCCGTCAGCGCCAGGCCGGTGTGGGTGGGGATCGGTGTGCAGACGACGGCGATGCGGGCGCCGGTGGAGTCGAGCAGGCCCCCGAAGTCGGGGGACTGCGCGGGCGTGCCCAGTCCGTGCGGGATCTCCTCGTCGGTGAGCGGGGTCAGCTCGCAGATCCCGGCCAGCCGCACGAGCCCCGCGCGCTGGAGCCGGCGGATGTTGTCGAGGTGCCAGTGGCCGTGGCCGCGCGCGCCGGCCAGGACGATCGGTGGGGCTGTGCTGTTCATGGGATCCTCCCCGCGCTCGGTGTCCGGTCGCCGACGAGGGTGGCACGGCGCGGGCTCACCCCTTCACCGCCCCCGCGCTGAATCCGGTGATCAGCCACTTCTGGATGAAGGCGAACACGATCACCACGGGTACGGCGGCGATGATGCCGCCCGCCGCCAGTGCGCCCAGGTCGACGCTGTCCACGCTCATCAGGGTGTTGAGGCCGACCGGGATGGTCTGCTTGCTCTGGTCGGACAGGAACATCAGGGCGAACAGGAAGTGGTTCCAGGCGTGCACGAAGGCGAAGGAGCCGACGGCGATCAGTCCGGGCCGCAGCAGCGGCAGGACGACGATCCGGAAGGCGGTCAGCCGGTTGCAGCCGTCCACCCAGGCGGCCTCCTCCAGGGAGTACGGCACGTTCCGGATGAAGCCGCTGATCAGGATCATGGACAGCGGCAGCTGGAAGACGGTCTCGGCGAGGATGACACTGCCCAGCGAGTTGATCATCGACAGCTTCGCGAAGATCTGGAAGAGCGGGACCAGCAGCAGCGCGCCCGGCACGAACTGGGAGCAGAGCAGGGCCAGCATGAAGGCGCGCTTGATCCGGAAGTCGAAACGGGCCAGGGCGTAGCCGCCGGCCAGCGCGACGACCGTGGTCAGCAGGAGCGTCGCGACGCCGACGTAGACGCTGTTGGTGAAGTAGGTGCCGAAGCCGCGCCCGGTCCACACCTTCCGGAAGTGGTCGAAGGTGACGGGCCAGGGCAGGAGCGAGGTGGAGCCGTCCGGGCGCAGGGCGAAGAGCAGGATCCAGTAGAAGGGGATCAGCGTGAACAGGAGGTAGATGCCCAGGGGGACGTAGATGTGCCGGCGCGGCACCTGGTCCCAGGAGCGTCGCCCGCGGCGCGGCCGGGCAGGCTCGGACGCCACGCGCTCGGGTGCGGGCGCGATCTCGGTGATCACTTCTCGTCGCCTCCGAACTTGCTCAGCCGCAGATAGACGATCGAGCAGAAGAGCAGGATCACGAACGCCACCGTCGTCAGGGCGGAGGCGTAGCCGAAGTTGTGGGCGTCGACGCTGGTGTTGGCGATGTAGAGCGGCAGGGTCGTGGTCTCGCCGGCCGGGCCGCCGCCGGTGAGGGTGTAGAGCAGGTCGACGTTGTTGAACTCCCACACCGCACGCAGCAGCGTGGACAGGACGATGGCGTCCTTCAGGTGGGGCAGGGTGATGTGCCGGAACTGCTTGAGCCGGCTCGCGCCGTCGACCTCGGCGGCCTCGTACAGGTCCTTGGGGACGGACTGGAGGTCGGCGAGGATGAGGATCGCGAAGAAGGGGACGCCCCGCCACAGGTCGGCGACCACCGCCGCCGGGAAGACGGTCGAGGTGTCCGAGAGCCAGCTGGTGCCGTAGGAGCCGACGCCCAGGTCGGCGAGGTAACGGGTGACGCCGGTCTGGGAGTTGTAGAGCAGGACCCAGATCGCGGAGGTCAGGACGCCCGAGACGGCCCACGGGGAGAACACCAGCGCGCGGCCCACCGCCCGCCCCACGAAGGTCTGGTTGACGATCAGCGCCAGGACCAGACCGAACAGCAGCTGCAGCCCGACCTCGACCACCACCCACTTGGCGCTGAAGGTCAGCGTGTCCCAGAACTGCGGGTCGTGCGAGAAGGCCTGGGTGAAGTTGTCGAGGCCCGCGAACCCGTTGCGCCACGGCTTGGTGGGGTTGTAGTTCTGCAGGCTGTAGTAGAAGACGCTGATGACCGGGTAGGCGATGAAGCCCAGCATGAGCAGGGCGGCCGGGGCGATCAGCAGGTACGGCAGTCTGCGCGGCGTCGCGGAGGCACGGCGCCGCCGGGGTGGCGCGGGGGGGTTCGCCACGGCTGCGGCTTGGGCCATGACTGTCTCCGTTCTCGGTACGTCGTACGGGAAGCGCTTTCTCCATGGGCATGGGTGTGCGAGTCCGCACCACTGCGGTCAGCCCGCGTAGGGGTCGCGCACCGTGCCCGGACGGGCCAGGAACTCGAAGTCGCAGCCGGTGTCGGCCTGGGTGATCTGTTCGTTGTAGAGCGCTCCGTAGCCGCGCTCGTAGCGGGTGGGCGGCGGCACCCACCGCGCCCTCCTGCGTTCCAGCTCGGCGTCGTCCACGTCGAGCCGGAGGGTGCGGGCCTCGACGTCCAGAGTGATCCGGTCGCCCGTGCGCACGAGGGCCAGCGGGCCGCCGACGTACGACTCGGGTGCCACGTGCAGCACACAGGCGCCGTAGCTGGTCCCGCTCATCCGCGCGTCGGAGATCCGCACCATGTCGCGTACGCCCTGCTTGAGCAGGTGGTCCGGGATCGGGAGCATGCCGTACTCGGGCATGCCGGGACCGCCCTTGGGGCCGGCGTTGCGCAGGACCAGCACGCTGTCGGCGGTGATGCCGAGGGACGGGTCGTTGATGGTCCGCTGCATCTGCTTGTAGTCGTCGAAGACGACCGCGGGGCCGGTGTGCTTGAGCAGGTGGGGCTCGGCGGCGATGTGTTTGATGACCGCGCCGTCCGGGCAGAGGTTGCCGCGCAGCACCGCGACCCCGCCCTCGCTCGCGACCGGGTTGTCCCGGGGGCGGATGACATCGTCGTTGTGCACCCGCGCGCCGGCGAGCTGCTCGCGCAGGGTGTCGTGCGACACCGTGGGCCGGTCCAGGTGGAGCAGGTCGGTGATCCGGGAGAGGAAGCCGGGCAGGCCGCCGGCGAAGTGGAAGTCCTCCATGAGGTACGTCCGGCCGCCGGGGCGGACGTTGGCCAGGACCGGGACCGTGCGGGCGATGCGGTCGAAGTCGTCGAGGGTGAGCCGTGCGCCGGCGCGGCCCGCCATGGCGATGAGGTGGATGACGGCGTTGGTGGAGCCGCCGAGGCCGAGGACCGTGGTGACGGCGTCCTCGAACGCCTCCTGGGTGAGGATGTGCGACAGCCTGCGGTCCTGGTGGACCAGTTCGACGATGCGCAGGCCCGCCCGGGCGGCCATCCGGTCGTGCCCGGAGTCCACCGCGGGGATGCTCGACGCGCCCGGCACGGTGACGCCGAGCGCCTCGGCGGCGGCGGTCAGCGTGGACGCCGTACCCATGGTCATGCAGTGGCCGGGCGAGCGGGCCAGGCCGCTCTCCAGCTCGGCCATCTCGCAGTCGCCGATGAGGCCGGCCCGTTTGTCGTCCCAGTACTTCCACATGTCGGTCCCGGAGCCGAGGACCTCGTCGCGCCAGTGCCCGGGGAGCATCGGGCCGGCCGGCACGAAGACGGCCGGCAGGTCGACGGTGGCGGCACCCATCAGCAGCGCGGGCGTGGACTTGTCGCAGCCGCCCATCAGGACGGCGCCGTCCACCGGATAGGACCGCAGCAGTTCCTCGGTCTCCATCGCGAGCAGGTTGCGGTACAGCATGGGGGTCGGTTTCTGGAAGGTCTCGCTGAGGGTGGAGACCGGGAACTCCAGCGGGAAGCCGCCGGCCTGCCACACCCCGCGCTTCACGGCCCCCGCCCGATCCCTTAGGTGCACATGACAGGGGTTGATGTCGGACCAGGTGTTGAGGATCGCGATGACGGGCTTGCCGAGGTGTTCCTCGGGGAGGTAGCCGAGCTGGCGGGTGCGGGCGCGGTGACTGAAGGAACGCAGGCCCTCGGTCCCGTACCACTGGTGGCTCCTGAGCTCCTCCGGGCGCTTCACAGGGACCACCCCGCGGCTATGGCGGCGACCTCGGCGCGCTCGTCCTCGGGCAGCTGTCTGCTGGGCGGACGGACCTCGCGGCGGCACAGGCCGAGGGAGGCGAGGGCCTCCTTGACGACGGTGACGTTGTTGGCGGAGCCGCCCTCGGCGCGCAGTTCCTCGAAGCGGCGGATCTGCTCCCAGACCTTCATGGCGGCCGGGTAGTCGCCGGCCCGGAGCGCTTCGATCATGTTCAGCGAGACGGCCGGGGCGACGTTCACCAGTCCGGAGGTGAAGCCGGTGGCGCCCGCGGAGAAGTAGGAGGGGGCGTACGGCTCGGCGAGCCCGGCGACCCAGACGAAGCGGTCGAGCCCCGCGTCCCGCGCGAAGGAGGCGAACTTCGCGGCGTCCGGGACGGCGTACTTGACGCCGATCACGTTCGGACAGGCGTCGGCGAGTTCGGCGAGGCGGGCGCCGAGCAGCTGGGCGTTGCGGATGTAGGGCACCACGCCCAGTTCGGGGACGGCCTCGGCGATGGCGCGGTGGTAGTCGACCCAGCCGTCCTGCGAGACGTAGGGGTGGACCGGCTGGTGGACCATGACCATCTGGGCGCCGAGTTCACGGGCGTGGCGTGCGGAGGCGATGGCGGTGGGCACGTCGTGGCCGACGCCGACGAGGACGACGGCGCGCCGGCCGGCCTCCTCGACGGTCAGCTCGGTGACCAGCTGCCGCTCCTCGGGGGTGAGGGCGTAGAACTCGCCGGTGTTGCCGTTGGGGGTGAGGGTGGTGATCCCGCCGTCGAGCAGGCGGCGCAGCAGGGCCCGGTGGGTGTCCCGGTCGACGGTGCCGTCCTCGGCGAACGGGGTCACCGGGATGGCCACCACGTCGGCCAGGGCGGCCCGCTGGGTGTCGAACGCCACGCTGCTCATTCCTGGCCTTCCTCTGCCTGGGCGTCGGGGAACGCACGCCGGACGAACGACGCGATGTGGGCGTGCAGGGCGCCGGCCGCGCCGTCCGCGTCACCGGCCAGCGCGAGCCGCAGGATCTCCCGGTGCTCGGCGGCCTCCCGCTCCCAGGAGGGGTCGGCGGCCCAGGCGACGGCGGAGACCAGGGCCGCCTGGTCCCGGATTTCGTCGAGCATCCGGCCGAGCAGCGGGTTGCCGCAGGGCAGGTACAGGGCGCGGTGGTACTCGCGGTTGGCCAGGGAGCGTTCGGCGGTGTCGGTGGCGTCGTCGGCCCGGGTCAGCGCGTCACGGGCGGCGTCGAGGGAGGCCCCGCGCCGCACCGCCCGCTTCAGCGCCTCGGGTTCGAGCAGCAGCCGTACGTCGTAGACCTCCCGCGCCATGTCCGCGTCGACCATGCGCACCGTGACGCCCTTGTACTGGCTCATCACGACCAGCCCGGTCCCGGCGAGCGTCTTCAGCGCCTCCCGCACCGGGGTCTTGGAGACCCCGAACTGCGCGGCCAGCTCGGTCTCCACCAGGGCCTGTCCGGGCGTCAGCCGACCGGTCAGGATGCGGTGCTTGATCGCGTCCAGCACGTACTGCGTGCGGGACGGGATCGGCGTGGGCACAGAGGTCATGCGCGCCTCTCGGATCTCACATATGGCGTCTCATATATGACGTACGAAGTACGACGCGATGAAAGTAGGAGCGATGCGGCGTCGCCGTCAATGCTTCTGACAGAGGAAGTGGCCCCCGGGCGTCCTGTAGGGCATCTGCCCGATGCGCCGCGGCGGGCCTCAGACCCACGATGGCCAGGCATGACGAGCTTGACGACATCGACCTGGAGCGTGCTGCGCGTGCTGCGCGACCGCAACGCCGGCCTGTATCTCGCCGGTCTGGTGATCTCCGCCTTCGGCAGCTCCGCGCTCGGCCTGGCGGCCGGCGTGTGGGTCAAGGACCTCACCGGCTCGAACGGCCTGGCCGCCCTGTGCCTGCTCGCGGTCTGGGCACCGACCCTGGCCGGCCCGGCGCTCGGCACGATCGCCGACCGCGTCCGCCGCAAACCCCTGCTCATCTGGACCAACCTGGGCCTGGCCGCCCTCCTGCCCGCCCTGCTCACCGTCCGCACCCCGGCCGGACTGTGGCTGCTCTTCGCCGTCCTGCTGGTGTACGGCGCGACCACCGTCGTCCAGGACGCCGCCGAGTCGGCCCTGGTCGCCGCCGCCGTCGACCGTCACCTGCTCGGTGACTTCAACGGGCTGCGGACGACCGCGGTGGAGAGCGTGAAACTGGCCGCCCCGCTGACGGGCGCGGCCCTGTACGGGGCGTACGGCGGCCCGGGCGTCGCCTGCCTGGACGCCCTCACCTTCGCACTGGCGGCGGTCCTGTGGATTCCCGTGCGCGCCCCCGAGGAGCGGCCGGAGCGGCCCGCCGGCGACTGGCGGCGGCAGACCGCCGAGGGCGCCCGCCATCTGTGGGGCCACCCGCTGCTGCGCCCGCTGGTGCGCGCGGGCGGTGCCACGATGCTCTTCACGGCCCTGAACAGCACGATGACCTACGCCGTCGTGGACGCCCTCGGCCGCTCCCCCGCCTACGCCGGCGTGCTGTACGCCGGCCAGGGCGTCGGCTCGGTGGCCACCGGGCTCGTGTCGGGGACGGCGCTGCGGCGGCTGGGCGAGCGGCGGTTCGCGGCCGCCGGGATCGCGCTGACGGCGGTGTCGGTGGCCGCGCGGGCGGTGCCGTCCGAGCCGGTGGCGCTGGCATGCGCGGTGGCGGGCGGGCTGGGTCTGCCCTGTGTGCTGATCGCCGCGCTCACCGCCGTACAGCGCGAGACGCCCGGACCGCTGCTGGGCCGGGCGACCGCCACCGCGGGCACCCTGATGTTCACGCCGACCGCGCTCGGCCTCGCCGTCGGTGCGGGACTGGTCGAACTGGTGGACCACCGGCTGCTGCTGGGCCTGTTCGGCCTGGCGCTGTCCGCGACGGCGGCCTCCCTGGTTCAGCGTCCCGACAGCGCCTCGCGCACCGACGCCAGGTCCCCGTCCGACGCCAGCCCGGCGTGATACAGGCGCAGTTCGGTGGCGCCGAGCGACCGCGCCCGTTCCGCGTCGGCGGCGAGAGTGCCGGGGCTGCCGCCCATCCCGGAGACCACGGTGAAGTTGGCGGCCAGCACGGTGTCCTCGCCCGCCCGCTCGGCGAAGGGCGCCAGCAGGTCCGTACCACCCGCGCACGGCACCACGACTCCGTCCGCGACGGACAGGATGTGCGCGGGGTCCACGCCCGCGTTGGCACCGCAGTGGTACGGCACCGGGTCCGCGTGGAGCAGCACCTGGAAGCCCTCCGGCGCGGCGGCGCGTACGGCGGCGACGGCCTCCTCCTGGAGTCCGCGGGCGGTTCCCTCGCGCCACGCGCGCGTGGCGGCCGCCGTGGTGTCACCGAGGAGCTTCTCGACCGCCGGCCAGCCGCCATCGTCCGGCGCGCCCCGCCACAGCGGCTCCAGCGCGGCTCGTACGGCGGCGGCCAACGCGTCCGGGTCCAGGCCCTGTTCGCCGTACCCGGCGCGGCAGGCCGGGCAGAAGCACAGCGACATCAGGTACTGCCCGGCGTCCCCGAGGCTCACCCCGGAGGTCTTGTCGTGGGCGTGCAGGTGCTGGAGCCCGTACCAGCCGAGGGACTCCAGCTCGGTGCCCCGCGCGCCGGGCCGTACGGCGGCCTCGGCGGCCAGGTCGACGAGGTACGCGCGCGTGGCGGGCTGCGCGACGCAGGGCGCCCACGGGTAGCGGTCGCCGTAGGCGTTGACGACCGAGGTGTCCGGGTGCTCGGCGCCCAGGCGGGAGTTGTGCGCGAGGACGACCCAGGTGTGCACCTCCAGGCCGGCCGCGGTGAGCGCCTCGGCGGCCTCGCCGTGGGCGTCGCCCGGGGCCCAGTCGCCGGCCGGATGGGGGCGCAGGGGGCGGCCCGCCCAGCGGTCGGCGTCGAGGGGGTAGAGCACGGCGGCGTGCTCGGCCGTGACCACGCGGTGGCGGGGATGGCGGGGAGTGAGGGCGCGCGTGGAGTGGTAGGCGGACGCGAGGGTCGCCCCGGCCACGCCGAGCGCGGCGATCCGCGCGGGTGCCTCCGGGTCCCCGTTGACGTCCCAGGGGTAGACGAATGCCGACGCCTTCACGCGTCCTCCTCCAGCAGCGCGTAACCCCGCTCGATCAGCCGAGCGAGTTGTCCGACATGGTCCTCGGTCGGCTCGTGCAGCGGGGGCCGCACCTCCCCGACGTCCAGGCCGCGCAGCCGCACGCCCGCCTTGACCAGCGCCACCGCGTAGCCGCGGCCCTGGGCGCGCAGTTCGACGAAGGGCCGGAAGAACCCGTCCAGCAGGCGCCGTACGGCCGGCTCGTCGCCCTCGCCGAGGGCCCGGTGGAAGGCGAGGGCGATCTCGGGGGCGAAGCAGAAGACGGCCGAGGAGTACAGGGTGATGCCGAGGGCACGGTAGGCGAGCTGGGTCTGTTCGGCGGTCGGCAGGCCGTTGAAGTACAGGAAGTCGCCGGGGACCTCGGTGCGTACGGCACTGACGACGCGCTGCATCAGGTCAAGGTCGCCGAGGCCGTCCTTGAGGCCGATGATGCCGTCCGTGCGGGCCAGTTCGACCACGGTCCGCGGGGTGAACAGGGCGTTGTCGCGCTGGTAGACGATCACCGGCAGGTCGGTGGCGGCCGTCAGCTCCCGGTAGTGCCGCAGCAGCCCTTCCTGTCCGGCGAGCACCAGGTAGGGGGGCATGGCGAGCAGTCCGTCGGCGCCCGCCTCGCGCGCGAGACGCGCGTAGCGGACGGCGAGCGCGGTGCCGTACCCGGCGCCCGCGACCACCGGAACGCGCCCCTCGGCCGCCTCGACGGCCGCCCGGACCGAGACCTCGAACTCCTCGGGCAGCAGCGCGTGGAACTCGCCGGTGCCGCAGCAGGCGAACACGGCGGCGGCCCCGGCCTCGACTCCGCGGCGCACATGGGTGCGGTACACGTCGAGGTCGACCGAGCCGTCCGGGCCGTACGCGGTGACGGGGAAGAACAGCGGCCCGCGCGGGTCACGGAGCCGGTCGGCGAGAGGGGCTGGCGTCACGGGCGCTCCCAGTCGATGCAGGTCTCTGATCGGCGTCTATATTTCTGAACCCGACCACGCTAAGGGCCCCGCACAATGCGGGTCAAGCACGCAAACCCGCAACACAGCAGCGGATTTCCGCACGCCACGCCACACTTGACCCCGTACGCCACCGCTCCTTACGGTGTCCACGCATGTGAATGCTGGACATGAATGAGGCCGCCCGACGCTAGGAGACCCAGGATGCCCGCTCCCCGTACCGTTCTGCTCACCGGCGCCGCAGGCGGGCTCGGGACGCTGATGCGGGACCTGCTCCCGGAGTACGGCTACGAACTGCGCCTGTTCGACGTGCGCCCCGTCGAGGGCGCGCCCGACGCGATCACCGCGGACCTCACCGACCCGGCGGCCCTGCGCGAGGCGGTGCGCGGCGTGGACGCGGTCCTCCACCTGGCGGGCATCTCCCTGGAGGCGCCCTTCGAGAAGATCCTCCGCTCGAACATCGAGGGCACCTACAACCTCTACGAGGCCGCCCGCCAGGAGGGTGTGCCACGTGTCGTCTTCGCCTCCTCCAACCACGCCGTCGGCTTCGCCCCGGCCCCGCGCGCGGGCGACGCGCTGATCCCGGTCGACACCCCGCACCGCCCGGACACCTTCTACGGCCTGTCCAAGTCCTTCGGCGAGGACCTCGCCCAGCTCTACTGGGACAAGCACGGCCTGGAGACCGTCTCCGTGCGCATCGGCTCCTGCTTCCCCGAGCCGACCAGCGTGCGCATGCTCTCGGTGTGGATGAGCCCGGCCGACGGCGCCCGCCTCTTCCACGCGGCGCTGACCGCCGAGGAGGTCGGCCACACGGTGGTCTACGGCTCCTCCGCCAACACGCGCCTGTGGTGGGACCTGACGACCGCCCGGGCGCTCGGCTACGAGCCGCGGGACGACTCCGAGCCGTACGCCGACAAGCTCATCGCCGAGCAGGGCGAACTGGATCCCGGGAACCCGGCCCACACCCACCTGGGCGGCCACTTCGTGAGCGACCCGCCGATCTGGCCGTACTGACCCTCCGCCGTACCGGGGAAGGCGGAAAACGAGCGTTCGCGAGGGCGGGCGGGCAGCGAACGGGCCCGCCCGCCTCCCCATGCGGGCACCGAAGGCGCCCGATCCCACCCGAGCCAGCACGGCCGCGCAGGTCCGAGGCGGGCACCGGGGCCGGCGAACGGGCACACCCGGGCAGGATCGGGCCCGCAACAGACCTGGTCAGCACCGCGCCCCCGCTGTAGAACTTCCCCCATGAGCCCGAACGGGCAGCGGCACAGGGAAAGCGGGTGACGACATGGGCACCAGGACGGCGGAGGACCGCCGGCGCGAGATCGTGCTGGCCGCGCGGGCCACCGGCTCGGTCGACGTCACCGCGCTCGCCGCAGAGCTGGGCGTGGCCAGGGAGACCATCCGGCGCGATCTGCGCGCGCTGGAGGACCACGGCCTGGTGCGCCGCACCCACGGGGGCGCCTATCCGGTGGAGAGCGCCGGGTTCGAGACGACGCTCGCCTTCCGGGCCACCAGCCATGTTCCCGAGAAGCGAAGGATCGCGACCGCCGCCGCGGACCTGCTGGGCGACGCCGAGACGGTCTTCGTCGACGAGGGCTTCACCCCGCAGCTCATCGCCGAGGTCCTGCCCCGGGACCGGCCGCTGACCGTGGTCACGGCGTCCCTGCCGGTGGCCGGCAGCCTGGCCGGCGCCGAGAACACGTCGGTGCTGCTGCTCGGCGGCCGGGTCCGCTCCGGCACCCTGGCCACCGTCGACCACTGGACGACGAGGATGCTCTCCGGCTTCGTCGTCGACCTCGCCTACATCGGCGCCAACGGCATCTCCCGCGAACACGGTCTGACCACGCCCGACCCCGCCGTCAGCGAGGTCAAGGCGCAGGCCGTGCGTGCCGCCCGGCGCACCGTCTTCGCGGGTGTGCACACCAAGTTCGGCGCGGTGAGCTTCTGCCGGTTCGCCGAGATCGGCGTCCTGGAGGCGATCGTGACCAGCACCCTGCTCCCGGCGGCCGAGGCCCACCGGTACTCGTTGCTGGGGCCGCAGGTCATCCGGGTCTGACGTCCGAACCCGGCCCACCCTCTCCGTCCGAGAACCCAACTCACCACCCGGGAGTACCTCCACACCCGGTAGCGCCCTTTATCTCCCCTTACGTCCAGGAGCGATCCATGCGAACCCAGAGCCGACGACGGCCTCCGCGAGCCACACTCGCGCTGGCCGCCGCAGGGACGCTGCTCGCCCCGCTGCTCTCCGGCTGCTGGGTCGGAGCGGGCGGGTCCGGTTCCGGCGGCGATTCCATCAACGTCCTGATGGTCAACAACCCGCAGATGACCGAGTTGCAGAAGCTCACCGCCGCCCACTTCACCGCGGAGACCGGCATCAAGGTCAACTTCACGGTCCTGCCCGAGAACGACGTCCGCGACAAGATCAGCCAGGACTTCGCCAACCAGGCCGGGCAGTACGACGTGGCGACCCTGTCCAACTACGAGATACCGATCTACGCCCGCAACGGCTGGCTGAAGGACATGAACGGCTATGTCGCCGGGGACCCCGGCTACGACGAGCAGGACGTCCTGAAGCCGATGCGCCAGTCCCTCACCGGTGACGACGGCAAGCTCTACGGCCAGCCCTTCTACGGCGAGTCGTCCTTCCTGATGTACCGCAAGGACGTGTTCGCGGCCAAGGGCCTGACCATGCCCGCCCACCCCACCTGGACCCAGGTCGCCGACCTCGCGGCGAGGGCCGACGGGGCGCGGCCCGGCATGCGCGGCATCTGTCTGCGCGGACTGCCCGGCTGGGGCGAGCTGATGGCACCGCTGACCACGGTGGTGAACACCTTCGGCGGCACCTGGTTCGACAAGGGCTGGAAGGCGCGCCTCGACTCCCCCGAGTTCGAGAAGGCGACGAAGTTCTACGTGGACCTGGTCCGCCGGCACGGCGAGCTGGGCGCCGCCCAGTCCGGATTCGCCGAGTGCCTGAACAACATGACCCAGGGCAAGGTCGCCATGTGGTACGACGCCACCTCCGCGGCCGGTTCCCTGGAGGCGAAGGGCTCCGCCGTCAAGGGCAGGCTCGGCTACGCCCCCGCCCCGGTGGAGCGGACCCCGTCCTCCGGCTGGCTCTACACCTGGGCCTGGGGCATCCAGAAGGCCTCCCACAACCCCGACAAGGCCTGGAAGTTCGTCTCCTGGGCCTCCGGCAAGCAGTACGAGCGACTGGTCGGCGACACCTTCGGCTGGTCCGACGTCCCGGCCGGAAAACGCGCCTCGACCTACACCGACGCCGCCTACCGCAAGGAGGCCGGCGCCTTCCAGGAGATGACCAGGCAGGCCATCGAGAGCGCCCGGCCGGACGACCCCGGCGTCCAGCCGCGTCCCGCACCCGGCATCCAGTTCGTCGGCATCCCCGAGTTCACCGACCTCGGCACCAAGGTCTCCCAGGAGATCAGCTCGGCCATCGCCGGACGCCAGTCCGTCGACTCGGCCCTGAGGAAGTCCCAGCAGCTCGCCGACCAGGTCGCCAAGGAGTACCAGGGACGATGACCGCCACCACCACGGCCCCGCTCGCCGCCACCCCCGTCCGCACGCCGAGCCGGCCCCCCGCCCGCCTGCGCGCCTGGGCCACCAGAGCCCCGCTGCTGCCCGCCCTCGTCTTCATGATCGCCGTCACCCAGCTGCCGTTCGTGGCCACGCTGGTGATCTCCTTCTTCGACTGGAACGCCCTCTACCCCAAGGCCCGCCGCTTCACCGGCCTCGACAACTACCGCCAGGTGCTCACCGACGCGGACCTGCGCCACTCGGTGTGGACGACGGTGCTGCTCACGGTGGCGGTGGTGCTGGCCAGCCTGGTCCTGGGCCTCGCCCTGGCCCTCCTGCTGGACCGCAGGTTCCGCGGCCGGGGCGTCGTACGCACCCTGCTGATCGCCCCGTTCCTGGTGGTGCCGGTGGCCGCCGCGCTGCTCTGGAAGCATGTGCTCTACAACCCCGAATACGGCCTTTTCAACGGGTTGTTGCACTATGTGGGCGGCCCGCAGCCGGACTGGATCTCGGGCACTCCGCTGCTCGCGGTCGAGGCCTCCCTGGTGTGGCAGTGGACGCCGTTCATGATGCTGATCCTGCTGGCCGGGCTGCAGAGCCGGGACCAGCAGCAGATCGAGGCGGCCCGGGTCGACGGCGCGAACGACTGGCAGGTCTTCCGCCACCTCACCCTCCCCCATCTGCGCCGCTACCTGGAACTGGGCGCTCTGCTGGGCTCGATCTACATCGTCCAGAACTTCGACGCGGTGTTCACCATCACCTCCGGCGGTCTCGGCACCGCCAACCTGCCCTACACCGTCTACCAGAGCTTCTACCAGGCCCACGAGAACGGCCTCGCCTCGGCCGCCGGCGTCCTGGTGGTCATCGGCTCGATCGTCATCGCGACCTTCGCCCTGCGCGTGGTGTCGTCCCTGTTCCGCGAGGAGGTGTCCCGCGCATGAGTGCCGTCGCGGTACGAGTACGCCGCCGTAAGGGCGTCGGCCTGGGGCTGGTCGCCTGGCTGGCCGGAATCCTGTTCTTCCTGCCCGTCGCGTGGATGGCGCTGACGTCCTTCCACTCGGAGCAGGACGCGGCGACCAACCCGCCGTCCTTCACGGCCGCCCTCACCCTGGACGGCTACCGCGAGTTCTTCGGCACCGGCGGCGGCGCCAGCCCCTGGCCCGCGCTGATCAACTCCACCGTGGCGTCCGTGGCGTCCACAATCTGCGTCCTGCTGCTCGCCCTCCCGGCGGCCTACGCGCTGTCGGTCCGGCCGGTCCGCAAATGGACGAACGTGCTGTTCTTCTTCCTGTCGACGAAGATGCTCCCGGCCGTGGCGGGCTTGCTGCCGGTCTACCTCTTCGCCAGGAACGCCGGGATGCTCGACAACATCTGGCTGCTGGTCATCCTCTACACCTCCATGAACCTGCCGATCGCGGTGTGGATGATGCAGTCGTTCCTGGCCGAGGTGCCGGTCGCGGTGATCGAGGCGGCGCAGATCGACGGCGCCCGGCTGCCGACCGTCCTCGCCCGCGTGGTGGCCCCGATCGCCCTGCCCGGCATCGCCGCCACCGCCCTGATCTGCTTCATCTTCAGCTGGAACGAACTCCTGTTCGCCCGGGTCCTCACCGGCGTGGTCGCCGAGACCGCCCCGGTCTTCCTGACCGGCTTCATCACCAGCCAGGGCCTGTTCCTGGCCAAGGTGTGCGCCGCGTCGCTCGTCATCTCCCTGCCGGTGCTCGCCGCGGGGTTCGCCGCCCAGGACAAGCTGGTCCAGGGCCTGTCGTTGGGAGCAGTGAAATGAAGGCCGCCGTCATCGAGTCCGTGGGCCGCGCCGTCGTCACCGAGGTCCCCGACCCGACGCCCGGGCCGCGCGAGGTCGTCGTCGAGGTCGCCGCCTGCGGACTGTGCGGCACCGATCTGCACATCCTGCGGGGCGAGTTCGCGCCCGAGCTGCCGATCGTCCCCGGCCACGAGTTCGCGGGCGAGGTGGTCGGCGTCGGCAGCCAGGTCAATGAGGTGTCGGTCGGCGACCGGGTGGCGGTGGACCCGTCCCTGTACTGCCACGAGTGCCGCCACTGCCGCAGCGGCCACAACAACCTCTGCGAACGCTGGGCGGCGATCGGTGTGACCACGGCCGGCGGCGCGGCCCGCTACGCCGTGGCCCCCGTGGCGAACTGCGTACGGCTCCCGGAGCACGTCCGTACCGAGGACGCGGCCCTGGTGGAGCCCCTGTCCTGCGCGGTACGCGGCTACGACGTCCTGCGCTCCCGGCTGGGCGCCCACGTCCTGGTCTACGGCTCCGGCACGATGGGCCTGATGATGCTCGAGCTGGCCAAGCGGACCGGCGCGGCGAGCGTGGACGTGGTGGACGTGAACCCGGCCCGCCTGGAGACCGCCCGCGGGCTCGGCGTCTCGGCGTCCGCCGCGAGCGCGGACGAACTCGACCGCCCGCAGGGCTGGGACGTGGTGGTGGACGCCACCGGGAACGCGGCGGCCATCCAGGACGGTCTGGACCGGGTCGCCAAGGCGGGAACGTTCCTGCAGTTCGGGGTGGCCGACTACGCGACCCGGGTGACGATCGACCCGTACCGGATCTACAACCAGGAGATCACCATCACCGGTTCCATGGCAGTGCTGCACAGTTTCGAACGCGCGGCCGAACTGTTCGCCAACGGGGTGCTGGACCCCGAGGTGTTCATCAGCGACCGGGTCCCGCTGGAGCGGTATCCGCAGGCGCTGGAGCAGTTCGCGGCCGGGGTGGGGCGCAAGATCGTGGTCATGCCGTCGTAGAACTGGCGGCCGGGTAAGGGAACGGCAAAGTCGCCTCGCTCGTTCACCCGGCATGACAGCTATGACCCCCGGCTCGAACATCCCCCTGGCCGCCGCCCGCGTGACGGTCGACGTCACCGCCCCGGTGCGGCTCGACGTATCGGGCCTGCTGCTCACCGCCGACGGCAAGGTGCGCTCCGACGACGACTTCATCTTCTACAACCAGCCGAACGGCCCGGGCGTGACCTACCGCTCCGGCGGGGGTACGGCACCGGACGCGATCACCGTCGACACCGGGTCCGTGCCGCCCGGCATCGAGAAGATCGTCGTCACCGCGAGCCCGGACGCCACCGGCCAGACCTTCCAGGGCATCGAACCCACGGCGACCATCCGCGACGCCGACGACGGCTCCGTCCTCGGCACCTTCACGCCCCCGCGGCTCGGGACCGAGACGGCGCTGGTGGTCGTCGAGATCTATCTGCGGGGCGGGGTCTGGAAGGCACGCGCGGTGGGGCAGGGGTACGCCGACGGGCTGGCCGGCATCGCGACCGACTTCGGTGTGACGGTCGAGGAGCCGGCCGCCACGCCGGCACCGGCCGCGACACCGGCCCCCGCGCCCGCCCCCGCACCGGCCCCCGCCTCCCAGCCGGTGCCGCCGGCGCCCGCCGCGCCCCCGGCACCGGCCTCCCCCGCCCCCGGCGCCGGGAAGATCAACCTCGACAAGGGCCGGGTCAGCCTGCGGAAGAACCAGACCGTTTCCCTGGTCAAGGGCGGCCGGCCGCTGCTCACCCAGGTCCGGATGGGCCTCGGCTGGGAGCCGGCGTTCCGCGGCAAGGACATCGACCTGGACGCCTCGGTCGTCGCCTACGGCCCGCAGCGCAACCCCGTCGACAGCTGCTACTTCGGCAAGCTGTCCATCCTGAACGGCGCGATCAAGCACTCCGGCGACAACCTCACCGGCGAGGGCGGGGGCGACGACGAGGTGATCGTGGTCGACCTCGGCCGTATCCCCCAGGAGGTCACCGGGCTGGTCTTCACCGTGAACTCCTTCTCCGGGCAGAAGTTCACCGAGGTCGCCAAGGCCTACTGCCGGCTGGTGGACGCGGCCAGCGGCGAGGAGCTGGTGCGCTTCGACCTCACCGGCGCCGAGCCGCAGACCGGCGTGCTGATGGCCAAGCTGGTCAGGCAGTTCTCCGGCGAGTGGGACATGACCGCGCTGGGCGACTTCGTCAAGGCACGCACCGTACGGAACATGGTCGAACCGGGCGCTAAGGCCCTGTAGGCCACCGTAGCGACGCCCACGGGCGCCCCCGGTCCGCCGGGGCGCCCGGGGCTCAGCCTGCCGCCTCCCCCGGGCCGGGCCGCAGCCCCTCCGTCAGCAGCGACAGATACCGTCGGATGTACCCGCCCCGTCCGTCCGCCAGTTCGGACGCCGTCGCCACACCGTGCGCCAGCCGCAGCACCTCGATCGGCTCGATGTCCGCGCGCAGGCCGCCCTCCGCCTGGGCCGCCTCGACCAGCCGGGTCGCCGCCGCCCGCACCGAGGTGCCGCAGGCCGTGAGCGCGGCGGAACCCGTGGCGTCCGTGACGGCCGAGCCCAGCAGGGTCTTCATGCCGCGCACCTGGATGGTCCCCACGCACAGCTCGTAGAGCCACTCCCCCAGCGCCTCGCCCGGCGGCAGCTCCTTCGCCAGCTCCTCGGCCCGCGTCACCATCGCCTCGATCCGGTCGACGTACGCGGCCTCCAACAGCGCCTGACGGGTGGGGAAATGCCGGTACAGCGTGCCGGAGCCGACGCCCGCCCGCTTGGCGATGTCGTCGAGCGACGCGTTCTCCCCGTGCTCAGCGAAAGCCTCGGCCGCCACCTCCAGCAACCGCTCGTAGTTGCGCCGAGCGTCCGCCCGCATGGGCCTGACCTGCGCCATCCAGATACTCCTTGCGAACCGGGGACCGTCTCCGTATCTTATCGAGCACTAAACGGAGACAGTCCCCGCTTATCGTCGCGTGCTCCGTGGGCAGTCCGACCTGCCCTGACGCGCCCGAGGCGGGGACGCCCAGACCGGGAGACCCTCATGTCCACCCCGTCCGCACCGTCCACCACGGCAGCCACGTCCACCGGGCCGGCGCACCCCGCCGGGCTCGGCACCACCCTCCTCGTCATCGTCACCGCCTATGTGATGGTCGGCGTCGATTCCACCGTCGTCAACGTAGCCCTGCCGGACATCCAACAGGACCTGGGCTTCAGCCGCACCGGGCTGTCCTGGGTCCTCAACGCCTACACCCTCACCTTCGGCGGCCTGCTGCTGCTCGGCGGCCGGGTCGGCGACATCATCGGCCGCCGCCGCACACTCACCCTGGGCGCGGGGCTGTTCGCCCTGTCCTCGCTGCTCGGCGGGATCTCCACCGAGGGCGGCTGGCTGCTCGCCGCCCGTGCGCTCCAGGGCGTCGGCGGCGCCCTGATCGCCCCCAGCACACTCGCCCTGATCACCACCAACTTCCCGGCGGGCCCGCGCCGCCACCATGCCCTGAGCGTCTACTCGTCCATGGCCGGCATCGGCGGCTCGGCCGGTCTGGTCCTCGGCGGCATGCTCACCTCCTGGGCCTCCTGGCGCTGGGCCCTGCTCATCAACGTGCCCATCGGCGCGGTCCTCGTCCTCGCCCTCCCGCGCTTCGTCACCGAGACCCAGCGGCACGCGGGCCGCTTCGACCTCGCCGGCGCGCTCACCGGCACGGCCGGCACGGCCTCCATGGTGTACGCGTTCATCCGGGTCTCCCAGGCGGGCTGGAGCGATGCCCAGGCGCTGCTCGGCTTCGGCACGGCCGCCGCGCTGGTGGCGTGCTTCGTCCTGATCGAGTCCCGGGCGGCAGGGCCGGTCATGCCGTTGCGGCTGTTCGCCGACCGGGACCGGGCGGGCGGCTACGCGAGCATCATGCTGCTGCCGGCGGGCATGTTCGGCGCCTTCTACTTCCTCACCCTCATCTGTCAACAGGTCCTGATGTTCAGCCCGTTGCGGGCCGGGCTCGCCTTCCTGCCGATGACCCTGACGATGTTCACGACCGTCCGCCTGGTGCCGCGCCTGCTGGCCCGCTTCGGCACCAAGCCGGTCCTGCTGACCGGCATGTCACTGGTGGTCGCCGGCTCGGGGTGGCTGTGGCGGCTGGGGCCCGGGGACGGCTACGCGGCCGGGCTGCTCGGTCCGCTGCTGGTGCTCGGCCTGGGCGTGGGGCTGAGCTTCATGCCGCTCAACGCCACGATCCTGGCCGCCGTCGAACCGGGGGAGGCGGGCGCCGCCTCCGGCCTGCTGCAGACCCTGCAGTGGCTCGGCGGCACCCTCGGACTCTCCGTCCTGGTCACGGTGTTCGGCACCGCGACCCGGCACGCCGGCGGAAGTCCGGCCGCCGTCCTCACCGAGGGCGCGGCCCGCGCGTTCGGCGTGGGTGCGCTGATCGCGCTGGGCGCGCTGCTGGTGGCGGCCGTGACGCTCAGGGGCCGGAAGGCGGCCGCCCCCTGAGCGGAGGGGCTCAGAACAGGGCGCTGTACGCGTTCAGCGCGGGCTGGCCGCCGAGGTGGGCGTACAGCACGGTGGAGTCCGCGCCGATCTCCCCGCGCCGGACCAGGTCGACGAGCCCGGCCATCGACTTGCCCTCGTAGACCGGGTCGGTGACCATGCCCTCGGTGCGGGCGGCGAGCCGCATGGCGTCCAGGGTGGTCTCGTCGGGGATGCCGTAGGTCCCCGCGTGGTACCGCTCGTCCAGCTCGACGTCCGCTTCGGTCAGCTCCCGCCTCACCCCGATGAGCCGGCCGGTGTTCCGGGCGATCCGGGCGATCTGCTCCCGGGTGCGGGCGGGCTCGGCCGAGGCATCGATCCCGAGCACCCGGCGCGGCCGGCCGCCCGCCTCCTCCAGGGCGCGGAACCCGGCGACCATGCCGGCCTGGGTGGACCCGGTCACCGAGCACACGATCACCGTGTCGAAGAAGACCCCCGACTCCCGCTCCTGCTCGGCGACTTCATGGGCCCAGTTCGCGAAGCCGAGGCCGCCGAGCGGGTGGTCGGAGGCCCCGGCCGGAATGGCGTACGGCTTTCCGCCCGCCTCCACGACCTCCCGCAGCGCCTGTTCCCAGCTCTCCTTGAACCCGATGCCGAACCCGGCCCGCACCAGCCGTACGTCGGCTCCGGCGAGCCGGCTGACCAGGATGTTGCCGACCTTGTCGTAGACGGAGTCGGGCCACTCGACCCAACTCTCCTGGATCAGCACGCACTTGAGGCCGGCCCGGGCGGCGCAGGCCGCGACCTGGCGGGTGTGGTTGGACTGCACCCCGCCGATCGACACGAGGGTGTCGCAGCCCTGCGCCAGAGCGTCGGCGACCAGGTACTCCAGCTTGCGGGTCTTGTTCCCGCCGTAGGCGATCCCGGAGTTGCAGTCCTCGCGCTTGGCCCAGAGCGAGGCACCACCGAGATGCGCGGTCAGGCGCTCCAGGGGGTGCACGGGCGAGGGCCCGAAGAGGAGGGGGTAGCGCTCGTACGAGGACAGGGACGGAGACGGAGACGGGGACGGTGGCAGGTTCGGGGACACGGGTCCTCCCGGGATCGGATCAGTCGCCGTCGGCCGGGTCGCCGTCGGTCAGGTCGACGAGATCTGCGAGGCTGCGCCAGATCCTGGCGGTGACGCGGACAGCCGTGTCCGTGTCGCCGCTCGCGCAGGCCTCGATCAGCCGGTCGTGCAGGCCGGCCGAGCGGCAGGTGCCGCCCTCCGCGAAGCGGCGCCGTTCCAGCCGGCGGATCAGCGGGGTGTAGCGGGCGATGGTGGCGGCGGCCGCACGGTTTCCGGCGACCCGGACGAGGACGTCGTGCAGGGCGTCGTCGGCGCGCAGGGCCCCGTCGACGTCGCCCGCGCCGACGGCCGCCGTGAACCGTTCGTTGGCGGTGCGCATCGCCTGCACGTCGGCGGCGAACAGCCGGGCCACGGCGACCCGGGTGACCAGCTCGTGCAGGGCGCCGACCACGGCGGCCGCGTCCCGTACGTCGGAGGCGAGGACCGGGGTGACCCGCGTGTAGCTCTGCGGCTTGCTCTCCAGCAGACCCTCGTCCACCAGCCGGGAGAAGGCCTCCCGGACCGGCGCCCGGGACAGCCCGAGCCGCTCGGCGAGATCGGCGTCGCGCACCACCGCGCCGGGCTCGATCTCCCCGGCCACGATGGCGTCCCGGATGGCTTCGTAGGCACGGTCCCTGAGGAGGGTGCGCTGGACGGGTCGTAGGGCCTCCACGGCTGAAATGTTAGATGTCAGTTGTCCTCGCGGCAAGCGGGAGGCCTCCTCCCGGAGGGTCCGCCCGCCGTCACCCCGCCTGCTGCGAACGCGCCTTGAACGCCGCCTTGCGGGCCTCCTTGGCCACCTTCTTGTCCGGGTGCAGCCGGCCCATCGCCTCCAGCACGTCGGCGGTGGCCGGGTGCTCCACCCGCCAGGCCGTCGCGAAGAAGCCGCCGTGCTGCCGGGCGAGTCCCTCCACCAGGGCCTGGAGTTCCTCCGAGTTGCCCTCGGCGGCGAGTTGGGCGGCGACGGTGTCGACGGTGAGCCAGAAGACCAGTTCCTGCGAGGGCGCCGGCACGTCGGCGGCGCCGCGCTCGCTCAGCCAGACGCGGGCCAGGCCGCCGAGTTCGGGGTCGTCGAGGACCTCGCGCAGGGCGGGTTCCGCCTCCGCGCCGACCAGGGAGAGGGCCTGCTGGCAGCGCAGGCGGCGCAGGGGGCCGCCGGTGTCCGTGCCGCGGGCGGCGGCGAGCAACTCGCGGGCGGCGGCGAGGGGTTCGCGGCGGGCCAGCCACTGCTCGGTCTCCGCCTGGGCGGCGGCGGGCGGGAAGCCCGAGGTGCCGTCGAGCAGCACGTCGGCGCCCTTGTCCGCGAGTTCACCGACCGCGGGCGCCCGCAGGCCGGCCTCCAGCAGGCGCGCCCGCAGCCCGTAGGCGCCGAGCGGGGTGAGCCGGACCATGCCGTAGCGGGCGACGTCGGTCTCGTCGACCGGCGCGGCGGGCTCCTCGTCGGTGTCGGCCATGAGCGCCTCGTCGACGGGCCGGTACTCGACGATCCCGGCGGGCTCCAGCATCCGGAACTGGTCGTCCAGGCGCATCATCGCGTCGGAGACCTTCTCCAGGACGTCGTTGGTGGGCTCACCCATGTCGCTGGGGACGATCATCGAGGCGGCGAGGGCGGGCAGCGGGACCGGACCGTCGCCGGGGCCGTCCTCACTCACGGTCAGGAGGTAGAGGTTGCCGAGGACGCCGTCGAGGAACTCGGCCTCCGCCTCGGGGTTCCAGCCGAGTGACGAGAAATCGACCTCGCCGCCCTCGTCCAGGGCGTCGACCAGTCCGTCGAGGTCGGGAACGGTGGCGTCCGCGATCACGGTCTCCAGACCGGACAGCCAGACCGCGAGCACGTCGCGCGGTGAGCCGGCGGTGAGCAGCGCGAGTTCCTCCCCGGCGGCGACGGTCCCGGCCTCCGCGTCGGTGATCTCGACCAGGCCGGCGTCCACGGCGACCCGCCAGGCCTCGCCGATGTGCGCGGCGGCGTCCTCGCCGCTCAGTCCGAGCAGTTCGGCGGCGGCCGGCAGCTGTTCCTCGACCAGCTGGCCGCCGGAGTCGACGCGGGTGCCGGGTCCGGCCCAGCGGGCGAGCCGGGCGGCCCGGGAGAGCAACGGCGTGGACAGCGCGGCGCGCGCCAGCTCCGCTTCGGGATGCAGCCGCACCGGCGGCAGGGGGGAGCTGTCTGACATCGACTGGTTCTCCTCGGACCGTGAAAGGACTCAGCCGCTCAGCCTAGACGGATTTCCACCCATGCCACCCGGTTCCTGTCGCCGCCGGCCCTCGCACATGGCCGAAACCTTGACAACTCCCGTGCACAGGCAGGAGATTGACGCGCGTAGAAGTTGGGGGGACAACTGTTCACTCGGCTCTACGCGTGTCACGGAGGGCTACCGGCCCGGCACGCTCCCGTTCCACCCTCGTCCCGGCGCTCACGCATGTTTCCGGAGGGAATCCCTTGCCGAGCAGGTCTTCCGCGCGCCTCGCCGCGCTCACCGTCGCCGCCGTCTGCAGCGCGGCGTCCGCCGTCGTCCTCACCTCCCCCGCGCACGCCGACTCGGTGCGCATCCACGACATCCAGGGCACGACCCGGATATCGCCGTACGCGGGCCAGAAGGTCATGGACGTGCCCGGTGTCGTCACGGCCACGCGCGCCTACGGCTCGTCCAGAGGTTTCTGGCTCCAGGATCCGACCCCGGACGACGATCCGGCCACCAGCGAGGGCGTGTTCGTGTTCACCGGCTCCGCGCCGAAGGTGGCCGTCGGCGACTCCGTCACGGTCACCGGCACGGTCTCCGAGTACGTGCCGGGCGGCGCCTCGTCCGGCGAGCAGTCGGTCACGGAGATCACCAAGCCGGTGGTCACCACGGTCTCCAGCGGCAACCCGGTCCCGGCGCCGGTCGTCATCGACGAGGACTCCGTACCGGACGCGTACGCGCCGAGCGGTGACCCGGCCGCGAACGGCTCCGTCAACGGTCTGACGCTGCAGCCGAAGAAGTACGCCCTGGACTACTACGAGTCCCTGGAGGGCATGAACGTCCAGGTCGCCGACACCCGCGTGGTCACGCGCACCGACCCGTACAGCGAGCTGTGGGTCACGGTGAAGCCGTGGGAGCACCGCAACCGCCGAGGCGGCACGGTCTACGGCTCCTACGACTCCCAGAACACCGGCCGCCTCCAGGTCCAGTCGCTCGGCCCGGCCGCCGACTTCCCCAAGGCGAACGTCGGCGACACCCTGGAGGGCGCCACCACGGGTCCGCTGGACTACAACCAGTTCGGCGGCTACACCCTGGTCGCGAGCCGGCTCGGCACGCTGAAGAGCGGCGGCCTGCAGCGCGAGACGACCCGCAAGCAGTCGCACGGCGAGCTGGCGGTGGCGACGTACAACGTCGAGAACCTCGACCCGTCGGACGCCACCTTCGACCACCACGCGGCCGCGATCGTGAACAACCTGCAGTCGCCCGACATCGTGTCCCTGGAGGAGATCCAGGACAACGACGGTGCCACCGACGACGGCACGGTCGACGCGAGCGTCACGGTGAACAAGCTGATCGACGCGATCGTCGCGGCGGGCGGCCCGAAGTACGACTGGCGTTCGATCAACCCGGTCAACGACCAGGACGGCGGCGAGCCCGGCGGCAACATCCGCCAGGTGTTCCTGTTCAACCCGCAGCGGGTGTCCTTCGTGGACCGCCCGGGCGGCGACTCCACCACCGCTGTTGGTGTCACCGGGGTGCACGGCAAGGCGGAGCTGACGGTCTCCCCGGGCCGGATCGACCCGGCGAACGCGGCCTGGACGAACAGCCGCAAGCCGCTGGTCGGCCAGTTCGTCTTCCGTGGCCGGACGGTGTTCGTGATCGCCAACCACCTGATCTCCAAGGGCGGTGATCAGGGGCTGACCTCGCAGTACCAGCCGCCGACGCGCGGCTCCGAGGTCCAGCGTCACGCCCAGGCGACGGAGGTGAACGCCTTCGTGAAGAACATCCTGGCCGTCCAGCGGAACGCGGACGTCGTCGCGCTCGGCGACATGAACGACTTCGAGTTCTCCGGCACCGCGAAGATCCTCGAGGGCGACGGCGAGCTGTGGTCGGCGATCAAGTCGCTGCCCAGGAGCGAGCGGTACACCTACGACTACCAGGGCAACGAGCAGGTCCTCGACCAGATCCTGATCAGCCCCGCGATCCGGCGCGGCTGCGACTTCCGGTACGACAGCGTGCACATCAACGCGGAGTTCAACGACCAGATCAGCGACCACGACCCGCAGGTGCTGCGGTTCCGTCCGTAGCGCGGCCGGGCGAGCCGCTCGGGACTGGCTGGACGCCCCGTCCAGCCAGTCCCGCCAGGCGCTCTCGCCACGGGCGGGGGGCGCCTGGCCTCGGGCGCGGCCCGCGGACGGCGCCCTCGGACGCCGGTCAGGCCTCGGTGCCGCCCTTGCGCCACAGCACGCCCGCCGCGAGGGCCGCGCCGGCCACACCGGCGATCAGCACCAGCCGCGGATGCCGCATCCCGGCCTGGACCACCGCGCGCACCCGCACCGGGACACCGCGCTCCACGGTGTGACCCGCGTGCCCGGCCGTCTCCTGGAGGGCGTGGCCGCCGCGGCCCGCCCGCTCCTGGACGGTGTGACCCGCCTTGAGGGCACGTTCCTGGACGGTGTGTCCGGCCTTGACCGCCCGCTCCTGGGCGGCGTGCCCGGCCAGCGCGGCGCTGCTGCGCAGCTGCACGGTCATCGCGCCCGCCTTGTCCCTGAGGTCGGCGGCGCGCGCCGAGGCGCGGCCCTTCACGTCCACCTTCGCCACCAGCTCCTCGATGGTGTCGCCGAGCTGGTGCCTGGTCTGTTCGATCTGTTCTCGCAGCTCGGTGGGGCCCTTGGCGCCCCGGCCGTGCGGGGTCCTGTGCGTCATCGGTGTGCCCTTTCCCTGATCTCGTCGACATCGGCCCTGACGCTGTGGAGGGTCTCCTCGGGTGCCGGCGGAGCGGCGTGGCGCAACTGGGCGCGTCCGGTCGCGGCCAGGATCGCGGCCACGGTGAAGAACACCACCGCGACGACGAGCGCCGCCGCCCACACGGGCAGCGCCAGGGAGAGGGCGGCGGTGGCCGCGCCGGCCAGGGTGATCAGGCCGACGTATCCGACGGCGCCCGCGGCGCCCAGCAGTCCGCCGCCGCGGCCGGCGCGCCGCCCCTTGTCCGCCAACTCCTCCTTGGCCAGGGTCACTTCCTGCCGCAGGAGACGGGAAAGCTGTTCGGTGGCCCGTCCGACGAGTTCGCCCGTGGAGGGGTGCTCGCCGGCCCTGGGCCGTACGTCCGTGGTCCCGGTCACGGTGTCCGGCCTCCTCTCGGTCCTCTCGGTCCGGACCATCCGGGTACCCCGGCCGTCGGCCGTTAGCCCTGATCGCCCCCTTGGGATCCGCGTTCACCGAGACGGCCCAGCTGGGTCTGGAACCAGTCGAGGCGGGCCTGCAACAACGCCGCCTCCGCGACGAGTTCGGGCACGCCGAGCCCCTCGGACCCGGCCTGCTCCAGTGGCGCCGTGCCGGCGCCGCCGCGCGCGACCACCCTCAGGCCGTCCCCGGCCAGCCGGGCGAATCCGGCGAGCGAGAGGGACGTACGACCGCGCAGGCAGCCCGCGCAGGCGGGGGACAGGGCCTGCCAGCCGGGCCGGCCCCAGCCCGCGTCGGCGAGCGCGACCGGGACGGCGCCGCAGGCGCAGGGGCCGACGGTCGCGGTCCGCACCCGCTGCCGGGCGTAGCGGAAGCCGCGTTCGAAGCGGATGTAGGCGCCGAGGACGCGGACGTCGAGCAGGGCCGCCGCCCGGTGTTCCGCGGTGCACAGCAGGGCCTCGGCGGCCGCGCGGTCGTGCACGCAGTGGAAACCGCAGTCGCACAGCCGCGCGGGCGGGCGGTGCCTTCGGCCGTAGACGCAGGACGCGTCGTCCACGACCTTGTACGGCAGCGCGCCGCCCAGCGACACACCGGTGAACCCGGCCCGGGTGCCGTCCTGGGACAGCACCGGGTGGGCGATCTTGTATCCGGTCGGCGGCTCCGTGGGGCGTTCGGCCGGGAGCCGCAGCCTCATCGGGCGGCCGGGACCTCTTCGGGAGCGGGCGCGGCCACGGGCACGGATGCGGCGGCGGCCTCGGACGGTTCGGTGGTCTCCTCGTGGAGGACGGGTTCTTCCTGGTGGGCGAGCGGCCGCTCCTCGGCGACGCCGGTGGCCAGTGCCTTGCCGAGCTTCATGGTGCCTCCCATGACTGCGTTCGGTGACCTTCACCCATGGTGACCCATGAACGACCGGGTTGGACATAGGGCCTGATCGGCCCACCCTCACATATCGCAGTGATACTTATCAATACCTCATAGAAGAATTAAGTGGAGCTTCACTCACCTGCCGCCGAGACTACCCTCATGACGAACCCCTCACGCCCCTTCGGCCGCACCCTCTGCGCGATGGTCACCCCCTTCACCGAGTCGGGGGCGCTGGACCTCGACGGAGCCGGGCGGCTCGCGGACCGGCTCGTGACGGAGGGCTGCGACGGACTGGTGCTCAACGGCACCACCGGCGAGTCGCCCACCACGACGGACGCGGAGAAGACGGAACTGATCGCGGCCGTCCGGGACGCGGTCGGCGACCGGGCCCGCCTGCTGGCGGGAGTGGGCACCGCGGACACCCGGCACACCGTCGAGCTTGCCCTGGCGGCCGGGAAGGCCGGCGCCGACGGTGTGCTGGTGGTGACGCCGTACTACAGCCGGCCGCCGCAGGACGCGGTGGAGGCGCACTTCCGCGAGGTCGCGGACGCCGCCGGCCTGCCGGTGATGCTGTACGACATCCCGGGCCGCACCGGCACCCGCATCGAACCGGAGACCATGATCCGGCTCGCGGACCATCCCGGGATCGTGGCCGTGAAGGACTGCTCCTACGACTTCCTCGGCACCCAGAAGGTGCTGGAGCGCACCGGCCTGGCGTACTACGCCGGCTGCGACGAGCACATCCTCGCCCTGTACGCGGTCGGGGCGGCCGGCTGCGTCAGCACGGTCGCCAATGTCGTCCCGGGCCTGGTCCGGGACATCCTGGACACGTTCGAGGCGGGCGACACCGCCGTGTCCGCCCGCCTCCAGCGCCGCGCCACGCCGCTCGTCGAGGCGATGACCGCGGCCGACCTGCCCGGCACCGTCACCGTCAAGGGCCTGCTCAACGCCCTGCGACTGCCCGCGGGCCCGGTCCGCGCACCGCTGCGGGCGGCAGGCCCGGAAACGGTCGGCCGACTGCGCGGGCTGTACGAGGATCTGCTCAGCGGGTCGTGACCCTGCTGCCGTACGTTGTTCCCGTGAGCCGCCCCTTGCTGTTCCTGGATGTCGACGGCCCCCTTAGCTTTGCAGAATGAGCAGGGTGTTCTCGCCCCAGGGGATCAGCTTCATGGCGATGCGGGCGGCGCCGAAGGGATCCGCCTTCGCCTCCAGCTCCAGACGGCGCTGCGGTTCGCAGACACGGACGACGCAGGTGTCGTCGAGGGTCAGCGGGCCGGCGCCGACCCGGACTTTCAGGCGGGCGCCCACGTCCGGCCAGTGCGGGTCCGCGTCGAGGACCCGCTGGGTTCCCGTCACCCACTCCCCGTAGCGGTGGCCGTCGGACAGCAGGCGCCAGACCTCGGGGGGCGGGCTGAGGATCAGACGGCGGTTGCGGGCCACGCTCATCACGCTCCTGGAGGCCGGGGCCCGGCGGGGCGCGGCCGCGCCGGGTTCACCGTCCGGCCGCCCATGGGCTCGGCCTCCAGCCTCGTGCCGACCCCACCCCGTGCCCAGTCCGGCAGGTCCGGACGGGTGACCCGGCCGCCGTACGTCAGTTGTGGCTGTGCAGGATGTCGTTCAGTCCGCCCCAGACCGCGTTGTTCGGCCGGGCCTCGACCGTGCCGGTGACCGAGTTGCGGCGGAACAGGATGTGGGAGGCGCCGTTGAGTTCGCGGGCCTTGACGATCTGGCCGTCGGGCATGGTGACGCGGGTGCCGGCGGTGACGTAGAGGCCCGCCTCGACCACGCACTCGTCGCCCAGGGCGATGCCCACGCCCGCCTCGGCGCCGATCAGGCAGCGCTCACCGATGGTGATGCGGACGTTGCCGCCGCCGGAGAGCGTGCCCATCGTGGAGGCGCCGCCGCCGATGTCCGAGCCGTCGCCGACCACCACGCCCGCCGAGATCCGGCCCTCGACCATGGAGGTGCCGAGCGTGCCGGCGTTGAAGTTGACGAAGCCCTCGTGCATGACCGTGGTGCCCTCGGCGAGGTGCGCGCCCAGGCGGACCCGGTCGGCGTCGGCGATGCGGACGCCCTTCGGGGCCACGTAGTCCGTCATGCGCGGGAACTTGTCGACGGAGGTGACCTGGAGGTGCAGGCCCTCGGCGCGGGCGTTCAGCCGCACCTTCTCCACGTCGTCGACGGCGACCGGGCCGAGCGAGGTCCAGGCGACGTTGGCGAGGTGGCCGAAGATGCCGTCCAGGCTCTGGCCGTGCGGCTTGACCAGGCGGTGCGAGAGCAGGTGCAGCCGCAGATAGACGTCGTGCGCGTCGATCGGCTTCTCGTCCAGGGAGGCGATGACCGTGCGGACCGCCACCACCTCGACACCGCGGCGGGCGTCCGGGCCGGTCGCCGCGGTCGCGCCGCCGCCCAGCAGCCCGGCCGCCCGCTCGGCGGTCAGCCGCTCGGTGCCGGCCGGCCCCGGCGCCTCGACCAGCTCGGGCGCCGGGAACCAGGTGTCGAGAACGGTGCCGTCGGAGGCGATGGTGGCAAGGCCGGCGGCGACGGCGCCGGTGGTACGGGAAGCAGACTCGGTCATGGGGGAAAACCTAACGTGAGCGGGGTCGTGAGGGCGAACCGCGTCTCACCTGCCGGGCGGTGGTTCAGGGGATCAGCCGGGCCAGCAGCTCGCGCGCGTACTCCTCGTCGTAGGAAGCGCCCGTCAGCAGCACCTGGAGGCAGATCCCGTCCATCAGCGCGAGCAGCGCGCGTGCCGTGACCGGGTCCGTGCGCCCGGCCAGCCGCAGCGCCGTCTCCTCGGTCCACTCGGCCGCGACGGGACGCAGCGCGGGGCGCCGAAGCGCCGCGAGATACAGCTCGTACTCCAGCTCGGCGCCGGTGCGGTCACCGTCCAGCCACTCCCCCAGCGCCCGGGCGAGGTCCGTCGCGAGGTCACCCCGGCCGCCCTCGGGCAGCAGCTCGGCCAGCACCTTGCCGAAGCCCTCGCTCGCCTGGCGCAGGGCGGCGACCAACAGCTCGTCGAGGGTGGCGAAGTGGTACGTCGTGGAGCCCAGCGGCACATCGGCCGCCGCGGCCGCCGAGCGGTGGGTCAGACCCGCGATGCCCTTGTCGCCGACCACCCGGATGGCGGCGTCGATGATCCGCTGCCGCCGCTCGGGGTCGTACCGCCGGGGCATCAGTGGGCCCCGCCCAGGTTCAGCACCACCACTCCCCCGACGATGAGGACGAGGCCGGCGACCTTCGCCGGGTTCAGTCCCTCGCCGAACAGCAGCAGGCCGATCACCGCGACGACCGCCGTGCCCACCCCGGCCCAGATCGCGTAGGCCGTGCCGATCTGAACGCTCTTCAGGGTCTGGGCGAGCAGCAGGAAGGAGACGACATACCCCAGGGCCGTCAGCAGCGTGGGTCCCGGCCGGCTGAACCCCTCGCTGTACTTCATCGCCGTCGTGGCGGCCACCTCGGCGGCTATGGCCGCGGCGAGCAACAGGTATCCCATATGTACGAGCGTACACAGCGGGAGGCCCTCACGCGCTGGTACGGCGGACGCCAAATGGGACCACTTCGCGCACAGTTGTGGCCATGCGTCACATGAGAATGTTTCACATTCATAGAAACCGCTAGCTGAAACGCCTCCCGGGGACCCCTCGACTCCACTAGTGTGCAGCCCTCGGCTCCACCATCGCTTCACCCCCCACCCACCCCACCCTCACATCCCCGGCCGCCGCCCTGGGCGCCGCTGGAGGAACAGCGCATGCACGAAAGCACACCCCAGCCCCCGCGGAACGACCCCTGGGAGAACGGCTGGGCCCCCGACACGTCCCGCGCGCCGGGCACCCGAAGACTCTGGCTGGCCGGCGGACTGGCCGTGGCCACGGTCGTCGCCTGTGTCACGGCGATCGCCGTGAACCAGCAGGCGCCGGTACGGCAGACGGCCTCCCCGGGGTCCTCCGGCGCCACTACGGACAACGGCCCCGGACTGCTCTCCTTCGCCTCTCCCTCGTCGGGTTCGACCACGAAGTCGGCGAAGAACACCGGCCTGCCGTCGGCCACGCCCACGCCCTCGCCGTCCCCGAGCGAGGACAAGCCGGCGGCCACGCCGACCGCCTCGGCCGAGCCCTCCAAGTCCCCGGCCCCGCAGGGAGGTTCCACCGGCTCCAAGCCCTCCGCCACCTGGAGGTCGGTCGACTCGGTCAACTACCCCGACCGCTACTGGCACGTGAGCGGCAGCTATGTGAAGCTCGACCCGCCCCACGGCTCCGAGTCCCGCCAGGACTCCACGTTCAACTTGGTCAAAGGCCTGTGGAATCCGTCCTGTTACTCCTTCGCCACACATGACGGGCTGTATCTGCGCCACCAGAACTTCGTGCTGCGCGCCGAGAGCTACGACGGCAGCAGCCTGTTCAAGCAGGACGCCACCTTCTGCCCGCAGACGTCGCCGTTCTCCGACGACGTCATGTTCCAGTCGGTGAACTACCCGAACTACGCCCTGCGCCACCAGAACTTCCAGCTGCGCCTGGACCCGTACGGCTACAACACGGCCAACCGGCAGGACTTCTTCTTCCGGCTCGTGGACGGGCTGAGCTGAGACGCACGACGAAGCGGCGGCACCCGGGCCGGGTGCCGCCGCTTTCGTGTGCGGGGGTCTCAGACGTTGAAGCCGAGCGCCCTGAGCTGCTCACGGCCGTCGTCCGTGATCTTGTCGGGGCCCCACGGCGGCATCCAGACCCAGTTGATGCGCAGCTCGTTGACGAGGCCGTCCGTGGCGGACTTGGCCTGGTCCTCGATGACATCGGTCAGCGGGCAGGCCGCAGAGGTCAGGGTCATGTCGACGGTGGCGATGTTCGCGTCGTCGATGTGGATGCCGTAGATCAGGCCCAGGTTGACGACGTCGATGCCCAGCTCGGGGTCGACGACGTCGTACAGCGCCTCGCGGAGTTCCTCCTCCGTGGCCGGCTTCATCTCAGCGGTCTCGCTCATGCCGTCTTCCTTTCGGCGTCGGCCGCGCCACCCAGCGCCTGGGCCGTCGCGTCCTTCCACGCCATCCAGCTCAGGAGGGCGCACTTGACCCGGGCGGGGTACTTGGAGACACCGGCGAACGCGACGGCGTCCTCCAGGACCTCCTCCATCGCGTCGTCGGGCTCGATCCGGCCCTTGGACTGCATCAGCTCCAGGAAGGTCTCCTGGATCTTCTGCCCCTCGGCGAGGTCCTTGCCGACCAGCAGCTCGTTGAGTACGGAGGCCGAGGCCTGGCTGATGGAGCAGCCCTGGCCCTCGTACGAGACGTCCTCGATCCTCGTGCCGTCGTACTTCACGCGCAGGGTGATCTCGTCACCGCACGTGGGGTTGACGTGGTGCACCTCGGCGTCGCCATCGCGCAGACCACGCCCGTGCGGGTTCTTGTAGTGGTCCAGGATGACTTCCTGGTACATCGAATCAAGCTTCACGACCAGCCCTTCAGCCGAAGAAGTTCCGAACGTGCTCCAGTCCGTCGACCAGAGCGTCGATCTCGGCCGGCGTGGAGTACAGATAGAACGACGCTCGCGTGGTCGCAGGAATTCCGTAGCGCAGGCAGACCGGACGGGCGCAGTGGTGGCCGACCCGGACGGCGATGCCCTGCTCGTCGAGGACCTGGCCCACGTCGTGCGGGTGGATGTCGCCCAGCGTGAAGGAGATCGCCGCACCCCGGTCCTCGGCCGTGGTGGGGCCGATGATCCGCAGGTCGGGGACCTCGCCGAGCCTGCGCACCGCGTACTCGGTGAGCGCGTGCTCGTGGGCGAGGATCTTGTCCATGCCGATCGAGGTGAGGTAGTCGATCGCCGCGCCGAGACCGACCGCCTGCGCGATCGGCGGGGTGCCCGCCTCGAACTTGTGCGGCGCCGGGGCGTACGTCGACGAGTGCATCGACACCGTCTCGATCATCTCGCCGCCGCCGAGGAAGGGCGGAAGGTCCTCCAGCAGTTCCTGACGGCCCCACAGGACGCCGATGCCGGTCGGGCCGCACATCTTGTGGCCGGTGAAGGCGACGAAGTCGGCCTGGAGCGCCTGGACGTCCAGCGGCATGTGGGGGGCCGCCTGGGAGGCGTCGACGCAGACCAGCGCGCCGACCTCCTGGGCGCGGCGGACTATCGCCTCGACCGGGTTGACCGTGCCCAGGATGTTGGAGACCAGCACGAAGGAGACGATCTTCGTCTTCTCGGTGATGACCTCGTCGATGCTGGACAGGTCCAGGCGGCCGTCGTCGGTCAGGCCGAACCACTTCAGCTTCGCGCCCGTGCGCTGCGCCAGCAGCTGCCAGGGCACGATGTTGGAGTGGTGCTCCATCTCCGTGATGACGATCTCGGTCTCGTGGTCCACCCGGTAGGGCTCGTCGGCCCAGCCCAGCATGTTCGCCACGAGGTTGAGCGACTCGGAGGCGTTCTTGGTGAAGATCACCTCGTCGCGGCTGGGCGCGTTGATGAACTCGGCGACCTTGTCACGCGCGCCCTCGTACAGCGCCGTGGCCTCCTCGGCGAGCACATGCACACCGCGGTGGACGTTGGCGTTGTAGCGCTCGTAGTACTCGCTCAGGGCGTCCAGCACCTGGCGCGGCTTCTGCGACGTCGCCGCGTTGTCCAGGTACACGAGCTTCTTGCCGTCGTGGATCACTCGGTCCAGGATGGGGAAGTCTTTGCGGAGCGCCTCGGTGTCGAGGAGGCCCGGCAGCTGTGTCACTCGGATGCGCCACCCTTCGTGTGGACCGCGTCCTGCTTGGTGTAAGCCTCGTAGCCCTCGTTCTCCAGCTTGTCGGCCAGCTCCGGGCCGCCGGACTCGACGATGCGGCCACCGGCGAACACGTGGACGTGGTCGGGCTTGATGTAGCGCAGGATGCGCGTGTAGTGCGTGATCAGCAGGGTGCCGACCTCGCCGGACTCGCGGACGCGGTTGACGCCCTCGGAGACGATGCGAAGGGCGTCGACGTCGAGGCCGGAGTCGGTCTCGTCGAGGATCGCGATCTTCGGCTTGAGCAGTTCGAGCTGGAGGATCTCGTGGCGCTTCTTCTCACCGCCGGAGAAGCCCTCGTTGACGTTGCGCTCGGCGAAGGACGGGTCCATGTTGAGGCGCTCCATGGCCTCCTTGACCTCCTTCACCCAGGTGCGCAGCTTGGGGGCCTCGCCGCGGATGGCGGTGGCGGACGTACGGAGGAAGTTGGAGACGGAGACGCCGGGGACCTCGACGGGGTACTGCATCGCCAGGAACAGGCCCGCGCGGGCGCGCTCGTCGACGGACATCTCCAGGACGTCCTCGCCGTCGAGCAGCACGGTGCCGCCGGTGATCGTGTACTTCGGGTGGCCCGCGAGCGAGTAGGCGAGGGTCGACTTGCCGGAGCCGTTGGGGCCCATGATGGCGTGCGTCTCGCCCTGCTTCACGGTGAGGTCGACGCCCTTGAGGATCTCCTTCGTGGCGTTGTCGGCCTCGACGGTGACGTGCAGGTCTCGGATTTCAAGCGTTGCCATGGGTGCCTCAGGACTCCTGGGTGAGGGAGACGAGAACGTCGTCCCCTTCGATGTGTACGGGGTATACGGGGACGGGGCGCGTCGCGGGGAGGCCGGACGGCTTGCCGGTGCGCAGGTCGAAGGCGGAGCCGTGCAGCCAGCACTCGATCTGGCAGTCTTCCACCTCGCCCTCGGAGAGCGAGACGTTCGCGTGCGAGCAGATGTCGTGGATGGCGAACACCTCCCCCTCGGTCTTCACGACCGAGACCGGCGTGCCGTCGAGTTCCACCCGCTTGGGGGTGTCCTCCTCCAGCTCGCTCAGCCCACAGACGCGTACGAATGCGCCGCTCATGCGACCGACGCCTCCAGCTCCTCCTCGATCTTGGCGATCAGGCGCTCCTCGATGTCCGTGACGCCGATCTGCTGGACCAGCCCGGCGAAGAAGCCGCGGACGACGAGGCGGCGGGCCTCCTGCTCCGGGATGCCGCGGGCCATCAGGTAGAAGAGCTGCTCGTCGTCGAAGCGGCCGGTGGCGGAGGCGTGCCCGGCGCCGACGATCTCGCCGGTCTCGATCTCCAGGTTCGGCACCGAGTCGACGCGCGCGCCGTCCGTGAGGACCAGGTTGCGGTTCATCTCGTAGGTGTCCGTGCCCTCGGCCTTGGCCTCGATGAGCACGTCGCCGATCCACACCGCGTGCGCTTCCTCGCCCTGCAGCGCGCCCTTGTACATGACGTTGGACTTGCAGTGCGGGGTGTTGTGGTCGACGAGGAGGCGGTGCTCCTGGTGCTGGCCGGCGTCGGTGAAGTACAGGCCGAACAGCTCGGCCTCGCCGCCGGTGCCGGCGTAGGCGACGCGCGGGTGCAGGCGTACGACGTCACCGCCGAAGGTGACCACGAACGACTTGAAGGTGGCGTCCCGGCCGATCAGGGCGTTGTGCTGGCCGACGTGGACGGCCTTGTCGTCCCAGTCCTGGACGGAGACGACGGTGAGCTTGGCGCCGTCGCCCAGGACGTAGTCGACGTTGGCGGCGAGCACGGCGTCACCGGTGTGGTCGATGACGACGACGGCCTCGGCGAAGGCTCCCAGCTCGATCACCTGGTGGCCGTAGGCGACCCCGCCCTGGCCGTGCACGGCGATCCGGATCGGCTCGGTGAGCACCGTCTCCTTGGGGACGGTGACCACTCCGGCCTTCTCGAACGCCGAGTACGCCTGGGCGGCGACGCGGTCCACGGGGATGCCGGCCCGGCCGAGGCGGGCGTCGTCGCGGCCGACGGTCTCGACCGTGACGCCCTCGGGGGCCTGGACGTCCACGTTCACGCCGTCGCCGGTGGCGACCGCGGTGCCGTCGTGCAGCCCGCGCAGCCGCTCCAGCGGCGTGAACCGCCACTCCTCCTCGCGGCCGTGGGGGACCGGGAAGTCCGCCACGTCGAACGACGGGGGCGCGCTCATGCGGGTGGCGACGGTCGACTCGGCGGCCACCGCGATCTGGCCGGCGGTCGTGCTGCCCACCGGTGGGGGTCCCCCCGCCCGAACGGAGTTGAGGGTGGGGGAGTTCTGGGCCTCAGCCATGGCTGTCGGTCTGCTCTCTTCCTACGTCAGAAAATTGCTGCGCTGCTGTCGGGGCGGGTCTCAGCCGACCGCGCCTTCCATCTGCAGCTCGATCAGCCGGTTGAGTTCGAGGGCGTACTCCATGGGCAGTTCCTTGGCGATCGGCTCGACGAAGCCGCGCACGATCATCGCCATCGCCTCGAACTCGCTCAGACCACGGCTCATCAGGTAGAAGAGCTGGTCCTCGGAGACCTTGGAGACGGTCGCCTCGTGGCCCATGGACACGTCGTCCTCGCGGACGTCCACGTAGGGGTAGGTGTCGGAGCGGGAGACGGTGTCGACGAGCAGCGCGTCGCACAGCACGTTCGACTTGGAGCCGTGGGCGCCCTCGCCGATCTCGACGAGACCGCGGTAGGACGTACGGCCGCCACCGCGCGCCACCGACTTGGAGACGATGTTGGAGGACGTGTTCGGCGCCATGTGGACCATCTTGGAGCCGGCGTCCTGGTGCTGCCCCTCGCCCGCGAAGGCGATGGACAGGGTCTCGCCCTTGGCGTGCTCGCCCATGAGGTAGACGGCCGGGTACTTCATCGTCACCTTGGAGCCGATGTTGCCGTCGATCCACTCCATGGTCGCGCCCTCGTACGCCACGGCGCGCTTGGTGACCAGGTTGTAGACGTTGTTCGACCAGTTCTGGATGGTCGTGTAGCGGCAGCGGGCGTTCTTCTTGACGATGATCTCGACGACCGCGGAGTGCAGCGAGTCGCTCTTGTAGATCGGGGCCGTGCATCCCTCGACGTAGTGCACGTAGGCACCCTCGTCGACGATGATCAGGGTCCGCTCGAACTGGCCCATGTTCTCCGTGTTGATGCGGAAGTACGCCTGGAGCGGGATCTCGACGTGGACGCCCGGCGGGACGTAGATGAAGGAGCCGCCCGACCACACGGCGGT
This sequence comes from Streptomyces sp. NPDC006739, assembly GCF_042869815.1. NCBI lineage: Bacteria > Bacillati > Actinomycetota > Actinomycetes > Kitasatosporales > Streptomycetaceae > Streptomyces > Streptomyces sp. NPDC006739. The sequence goes on from NZ_JBIAGM010000002.1 coordinate 141,282, forward strand.
GTTCAGCGAGGCGAACTTGTTGTCACCGACCGGGATGACGGTGCCGAAGTACTCCTTGAACAGCTCCGGGTGTTCCTTGAGCGCGGTGTCCGTGTCGAGGAAGATGACGCCCTGCTCCTCCAGGTCCTCGCGGATCTGGTGGTAGACGACCTCCGACTCGTACTGGGCCGCGACGCCCGCGACGAGGCGCTGCTTCTCCGCCTCGGGGATGCCGAGCTTGTCGTACGTGTTCTTGATGTCCTCGGGCAGGTCCTCCCAGGACTCCGCCTGCTTCTCCGTGGAGCGCACGAAGTACTTGATGTTGTCGAAGTCGATGCCCGAGAGGTCCGAGCCCCAGTTCGGCATGGGCTTCTTCTCGAACAGGCGCAGACCCTTGAGGCGGAGCTTGGTCATCCACTCCGGCTCGCTCTTCTTCGCCGAGATGTCCCGGACCACGTCCTCGTTCAGACCGCGCTTGGCAGAGGCACCGGCCTCGTCGGAGTCGGCCCAGCCGTATTCGTACTTGCCCAGGCCCTCGAGTTCGGGGTGGGCAGTCTCCGTGGGGAGAGTCATGCGGGGTTCCTCCCGGCCGTGCTTGCAGATGCGTCAGTGGAAATCTTGGGGATGAACGTCGTGCAGACGCCGTCGCCGTGGGCGATGGTCGCCAGTCGCTGGACGTGCGTTCCGAGCAGCTCGGCGAAGATCTCCGTCTCCGCCTCGCACAGCTGGGGGAACTGCTCCGCGACATGAGCGACCGGGCAGTGGTGCTGGCAGAGCTGCTCGCCGACCGGTGCGCTGCGCGCCGTAGCAGCGTACCCGTCCACACTCAAGGCCTTGGCCAGGGCTTCGGCCCGCTGGTCGGGGCCGACCCCCTCGATGGCCTTGCGGTAGGCGCGCGCCTGGGCGGCGATGCGGGCCCGGGCGAAGGCGACGACCGCCTCCTGCCCGCCCTCGCGCTCGGCGATCCAGCGCAACGCGTCGGCGGCGAGCTTGTCGTAGGACTGGTCGAAGGCGTCACGGCCGCAGTCCGTGAGCGCGAAGACCTTGGCGGGACGGCCACGCGTGCGTGTGCCGTACACCCGCTGTTCACGCGCCTCGACGACGTCGTCCGAGACGAGCGCGTCCAGGTGACGGCGTACGGCCGCCTGGGTCAGTCCCAGCCGGCCGGCCAGCTCGGCGACGGTCGACGGCCCGTGGTCCAGGATCGAGCGCGCGACCCGGTTGCGCGTCGAGCGCTCACCGGTCGCGAGTTCGTCCTGAGGGGCCCCCGTGGGGGTCTCCCGAGCCTCGCCGACGTTTTTCACAACGCCATTGTTGCGTAATTCCTCAGCACGTGACAACCCGCGTCGGGATCACCGGGCGGTGCGCTGCATCACTTAGGCATACCTAATCCGACCTGCGGAAACGATCTTCCCGGTGGCCGGCGACCGCCGGAACGGGTGGCGCCGCGAGCCGCCTTCCGGGACACTCGCGAACCATGCCCACCCCCCTTCCCACCGGCCCTCTCGTCACCCGCGACACGGTCTTCGCACAGCTGCGCGCGCTGGGCGTGGAGGCCGGCGAGATCCTCCTCGCGCACACCTCGCTCAGCTCCCTCGGCTGGGTCAACGGAGGCGCCGTCGCGGTCGTCCAGGGCATCCTCGACGCCCTCGGCCCGTACGGCACGCTCGTCGTTCCCACGCAGACGGGTGACCTCTCCGACCCGGCCGTGTGGGGGAACCCGCCGGTGCCCGAGCAGTGGTGGGAGACCATCCGGGCCACCATGCCCCGTTACGACCCCCTTCTCACGCCCTCCCGGGGGGTCGGCGTCGTCCCGGAGACCGTGCGGACCTGGCCGGGTGCCCTGCGCAGCGCCCATCCGCAGACCTCCTTCGCCGCCCTCGGCCCGCGCGCGGCGGAGATCACCGAAGGCCACGCGAGCGACTGCCGGCTCGGCGAGCGCAGCCCGCTGGCCCGGCTGGAGAAGCTGGGCGCCCGGGTCCTGCTGCTCGGCGCGGGCTACGACGCGTGCACCAGCTTCCACCTGGCCGAGTACCGCATACCGACGCCCCTGGTCCGGGTGGGCCGGCCGGCCGCGGGCGGCGGCTGGGAGACGGTGACCGAGGTGTCCATCACCTCGGAGCGGTTCGACGAGCTGGGCCACGACTTCGAGCGGGACCGGGCGGTGCTGCGCGGGAAGGTCGGCGCGGCCGACACCCGGCTGTTCCCGGTGGCCGACGCGGTGGCCTACGCCGAGCGCTGGCTGCCGCTGCACCGTCCCCGTGCGGAGGAGTTCTGGCACCCGGCCGACTGAGTGACCCGGCGGCTCCCTAGACTCTGGACCCATGCGAAGTGAGCCAGTGGTCCAGGTCCAGGCCTTGGTGAAGCGGTACGGCACGAAGACCGCGGTGGACGGCCTCGACCTGGTGGCCCAGGCGGGTGTGACCGCTGTCCTCGGCCCCAACGGGGCGGGCAAGACGACGACGATCGAGACCTGCGAGGGGTACCGACGGCCGGACTCCGGGTCGGTGCGCGTCCTGGGGCTCGATCCCGTCCGCCAGTCCGCCGAGCTGCGCCCGCGCGTGGGGGTGATGCTCCAGTCCGGCGGCGTGTACTCGGGAGCGCGGGCCGACGAGATGCTGCGGCACGTGGCGAAGCTGCACGCGCACCCGCTGGACGTGGACGCGCTGATCGAGCGACTCGGGCTGGGCGGTTGCGGCCGCACCTCGTACCGTCGGCTGTCCGGCGGCCAGCAGCAGCGGCTCGCCCTCGCCATGGCCGTGGTGGGCCGCCCCGAGCTGGTGTTCCTGGACGAACCGACGGCCGGTCTCGACCCGCAGGCCCGCCGGGCCACCTGGGACCTGGTCAGGGACCTGCGCGCCGACGGCGTCTCGGCGATCCTCACCACCCACCACATGGAGGAGGCCGAGCAGCTCGCCGACGACGTGGCGATCATCGACGCCGGCCGGGTCATCGCCCAGGGCTCCCCCGAGGAGCTGTGCAAGGGCGGCGCCGAGAACACCCTGCGTTTCACCGGCCGTCCCGGCCTCGACGTCGGCTCCCTGCTCAAGGCGCTGCCGGCCGACTGCACGGCCGCCGAGCTGACGCCGGGCTCCTACCGGGTGGTCGGCAAGGTCGATCCGCAACTGCTGGCCACCGTGACCTCCTGGTGCGCCCAGCACGGGGTGATGCCCGACCGCATCTCGGTCGAACGGCACACCCTGGAGGACGTCTTTCTGGAGTTGACCGGCAAGGAGCTGCGCTCGTGACCACTGCGGGTACCTACACCCCCAAGCCGGGCGCCGCGCCCCTGCCCCGGATGATCGGGGCGCAGGCGGGGCTGGAGACGAGGATGCTGCTGCGCAACGGCGAGCAGCTGCTGCTGACGGTCGTGATCCCCACGCTGCTGCTGGTGCTCTTCAGCTCCGTCGACATCGTCGACACCGGCGCCGGCAAGGCCGTCGACTTCCTCGCCCCCGGCATCCTGGCCCTCGCCGTGATGTCGACGGCGTTCACCGGGCAGGCCATCGCCACCGGCTTCGAGCGCCGCTACGGCGTGCTGAAGAGGCTGGCCTCCTCACCACTGCCGCGCTGGGGCCTGATGGCGGCGAAGACGGCGTCGGTCCTGGTCACCGAGGTCCTCCAGGTCATCCTGCTGACGGTGATCGCCCTCGCCCTGGGCTGGTCCCCGCACGGCGACCCCCTCGCCGTCCTGCTCCTGCTCGTCCTCGGTACGGCCGCCTTCTCCGGGCTCGGCCTGCTGATGGCGGGCACGCTGAAGGCGGAGGCGACGCTGGCCGCCGCCAACCTGGTCTTCCTGCTGCTGCTCGTCGGCGGCGGGGTCATCGTGCCGCTGGACAGGTTCGGGGCGACCGGACAGCACGTCCTCGGGCTGCTGCCGATCTCCGCGCTGTCCGACGGGCTCAGGAACGTGCTCCAGCACGGGGCCGGGATGCCCTGGGGCGACCTGGGGATCCTCGCCGGGTGGGCGGTCGTCGCCCTGGCGGCGGCCGGGAGGTTCTTCCGCTGGGAGTGACGCCCGGCCGACGCCGGGCATGACGGGGTGACACCCGGCCGACGCCTGCCGGGCGGGACCCTCGTGAAAGCATGCACAAGCGGGCGGCCTACGATGGTGGGCGTGCCTAAGCTGACCCGCGCCGACGCCGTAGCGGCCCTGCGCAACCCGCTCGCCTTCATCGCCGACCGCTGGACCCCGGACCCCCGGACCGTCCGGCGGGCCGCCCTCGCCGCGCTCGTCATGGCGGTGGTCATCGTGGTCACCGGCGGTGCCGTCCGGCTGACCGGCTCGGGCCTGGGCTGCCCGACCTGGCCCGAGTGCACCGACGGCTCGCTGACTCCGACGCGGGCGCTGAGCTACCACAGCGCCATCGAGTTCGGCAATCGCATGCTGACGTACGTGCTGTGCGCGGCCGTCGGCTGGGCGATCATCGCGGCGCGGTCGGAGAAGCCGTACCGGCGCGGCCTGACCCGGCTGGGCTGGGCGCAGTTCTGGCTCGTGATGGGCAACGCGATCCTCGGCGGCATCGTGGTCCTCGTCGGCCTCAACCCGTACACCGTCGCGGCGCACTTCCTGCTCGCCTCGGCCCTGATCGCGGTGGCCACGGTGACCTGGCAGCGCACCCGCGAGGGCGACGGGGCGCCGCGTCCGACGGTCGGCAAGGCGGTCCAGCAGTTGGTGTGGTTCCTGGTCGCCGCCTCGGTGCTGCTCATCGCGGCCGGCACGGTGGTGACCGGGGCCGGACCGCACGCGGGTGACTCCAGCGAGGTCGAGCGGATCCCGATCGACTGGGAGACGGTGGCCAAGCTGCACGCGGTGCTCGCCTGGATCGTGGTGACGCTGACCTTCGCGCTGTGGTTCGTGCTGAAGGCGGTGGACGCGCCCAGGGCTCCGCTGGCCCGCACCCGGGAGCTGTTCCTGGTCCTGCTCGGCCAGGGCGTCATCGGCTACGTCCAGTACTTCACGCACCTGCCCGGGGCCATGGTCGCCCTGCACATGCTGGGCTCCTCGGTGATGTGGATCTGGGTGCTGCGGGTGCTGCTGGCCCTGCGCGAGCGCCCCGGGACGGCAGCGGACCTCGCGGACCCGGGCCCCTCGGCCGAGGTGCCGGTCGGCACGCGCGCGTAACCGCGCCTCACTCCGCGAGCCCGTACACCCGGTGCGCGTTCCCCGCCGCCAGCATCCGGGCCACCCGCTGGGCGTCCGTCAGCGACCACGCCCCCTCGGCGACCCAGGTGCCCAGCACCCGGCCGAGGGACTCACGGAACAGCCGGGCCGCCACGACATGGAGTTCGGGCAAACCATGGGCGCCGCTGGAGAAGAGGATCTTGCCGAAGGGGGCGAGTTCCAGGATCTCGGCGAGGATCGTCGCGGCGCGGGCGCCGGTGCGCACGAGGGCGGCACCGGAGTCGGCGTAGACGTGCGGGAAGACGCCGGCCAGATGGGCGGCGTGGCGGTGGTACGGGTAGCCGTGCAGCAGGACGAGGTCCGTGCCGAGGCCGGCCGTGGCCCGTACGAAGTCGGTCAGCAGCACCGGGTCGGTGCGGTCGATGCGGGCCCCCGGCTCGCCGAGCCCCGCGTGCAGCTGGAGCGGCAGGCCCGAGGCGACGGCGATCCACAGCAGATGCCGTAGCAGCACCGGATCGTTCAGCTCGCCGCCGACCCTCCGGCCGGCCAGCCAGCGGCCCGCCGCGCCGCGCACCTCTCCCGGCCCGGGCGGCTCCGGCGCGAGGGCCAGGCCGTGCCGCAGGCCCGCGACGGAGGTGAAGGCGACGGCGTTCGCGGCGGCCCCGTGCACCGACTCGGCGAGGTTGGCGAGGAAGGACTCGACGGTGCCGGAGGTGTCGGCGACCTGCTCGGCGAGGAGTTCGAGACGGACGATCTCCCGGGCCTCGGCGGCTCCGGTGGACGCCATCTCGTCGGGACCGGTGAGGTCACCGGGGAGCCCGGTGTCGACGAGGTAGGTGGTGATACCGCTGCCCCGCAGCAGCCGCCGTCCCGCCTCGAGGACGCCCAGCTCCCGGCGCCGGGCGAGATAGCGGGCGGGCGCCGAGTGCGGCTCCAGACCGAGCAGCGGCGGGCACCAGCGTCGTACGGCGAACCCGGTCTGGGTGTCGAAGAGCGTGGTGCCGGCCGCCGGCGGCCCCTCGGTGCGGGCCAGCTGGGCCTCGAAGGTGCCCAGGCCCAGCTCTGTGCGCAGGACGCCGTGGCAGTACTGGTCCACCAGGGACGGCGTTTCGATCATCCGGACTCCCCGTGACTGGACCTCGTCCTTCCGAGGGCCTAACGGGTGAACCGGGTGTCAGGTGTTGCTCGACCGGCCGGCTGTTGCCCGGCGGAGAGGCCGTGGCAGGTGGATCAGGGGTTGGCGGGGCCGCCCAGCTGGATCCCGGCCATCCGCGTCCACTCGTAGGGGCCCGTCCTCACCTTGGCGGCGAACTCACCGTCGAAGGCCTCGTGGACCGTGATGCCGGACTTCTCCACGGCCCTCTCGGCGATCTCGTACGACGGTGCCACCAGGTCGCCCCAGCCGCCGTCCTCGCCGACGAGCACGATCCGGGCGCCGCGCTCGCCGATGTAGGCCACCTGGCCCTCGGCACCGCCGTGTGCGGTGGAGAAGGCACTGATCTGCCGGGCGAGTCGCGCCACCTTGCGCTCGGCCTTGGGGTCAACCTGCTGCGTGTCTGCCATGACCAGGATGCTACCGACGGGTAGATCGAACGGCGACGTGCGGGTCGCGTGACCCTTGCCTCAGACCCCTGGGGCAGGAATCGGGCCCCTACCGCAGGAAGGGGTCCACCGCGACCGCGACGAAGAGGATCGACACATAGGTGATCGACCAGTGGAACAGCCGCATCTCCTTCAGCTTCACCCCGGTCACCTCGGCCTTCGCCCGGTTCTGCAGGCCGTGCGCCTCCCACAGCCAGAAGCCGCCGGCCGCGAGGGCCACCAGGGTGTAGAACCAGCCGGTGTAGCCGAGCGGGGTCAGCAGCAGCGAGACGGCCACCATCACCCAGCTGTAGATCACGATCTGCCGGGCGACCACCTTGTTGGAGGCGATGACCGGGAGCATCGGCACGCCCACGCGCGCGTAGTCCTCCCTGACCTTCATGGACAGCGGCCAGTAGTGCGGCGGCGTCCAGAAGAACATGACGAGGAAGAGGATGACCGGCGCCCACGACATGGAGTCGGTGACGGAGGACCAGCCGATCAGCACCGGCAGACAGCCCGCGATGCCGCCCCACACGATGTTCTGCGAGGTACGCCGCTTGAGGATCATCGTGTAGACGACGACGTAGAAAAGGAGCGCTCCGAGCGAGAGCCAGGCGGACAGCCAGTTGACGGTGAGACCGAACAGCAGCGTCGAGACGACGGCGAGGGAGACACCGAAGGCGAGGCACTCGCGCGGGCTGACCATGCCGGTGACCAGCGGGCGCTGCGAGGTGCGGTCCATGAGCGCGTCGATGTCACGGTCGATGTACATGTTCAGGGCGTTGGCGCCGCCCGCGGAGAGGAAGCCGCCGACGCAGGTCAGCAGCACCAGCTTCAGATCGGGCACACCCCGCTGCGCCAGGAACATCACCGGAACGGTGGTGATCAGCAGCAGCTCGATGATCCGAGGCTTGGTCAGTGCCACGAAAGCTTTGACACGGGCCCCGAACGGCCGGTGGCTCGGGCTCTCGCTCGCACCGAGTACCCCGGATGGACGGGATTCGACGGCCGTCACGCACACCCCTGACAGAGACATCCCAGCAAGCCGCCCGTGTGAAGCACCGGTAAAGGCTCGCGCGTACCACGCCACTTTAGACGTTGCCCATACCCCGATCTTCGCGGGGGTCCGGTCGTGTTCGGCGGGGGTGCTCATCGGTCGCACGAGGGCTCGATTGAGCAGTCAGATGAGCGGGTCCGTATTCATGTGCCGAACGGGGTCCCGCCCGGCCGGGAGGCGGAGCGCCGACAGGCCCGGCAGTCTGGAATGGCTCGAAAAAACGCACGTACTCACAGGGGTAGGCTCGACAGCGGCCGGTGGGCACCCAGTGCACCGGCAGCCGGTGGGCGCGCGCCCAAACACCGGTATTCGATCATGTGGAGAGGAGCCCTGACCCAGGGTGAGCACCAAGCCGACCACCACAGACCTCGAGTGGACCGAGTTGGACCAGCGGGCCGTCGACACCGCTCGCGTCCTGGCCGCCGACGCCGTACAGAAGGTCGGCAACGGCCATCCTGGTACGGCGATGAGCCTGGCGCCGGCCGCCTACACCCTCTTCCAGAAGGTGATGCGGCACGACCCCGCCGACCCCCAGTGGGTGGGCCGGGACCGTTTCGTCCTGTCCGCCGGCCATTCGTCCCTGACCCTCTACACGCAGCTCTACCTGGCCGGTTTCGGCCTGGAGCTGGACGACCTCAAGTCCTTCCGCACCTGGGGTTCGAAGACCCCGGGCCACCCGGAGTACGGGCACACCAAGGGCGTCGAGACCACCACCGGCCCGCTGGGCCAGGGTGTCGCCAACGCGGTGGGCATGGCGATGGCCGCCCGCTACGAGCGCGGTCTGTTCGACCCGGAGGCCCCGCAGGGCGAGTCTCCCTTCGACCACTTCATCTTCGCGATCGCCGGTGACGGCTGCCTCCAGGAGGGCATCTCCGCCGAGGCGTCCTCGCTGGCCGGCCACCAGAAGCTGGGCAACCTGATCCTGCTGTGGGACGACAACCACATCTCGATCGAGGGCGACACCGAGACGGCCGTCTCCGAGGACACCGTCAAGCGGTACGAGGCCTACGGCTGGCATGTGCAGCGGATCGCCCCGAAGCCGGACGGCGACCTCGACCCGCACGCCATCTACAACGCGATCGAGGCCGCCAAGCAGGTCACGGACCGGCCGTCGTTCATCGCGATGCGCTCGATCATCGCCTGGCCGGCCCCGAACGCGCAGAACACCGAGGCCGCGCACGGCTCGGCGCTCGGCGACGACGAGGTCGCGGCCACCAAGCGCGTCCTGGGCTTCGACCCGGAGAAGTCCTTCGAGGTCGCCGAGGAGGTGCTGAAGCACACCCGCGAGGCCCTCGACCGGGGCCGTCAGGCCAAGGAGGAATGGGAGAAGTCGTTCCAGGAGTGGCGCGCGAGCAACGCCGAGCGGGCCGCCGAGTTCGACCGGATCGCCAAGGGCGAGCTGCCCACCGGCTGGGAGGAGAAGCTCCCGGTCTTCGAGCCCGGCAAGGGCGTCGCCACCCGTGCCGCCTCCGGCAAGGTGCTGCAGGCGCTCGGCGCGGTCGTCCCGGAGCTGTGGGGCGGCTCCGCCGACCTGGCCGGCTCGAACAACACCACCATCGACAAGGACAGCTCCTTCCTCCCGGCGGACAACCCGCTGCCGGAGGCGAACCCGTACGGCCGCACGGTCCACTTCGGCATCCGTGAGCACTCCATGGCCGCGGAGATGAACGGCATCGCGCTGCACGGCAACACCCGCGTCTACGGCGGCACCTTCCTGGTGTTCTCCGACTACATGCGCAACGCCGTGCGGCTGTCGGCCCTGATGCACCTGCCGGTGACGTACGTGTGGACGCACGACTCCATCGGCCTGGGCGAGGACGGCCCCACCCACCAGCCCGTCGAGCACCTCGCCTCGCTGCGCGCCATCCCGGGCCTGAACGTGGTCCGCCCGGCCGACGCCAACGAGACCGCGATCGCCTGGCGCGAGATCCTCGGGCGCTACACGAAGGTCTTCGGCAAGGGGGCCCCGCACGGTCTGGCGCTGACCCGGCAGGGCGTGCCGACGTACGAGTCCAACGACGACGCCGCCAAGGGCGGTTACGTCCTGTTCGAGGCCGACGGCGGCGAGCCCGAGGTCGTCCTCATCGCCACCGGCTCCGAGGTCCACGTGGCCGTCGAGGCGCGCGAGCGGCTGCAGGCCGACGGGGTGCCGACCCGGGTCGTGTCCATGCCGTGCGTGGAGTGGTTCGACGAGCAGGACCAGGGGTACCGGGACTCGGTGCTGCCGCCGTCCGTGAAGGCCCGGGTCGCCGTCGAGGCGGGTATCGGCCTCACCTGGCACAAGTACGTCGGGGACGCCGGCCGCATCGTTTCCCTGGAGCACTTCGGTGCTTCGGCCGACGGCAAGGTTCTCTTCGGCGAGTTCGGTTTCACTGCGGAGAACGTGGCCGCCCAGGCCCGGGAATCCCTCGCCGCCGCCCAGCGCTGACGCTCATATACGACCCGTAGGAGATGTAATTCCATGACAGACGCACTCAAGCGCCTCTCCGAAGAAGGCGTCGCGATCTGGCTGGACGACCTGTCGCGCAAGCGGATCACGTCCGGCAACCTCGCCGAGCTGATCGACCAGCAGCACGTCGTGGGCGTCACCACCAACCCGACGATCTTCCAGAAGGCGATCTCCCAGGGCGACGGCTACGACCAGCAGCTGTCCGACCTCGCCGCCCGCAAGGTCACGGTCGAAGAGGCCATCCGCATGATCACCACGGCGGACGTCCGCGACGCCGCCGACATCCTGCGTCCCGTCTTCGACGCCACCGGCGGCCAGGACGGCCGGGTCTCCATCGAGGTCGACCCGCGCCTGGCGCACAACGAGAAGGCGACCGTCGCCGAGGCCAGGCAGCTGGCCTGGCTGGTGGACCGCCCGAACACCCTGATCAAGATCCCGGCCACCATGGCGGGCATCCCGGCGATCAGCGACACCATCGGCAACGGCATCAGCGTCAACGTCACGCTGATCTTCTCGCTGGAGCGCTACCGGGCCGTCATGGACGCGTACCTCTCCGGTCTGGAGAAGGCACAGGCCAAGGGCCTGGACCTGTCCAAGATCCACTCCGTGGCGTCGTTCTTCGTGTCCCGTGTGGACACCGAGATCGACAAGCGGCTGGACGCGCTGGGCACCGACGAGGCCAAGGCGCTGCGCGGCAAGGCCGCCGTGGCCAACGCGCGGCTCGCCTACCAGGCGTACGAGGAGGTCTTCTCGTCCGACCGGTGGAGCGCGCTGGAGAACGCGGGCGCCAACAAGCAGCGTCCGCTGTGGGCGTCGACCGGCGTGAAGGACCCGGCGTACCAGGACACCATGTACGTCACCGACCTGGTGGCGCCGAACACGGTGAACACCATGCCGGAGGCCACGCTGGAGGCCACCGAGGACCACGGGCAGATCACCGGCAACACCGTCGCCGGCACCTACGAGCAGGCGCGCGCCGACATCGAGGCGCTGGAGAAGCTCGGGATCTCCTACGACGACGTGGTCCAGGTCCTGGAGGACGAGGGCGTCGAGAAGTTCGAGGCGTCCTGGACCGACCTGCTCAAGTCGACCGAGGCGGAGCTGTTGCGCCTCGCTCCCTCGGAGGGCTGACACTTTGTCGAGCAGCAACCCGCTGCGTGACCCGGCGGACCGACGGCTCCCGCGTATCGCGGGGCCGTCGGGCCTGGTCATCTTCGGCGTCACCGGCGACCTCTCGCGCAAGAAGCTGATGCCCGCCGTCTACGACCTGGCCAACCGGGGTCTGCTGCCGCCGGGCTTCTCCCTGGTCGGCTTCGCCCGCCGCGAGTGGGAGAACGAGGACTTCGCCGCCGAGGTCCACGACGCCGTCAAGGAACACTCCCGCACGCCGTTCCGCGAGGAGGTCTGGCAGCAGCTCATCCAGGGGATGCGCTTCGTCCAGGGCACCTTCGACGACGACGACGCCTTCGAGCGGCTGCGTGCCACCATCGAGGAGCTGGACAAGGCACAGGGCACGGGCGGCAACTTCGCCTTCTACCTCTCCGTGCCGCCGCGCTCCTTCCCGGTCGTCATCCAGCAGCTGAAGAAGCACGGGCTGGCCGACCAGGAGGGCGGTTCCTGGCGGCGCGCGGTCATCGAGAAGCCGTTCGGCCACGACCTGAAGTCGGCCGAGGAGCTGAACAAGGTCGTGCACGAGGTGTTCGAGCCGGACCAGGTGTTCCGGATCGACCACTACCTCGGCAAGGAGACCGTCCAGAACATCCTGGCGCTGCGCTTCGCCAACACCATGTTCGAGCCGATCTGGAACCGGTCCTTCGTGGACCACGTCCAGATCACCATGGCCGAGGACATCGGCATCGGCGGCCGGGCCGGCTACTACGACGGCATCGGCGCCGCCCGTGACGTCATCCAGAACCACCTGCTCCAGCTGATGGCGCTGACCGCCATGGAGGAGCCTGCCTCCTTCGACGCGGACGCGCTGGCCGCGGAGAAGACCAAGGTGCTCGGCGCGGTACGGCTGCCGAAGGACCTGGGCGCCAGCAGCGTGCGCGGGCAGTACGCGGCGGGCTGGCAGGGCGGCGAGAAGGTCATCGGCTACCTCGAAGAGGACGGCATCGACGCCAAGTCGAAGACCGACACCTACGCGGCCATCAAGGTCGAGGTCGACAACCGCCGCTGGGCGGGCGTCCCCTTCTACCTGCGCACCGGCAAGCGGCTGGGCCGCCGGGTCACCGAGATCGCGGTCGTCTTCCAGCGCGCCCCGCACTCCCCCTTCGACCACACGGCCACCGAGGAGCTGGGCTCCAACGCGGTCGTCATCCGCGTCCAGCCCGACGAGGGCATCACGGTCCGCTTCGGCTCCAAGGTGCCGGGCACCTCGATGGAGATCCGGGACGTGTCGATGGACTTCGCCTATGGCGAGTCGTTCACCGAGTCCAGCCCGGAGGCGTACGAGCGGCTGATCCTGGACGTGCTGCTGGGCGACGCCAACCTCTTCCCGCGCACCGAGGAGGTCGAGCTGTCCTGGAAGATCCTCGACCCGATCGAGGAGTACTGGGACACCAACGGCAGGCCCGCGCAGTACCCGTCGGGCACCTGGGGTCCCGCGGAGGCCGACGAGATGCTCGCACGAGACGGACGGAGCTGGCGGCGGCCATGAAGATAGACCTCACGGACACCACGGCCAGCAAGATCAACAAGGCGCTGGTGGAGGGCCGTCGCGCCATCGGCACGCCGGCCGTCGGGATGGTCCTGACCCTCGTCATCGTCACCGACGAGGAGAACGCCTACGACGCCCTGAAGGCCGCCAACGACGCCTCGCGCGAGCACCCCTCGCGCACGCTGGTCGTCATCAGGCGCGTCTCGCGCACCCCGCGCGACCGCACGCAGTCCCGGCTGGACGCCGAGGTGCGGGTCGGCGCGGACGCGGGCACCGGCGAGACGGTGGTGCTGCGGCTGTACGGCGAGGTGTCCGACCACGCCGACTCGGTGGTGCTGCCGCTGCTGCTGCCGGACGCGCCGGTCGTCGTCTGGTGGCCGGTGAACGCCCCGCTGGACCCGGCGAAGGACCCGCTGGGCGCGCTCGCGCAGCGCCGGGTCACCGACACCTACGCGGCCGAGCAGCCGGTACGGGAGCTGTCGGCCCGCGCCGACGCGTACACGCCCGGAGACACGGACCTGTCCTGGACCCGGATCACGCCGTGGCGTTCGATGCTGGCGGCGGCCCTGGACCAGGTCGTGTGCGAGGTCAACGCCGTCGAGGTGGAGGGCGAGGAGTTCAACCCCAGCTGTGAGCTGCTGGCGATGTGGCTCGCGGACCGGCTGGACGTGCCGGTCAGGCGTTCCCTGTCGTCCGGACCGGGGCTCACGGCGGTCCGGATGGACACCAGCCACGGCCCGATCAGCCTGGACCGTGCCGACGGTTCGCTGGCCACCCTCTCCATCGAGGGGCAGCCGGACCGCGCGGTGGCGCTGAAGCGGCGCGAGACGGCCGAGCTGATCGCGGAGGAGCTGCGCCGGCTCGACCCGGACGACACCTACGCGTCGGCGCTGCGGTTCGGGGTGGAGCGGCTGACGGTTCCGGAGCAGGAGGCCGCACCGGAAGCGGTGGCCGAGCCGGGGCAGGAGCCGGTGGCGGAACCGGTTCGGGAGGCCGCGAAGGCGCCCGCGAAGAAGGCCGCCGCCAAGAAGGCTCCCGCGCGCAGGGCGGCGGCGAAGTGAGCACCCCGCAGCTGGTCGTGCACCGCGACAAGGAACTGATGGCGCGGGCCGCCGCGGCCCGGCTGATCACGCGGATCGTGGACGCCCAGGCCTCCCGGGGCGAGGCGTCCGTGGTCCTGACCGGCGGACGCAACGGCAACGGCCTGCTCGCCGCGCTGGCTGCGGCGCCGGCCCGGGACGCCATCGACTGGGGCCGCCTCGACCTGTGGTGGGGCGACGAGCGCTTCCTGCCCGAGGGCGATCCGGAACGCAATGTGACGCAGGCCCGCGAGGCCCTGCTGGACTCCGTACCGCTGGATCCGAAGCGCGTGCACGCCATGCCCGCCTCGGACGGTCCCCACGGCGGCGACGTGGACGCGGCGGCGCAGGCGTACGCGGCGGAACTGGCGCGGGCGGCGGGTCCCGAGAACCACGGCTCGGTGCCCACCTTCGACGTGCTGATGCTGGGCGTCGGCCCGGACACGCACGTGGCCTCGCTCTTCCCGGAGCTGCCCGCCGTCCGGGAGACCGAGCGCACGGTGGTCGGGGTGCACGGCGCCCCCAAGCCGCCGCCGACCCGGGTCAGCCTGACCCTGCCGGCGATCCGCGCGGCCCGCGAGGTGTGGCTGCTGGCAGCCGGCGAGGACAAGGCGCAGGCCGCGGCCATCGCCCTGTCGGGCGCGGGCGAGATCCAGGCGCCGGCGGCGGGCGCGCAGGGCAGGCAGCGCACCCTGTGGCTGCTGGACGCGGCGGCGGCCTCGCGGCTGCCGCGGTCGCTGTATCCGCCGGCTTCGCCGTGAGCACCGGGGCGGCGGGGCCACCGGCCCCGCCGCCCTTCTCACCCCACCGGTGCCGTGACGCTCACGGGTCCCGTCACTTCACCGACCCCGCCATCACGCCCTGCACGAAGTGCCGCTGGAAGGCGAAGAACACCACCACCGGCACGATCAGGGACAGGAACGCCCCGGGCGCCAGCACGTCGATGTTGCTGCCGAACTGCCGTATCTGCGACTGGAGTTCCACGGTCAGCGGCTGGGCGGAGCTGTCGGCGAAGAGCAGCGCCACCAGCATGTCGTTCCAGACCCACAGGAACTGGAAGATGGCCAGGCTCGCGATCGCAGGCCGTCCCACCGGCAGCACCAGCCGGGTGAAGATCCGCCACTCGCCGCCCCCGTCCATCCGGGCCGCCTCCAGCATCTCCTTGGGCATCTCCGCGAAGTAGTTGCGCAGCAGGAACACCGCGAACGGCAGGCCGTACGCCACGTGGAAGAGGACGACGCCGGGAATCGTGCCGAACAGGCCTAGCTGACCGAAGAGTTTGGCGACCGGCAGCAGTCCGATCTGGACGGGCACCACCAGCAGGGCGACCACCAGCAGGAAGAGCGGTTCCCGCAGCGGGAAGTCCAGCCAGGCGAAGGCGTATCCGGCCAGGGCCGCGAGAACCACCACCAGGACGGTCGCCGGTACCGAGATCAGCACCGTGTTCCAGAAGGCCCGGGTCATCCCGGCGTTCCCGAGCAGCGTCGAGTAGTTGGCGAAGGACAGTTGCCCGGGGCTGGCCAGTGCCGTCCACCAGCCGCCCTTGGCGGTGTCCTGGGCCGACCTCAGCGAGGACAGGAACAGTCCGGCCAGCGGGGTCAGCCAGAGCAGGCCGACCACCACCAGGAAGGCCTGCACCAGTCCGTTGCCGAGGCCCCGCCTGACCGCGTTCATCGCTGACTCCTTCGGAAACGGCGGACGTTGAAGACCATCGCGGGGATGACGAGCAGCAGCAGGAGGACGCCCAGCGCGCTGCCCAGGCCCTGGTTGTTGCCGCCGCCGAAGGACACCAGCCACATCTGGGTGGCGAGGACGGTGGCGTCCTCCTGCACGGGTCCGGGGGCGATGATGTAGACGAGGTCGAAGACCTTCATCACGTTGATCACCAGGGTCACGAAGACCACGGTGAGCACGGGCGCGAGCAGCGGGACGGTGATGCGGCGGAAGATCTGCCACTCGCCCGCTCCGTCCATCCGCGCCGCCTCCAGCGCGTCCCGGGGCAGGGTGGACAGTCCGGCGCCGATCAGCACCATCGCGAAGCCGGTCCAGATCCACAGGTACGCCCCGATGATCGCCGGTGTGACGAGGGTCGGGCCGAGCCAGGAGACGCCCTGGTAGGGCGCGGCGAAGTTGGACGCGGGCAGCTTCACGTCGTACGACCCGGGGCGCAGCCCCTCGAAGCGGAAGGATCCGTCGGACGCGGTCGTCGCGCCGGCGACCGTCTTCGCGTCGCGCACCGCCTCGACCCGCATCCCGGGCAGGCCGCTCTCCCGCCGGTCGACCTTGCCCGGCCGGCCCGAGCCGCCGGGCGTGAAGTCGAGGTAGACGACCCCGCGCAGTTCACCGGGGGCGGCCTTCAGGCCGGCCGCCCGGTAGGCCGGCGAGGCGCCCTTCGGCAGGTCCCCGGGCAGCACGCCGACCATCGGAAAGGTCACCGAACTGCCGGGCGGGACAGCCGAGTCGGTGGTGTACGAGCCGTCGCGGCCCCGGGTCAGCCCCTGCCCCTCGCGGGCCCGCGCCGTCGGGTAGGAGGACGTGCCCTCGAAGGCGTCGTGGACCGAGACCGCGGCGGCGTTCAGCACGCCCTTGGCCGGGTCCTCGTCGTAGGCGAGCCGGAAGATGATCCCGGCGGCGAGGAAGGAGACCGCCATCGGCATGAACAGCAGCAGCTTGAACGCCGTCGCCCAGCGGACCTTCTCCACCAGGACGGCCAGGATCAGGCCCAGTGAGGTGAGCAGGGCCGGGGCCACCACCACCCAGATCACGGTGTTGCGGATGGCCTTGAGGGTCGCCGGGTCGCGGAACATCGCGGTGTAGTTGTCACCGCCGACGAAGCGGGTGCCGGAGGCGTCGAAGAAGCTGCGGCCGACCGAGAACAGCACCGGGTAGACGACGAGCGCGCCGAGCAGGAGCAGCGCGGGGAAGACGAAGAGCAGGGCGACGGTCCGGGCGCGCCGGCGCGAGCGCCGGGCGCGGGCGGCCGGTGCTGTCACCGGCGGGCTCGTCTCTTTCACCAAGGTCGCGGTCATGGCCCGTCAGCCCTGGTAGGCCTTGGCCGCCGCGCTCTCCAGCCGCGCCGCGGTCGCCTTCGGGTCCGAGGGGTCGCGCAGGAAGTCCTGCAGCAGCTTCCACTCGCCGACGCCCTTGGTGCCGCCGAAGGCCGCGGGTGCCTGGTCGGACATGTCGAAGCGGACCGTGTCGCCCGCCGAGACCAGTGACTTGGCGGTGGCGCGGGTGACGTCGTCGGCGTATGCCGAGAGGTCCAGCTTCCGGTTCGGGGACAGGAAGCCGCCCGCCTTGGCCCACACGGCCGCGGCCTCGGGGGTGGCCAGGTACTCCAGGAGCTTCATGCCGGCCTTCGAGTTCTTGGCGTCCTTCAGGACGACCGCGGCGTCCCCGCCGCTGACGACGGGCGCGCTGCCGCCGTCGACCGCGGGGAACGGGAAGAAGTCGGCGTCCTTGCCGATGGACCTGCCGAACTGGTCGTGCGCGACTCCGGCGACGAAGTCGCCCTCGTAGACCATGCCGGCCTCGGGCTTGGGTCCGAACACCTTCTCGACGGAGCCGGGGAAGTCGGTGTTGAGGGCCTCCTTCTGGCCGCCCGCGATGAGCTGCCTGTCCTTGAACAGCTTGCCGAGCGTGCCCAGGGCCCTGACCACACTGGCGTCGGTCCACTTGAGCCGGTGGGCGGCCAGGGCGTCGTACTTCGCGGGCCCGGCCTGGGAGAGGTAGATGTTCTCGAACCAGTCGGTGAGGGTCCAGCCGTCCTGTCCGGCGACCGCGAAGGCGGCGAGTCCGGAGTCGGAGACGGTGTGGCCGGCCTTGAGCATCTCGTCGTACGTCTTCGGCGGTGTGACCCCGGCCTGGGCGAGCGCCTGGGGGCTGTACCAGACGGTCGACTTGTGGGCCGCCTTGAAGTAGAGGCCGTAGAGGGTGCCGCCGACACTGCCGTACGTGCGCCACACCGGCGCGTAGTCGGCGTCGATCGTCTGGCGGGCGGTGCCGGACAGCGGCTTGAGCCAGCCCTTCCTGGCGAACTGCTGGAGCACGCCGACCTGCGGGACCATCACGACGTCGGGTGCGTTGCCGCCCTCGATCTTGCTGCCGACGACGGTGGAGACGTTGTCGCCGGTGGAGACGAACTGTGTGGTGGCGCCGGTCTTCGCGCTGAAGGCGTCGAGCACCTTCTGGAAGTTCTTCTGCTCGCTGCCGGACCAGACACCGGCCACGGTGACCGTCTGTCCGCTGAGTTCCTTGTCGCCGCCGCCCGCGGAGACGGGCCCGCCACCCCCGCAGGCGGTGGCGCCGAGGGCCAGGGCGAGGGCGGTGCTGCCGGTGAGCAGGGTGGTGCGTCGTCGCGTCATCGTCGGTGTCCTTTTCGAGGTTTTCGAGGTTTTCGAGGTCTTCGAGGTCTTCGAGTTCTTCGAGTTCTTCGAGTTCTTCGAGGGGGTGGGAGCGGTGGTGAGGCGGGCGGGAGGATCAGAGGCCGGTGAGCCACCAGGCGGCTGTCGAACCGGGCAGCACCCCGGCCGGGCACGGGCCGCTGGCCAGCAGCGGGGTGCCGGGGACCGGCGCGGGCGTGGGGGCCGTACCGAAGTTGACGGCGCAGACCAGGCCGTCTCCGCGGGCGAAGCCCAGGACGCCGGGCGGGGTGTCCAGCCAGCGCAGCGTGCCCTCACCCAACTGGGGCAGGGAGGCGCGCAGTTGCAGGCCGTCGCGGTACAGGTGCCAGAAGGAGCGGGTGTCGGCGAGGGCGCGGTCGGTGGCGTACTCGGCGAAGTACTCCGGCTGCGGCAGCCACGGCCGCGCGCCCTCGGCCCCGGAGGTGAAGCCGAACGGGGAGGCCTGTCCGGACCAGGGCAGCGGCACCCGGCAGCCGTCGCGGATCCGGGCCCGGCTGCCGGTGCGCCGGAAGATCGGGTCGGTGAGCACGTCGTCGGGCAGGTCGACGACCTCGGGCAGGCCCAGTTCCTCGCCCTGGTAGATGTACGCGGCCCCGGGCAGGGCCAGCATCAGCAGCGCGGCGGCGCGGGCCCGGGCGGCGCCGAGGCCGCTGCCCTGCGGGGTGGGTTCGCCGTAGCGGGTGACGGTGCGGACCTGGTCGTGATTGTTGAGGACCCAGGTGACCGTGGAGCCGGTGCCGGCGATGTCCGCCATGGCCTCGGAGATGACCTTGCGGAAGGCGTCGGCGTCCCAGGGGGCGCTGAGCAGGTCGAAGAAGAACGCCTGGTGGAGTTCGTCCGGGCGGACGTACAGGGCGTGCTCGCGGGCGGTCGGCACCGACACCTCGCCCACCAGCAGGCGTTCATCGCCGTCCTGGGCGGCGTACTCCTCGCACAGGGCCCGCCAGCGCCGCCACACGTCGTGCACCTCGGGCTGGTTCCAGGCGAGCGGGTTGACCGAGTCGCGGGTGCGGGCGTCGGCCTCGGGATCGTCCGAGTCGGGCAGGTCGGGGTGTTTGTAGAGGCCGGCGGCGACGTCGATGCGGAAGCCGTCGACGCCCCGGTCCAGCCAGAAGCGCAGGGTGCGGTCGAACTCGGCGGGGATCTCCGGGTGGCGCCAGTTCCAGTCGGGCTGCTCGGGCGTGAACATGTGCAGGTACCACTGGCCGTCGCCGACCCTCGTCCAGGCGGGGCCGCCGAACATGGCGTGCCAGTTGTTGGGCGGCTCGGCGCCGTCCGGGCCGCGTCCGTCGGCGAAGTGGAACCGGGCCCGGGCCGGGCTGCCGGGTCCGGCCGCCAGCGCCTCCCGGAACCACGGGTGCTCGCTGGAGCAGTGGTTGGGGACGATGTCGAGGAGCACCTTGACGCCGAGCCGCCGGGCCGCCGCGATCAGCAGGTCGAACTCGGCGAGGTCGCCGAAGAGCGGGTCGACGTCGCGGTAGTCGGCGACGTCGTAGCCGTGGTCGTGCTGCGGCGAGGGGTAGAAGGGGCTCAGCCAGACGCCGTCGACCCCGAGTTTCCTCAGGTACGGCAGCCCGGCCCTGACCCCGGCGAGATCGCCGATGCCGTCGCCGGTGCTGTCCAGGAAGCTACGGACGTACACCTGGTAGATCACCGCGTCCCGCCACCAGCGGTACTTACTCAACATGCATGCATGTTAGGTAGGCGTGTCCTGAGGGTGTCAATGAAAAGAACGCAGACTACTGCCCAGTTGGGGCGACAAACACGGACTTAACCGGACGCATTGAAGTCAGATGAGACGTCCGCGTTACTTAACAAGTAACTAGCGGCTGGAAACGGCCGCCAGCTCGCGCGCCAGTCGCCGCACCGCCGCCTCGGGCGTCTCGCGCCCGGTGAGCGCGTCGTGCACGACCGCCTGCACCACCAGGCTGACCTGGTCGTAGCGCGGGCTCTTGGGGCGCGGCCGGGCCGCCATCACGGCGGCCCGCAGGGTGGGCAGATACGGGAACCGCCGGATCAGCCCGGGATCCCGGTAGAGCGCGGCCCGCACGGGCGGCAGCGCGCCGCGCGTGAGGACCTGGCGCTGGACCGGCTCACTGGTGAGGTACGCGATGAGGCGCGCGGCCGACTCGGGGTGCCGGGCGTGCGTGTTGACGGCCAGGTCGGAGCCGCCGAGGACGCTCGTGCCCGGTCCGCGCAGCCCGGGCAGCGGTACGGCGCCGATCTTCCCGGCGACCTTGGAGCCCTTGGCCGAGGCGACGGCGTACGCGTAGGGCCAGTTGCGCAGGAAGAGGAGACGGCCGTCCTGGAAGTCCTGTTTGGACTCCTCCTCCTTGTACGTCAGCGCCCGCTTCGGGATCCAGCCCTCGCGCACGCCGCGCGCCAGGAACCCGATGCCCTCGCGGGCGGCTGCGGAGTCGACACTGACACGCCGGCCCTCCTCGCGCAGGATGCTCCCGCCCGCCGAGTACACGGCCTCGGCCGCGTTGACGGTCAGGCCCTCGTAGGGCAGGAACTGTCCGGCGTAGCCGTCGAGTCCGTACCTGGGCGCGATGACCTCGGCGTCGTGCTCCAGCTCGGCCCAGGTGCGCGGCGGCGGGACGCCCTCCTTGGCGAGGACGTCCGCGCGGTACAGGAGCAGCCCGGCGTTGGTGACGTAGGGGACGGCGTACAGCCGCCCGTCGTAGGTGGCCGTGTCGACGACCGGGGGCAGGAAGGTGCCGAGCGGGAAGCGGTCGCGGGGCAGCGGGCGGATCCAGCCGGCGGCGGCGAACTCCGAGGTCCAGTTGACGTCGATGTTGAGCACGTCGAACCGGCCGCGGTCGCCGTCGCGCAGGTCGGTGGTCATCTGCGCGCGGGTCTCGTCGGAGGAGTCCGGGAGTTCGACGAGGGTGACCTTCTCGCCGGGGTGGGCGCGGTTCCAGCCCTGGAGCAGCGGGCCGAGATAGCCGGTGAGGTCTCCGGCCGTCGCCAGGGTCAGGGGCCCCCGGCCGCTTCCGGCACCCTCGTCGGCGCGGGCGCCCGAGGCGACGTAACCTGCCATGACCACGACCAGGGCGAGGAGGCCCCTACCGGCGGCGCGCGTCCACCGCATAGGTTCCTCCCTGTACACCGGCACCACGGGCATCCTCGCCCGGGGACAGGCCATGTATACCTGTTAGGTATGGGCGATACTAGGGCCTGGAGCACATTACAAGGACGGGAGGATGAGTGCGCCTGCCCCTCCTGGCACTCCTCGCGCGTGGCCCCGCCCACGGCTACGAGCTGAAGCGAGACCTTGAGCAACTGCTGGGCTCCGCGTACCCTCAGCCGAACGTCGGCCAGATCTATGTGACCCTCGGCCGCCTCGAGAAGTCGGGACTGATCGAGGGCGAGGAGGTCGAGCAGTCGAGCCGGCCCAACAAGAAGATCTACCACCTCACCGACGCCGGGCAGGAGGCGCTGCGCGCCTGGTACGAGGAGACCGAGGACGAGCCGCGGGTGCGGGACGAGTTCTTCATGAAGCTCGCCCTGGCCCCGCAGACCGGTCTCGCCGACCAGATCGCCCTCATCAACAAGCAGCGGCGCCAGTACCTCAACACCATGCGCGATCTGTCGAAGCTGGCCGCGGCCGAGAGCCGGGACAACCGAATCGCCCATCTGCTGATCGAGGGCGCGATGCTGCACCTGCAGGCCGACCTGGACTGGCTGGAACGGTGCCAGGAGGAACTGGAGGAGCTGGAGTGAGCGAGAGCCCCGCTCCCGTGCTGCGGGCCGAACGACTGGTCAAGACCCACCACGGCGAGGGCGCTCCCGCCCGGGCCGTGCGCGGGGTCGACCTGACCGTGCGGCAGGGCGAGTTCGTGGCGGTCACCGGCCCGTCCGGAGCCGGCAAGTCGACCCTGCTGCACCTGCTCGGCGGCCTTCAGCGGCCCGACGAGGGCAGCATCTGGCTGGACGGCCGGTGCACCGACGGCTACGGGGAGGCCCGTTGGGCCGAGGAGCGCCGCAAGCGGATCGGGATCGTCTTCCAGTTCTTCAACCTGGTCTCCAACCTGTCGGTCGCCGACAACGTCGAGCTGCCCGCGCTGCTGGTCGGCCGCTCGCCCAAGCAGGCGCGCGCCGCGCGGGAGGAACTGCTGGCCGAGCTGGGCCTCGGGGGCAAGGAGCGCAGCATGCCGGGCGAGCTGTCCGGCGGCGAGCAGCAGCGGGTCGCCCTGGCCCGGGCCCTGGTCAACCATCCCCCGCTGCTGCTCGCCGACGAGCCGGCCGGCAGCCTGGACAGCAAGGGCACCCGCGAGGTGATGCGGCTGCTGTCCCGCTTCCACCAGCGCGGGCAGAGCATCGTCCTGGTCACCCATGACGCCCGGCTGGCGAGCGCCGCCGACCGGGTCATCTGCTTCTTCGACGGCCGGATCGCCGACGACGCCGAGCTGGACGGGGCGCCGTCCCCGCGCGGTGCCCGGCTGCCGGGTGTCTCGGGCGTACTCGAACTGAAGGACTGACCGGACCATGCGGGCCACCCTGCGCTGGGCGCACTCCGATCTGCGCACGCACCGCGGCGAGGCGCTGTTCATCGTGCTGGCCACGGCCGGCATCGTCGCCTCGCTGCTGCTGGCCACGGCGCTGTTCGGGTACGCCACCAACCCCTGGCAGCGGATCTTCGCCCAGTCCCGGGGCGCGCATGTGTGGATCCACACGGTCAAGTCGGCGGACACCGGCCGGCTGGCCACCCTGGACGGCGTCACAGCGGTCGCCGGCCCCTACCCCACCGAGTCCGTCACCGTCTCCTCGCGCGGCACCCGCGCCTCGGCCGAACTGCGCGGCACGCCCGCACGGCCCTCGGTGGGCCGACCGCTGCTCACCTCCGGCCACTGGCTCGACCCCCGCGAACCCGACGGGGTGGTACTGGAGAGCCACCTCGCCCGCGCCCTGCTGGCCGAGCCCGGGGACACGCTCACCCTGCCCGGTACGGCCCGCACCCTGACCGTCGTCGGTGTCGCCGACAGCGCCGAACCCCGCTACCGCGCCGGCGAGCAGCCGGGCCTGGTCTGGGCCCCGCCGTCGGCCGTACGCGCACCGGGCGGCCGGGTGATCGGGCTGCGCCTGGCCGATCCCGCGGACACGGACTACGCCGTCCAGCGCGCGGTCACCGTCCTCGGCTCCGGCGCGGTCGGCGAGGTCTCCACCTGGCAGCAGGCGCGCGCCGACGCACAGGGCGACAACCGGCTGCTCGGCCAGGTGCTGGGCCTGTTCGGCCTCGGCGCGCTGCTCGCCGCCGCCTTCGCGGTGCACGGCGCGATCAGCACCCGCATCCGCGGCCATCTGCGGGACATCTCGGTCCTGAAGGCGATCGGCTTCACCCCCGCCCAGGTCGTCCGGATCTTCCTGCTCCAGCACGTGGCGTACGCCCTGCTGGGCGCGGTCGCCGCCGGCGCGCTGATCCAGGGGCTCGGCACCCGCGTCCCGGGGCGGCTCGGTGACGCGGTCGGCGTGTGGGAGGGGCTGCCGGGGCACGCGCTCGCGCTGGCCGCGGTGCCGGTGGGCGCGGTGCTGTTCATCGGCGCGGTCACCGGGCTCGCGGCCTGGCGGGCCGGACGGGTACCGCCGGTGCCCGTGCCCCGCCCCGTCGCCCCGGCCGGCGCGGGGCTGACCGGCCTGGCGCGCCGCGCCCTCGGCCTGCGGCTGCCGCCGGCGCTGGTACTGGGCTGGCACAAGGCGTTCCCGCGCCGCGCCCGCACCCTCGCCACGGTCGGCCGGCTCACCCTGCCGCTGCTGCTGATCGTGGTGGCGATGAGCGCCTGGACCACCATCGACCGCTTCCACAGCACGCCCGAGCGGATGGGTCTGCCGACCGGGCTCACGGTACGTGCCGACGCCGGCCTCGGTGACGCGGCCACCCGGGCCCTGCTGCACCGCGACCCGCGGGTCGCCGCCGCCTACCCGGGTGTGGAGGTGGCCGCCCTGGTCCCCGGGCAGACCGCCACCATCGCCCTGCGCGGTCTCGGCACCAGCGCGCACCCCTACCCCCGCGCCCTCGCCGCCGGCCGTGCCCCGCACGGTCCCGACGAGGCGGTGGCCGGACAGGGCCTGCTCGACCTGCTTGGTGTACGGGTCGGCGACTGGGTGCGGATGACGGTCGGCGACCAGCCGCAGATCCTGCACATCGTGGGCCGCAGCATCGAGCCGGAGAATGCCGGCCGGGTCATCTCCACCTCGCTGGACACCCTGCGCGAGAACGACCCGGGCCTGGCACCGACCCTGTACCAGCTGCGCCTGCGCCCGGGCGCCGACCCGCACCGCGTCGCGGCCGAGCTGACCACGGCCGGCCGCGGACACCTGGACGTCCACCCCGTGGCCAACCCGGCCGACGGGCTCTCCCCGCTGCGCGCGGTGGTCGCCGGCCTGATCGCCGTGCTGGCGTCGATCGGCCTCATCGAACTGCTCACCGCCATCGGCGCGGCGCTGCGTGAGAGCGAACGGGACCTGCTGGCGCTCAAGGCGATCGGCATGTCCCCCCGCCAGATCGGCGCGATCACCGTGACGGCCACCAGCTGTACGGCCCTGGTCGCGGTGCTCGCCGGTACGGCGCTGGGGCTGCCGCTGGCCCACTGGCTGATCGACCTGCAGGGCCGCTCCAGCGGCATCGGTGCCGGGATCGCCCAGGGACCGCCGCCCGCGCTCCTGCTGCTGCTCGGGGTGGCGGCGGTCCTGGGCGCGGGGGCGCTGGCCGCGCTGCCGGCGAGACAGGCGACCAGGCGGCGCTCAGCGGACACGCTGAGCGCGGTCGCCTGACCCGCAGGGCGGGGTGCGAAGCGGAGAGTCCGTCAGCGCCCGCGCAGGGAACGGTACTTGGCGACCAGCGCCCGTGTCGACGCGTCCAGCCCGGCCACCTCCGCCCCCTCGGTCAGCGCCGGCTCGACCCGCTTGGCGAGCACCTTGCCCAGCTCCACACCCCACTGGTCGAAGGAGTCGATGTTCCACACCGCGCCCTGCACGAACACCTTGTGCTCGTAGAGCGCGACGAGCTGACCGAGCACCGACGGCGTCAGCTCCCGCGCCAGGATCGTCGTGGTCGGCCGGTTGCCCTCGAACGTCTTGTGCGCGACCAACTCCTCGGGCACACCCTCCGCCCGGACCTCCTCGGCGGTCTTGCCGAAGGCGAGCGCCTGCGTCTGCGCGAAGAAGTTGGCCATCAGCAGGTCGTGCTGCGCCCTGAGTTCCGCGCTCAGCTCGGCCACCGGCTCGGCGAAACCGATGAAGTCGGCCGGGACCAGCTTCGTACCCTGGTGGATCAACTGGTAGTAGGCGTGCTGCCCGTTGGTCCCCGGGGTGCCCCACACCACCGGCCCGGTCTGCCACTCCACCTCGCGCCCGTCGCGCGCCACGTGCTTGCCGTTGGACTCCATGTCCAGCTGCTGCAGATAGGCGGTGAACTTCGACAGGTAGTGCGAGTACGGCAGCACCGCGTGCGACTGGGCGTCGTGGAAGTTGTCGTACCAGATGCCCAGCAGACCGAGGAGCAGTGGCACGTTGGACTCGGCGGGGGCGGTGCGGAAGTGCTCGTCGACGAGGCGGAAGCCGTCGAGCATCTCCCGGAAGCGGTCCGGGCCGATGGCGATCATCAGGGACAGCCCGATGGCGGAGTCGTAGGAGTAGCGGCCGCCCACCCAGTCCCAGAACTCGAACATGTTGGCCGGGTCGATGCCGAACTCGGCGACCTTCTCCCCGTTCGTCGAGAGCGCGACGAAGTGCCGGGCCACGGCCTCCTGGCCGGCCTTCAGCTCGGTGAGCACCCAGTTGCGGGCGGAGGTGGCGTTGGTGATCGTCTCGATGGTGGTGAAGGTCTTGGAGGCGATGACGAACAGCGTCTCCGCGGCGTCCAGGTCACGGGTGGCCTCGTGCAGGTCCGCGCCGTCGACGTTCGACACGAAGCGGACCGTGAGGCCGCGGTCGGTGAAGGCGCGCAGCACCTCGTAGGCCATCGCCGGACCGAGGTCGGAGCCGCCGATGCCGACGTTGACGACGTTCTTGATGCGCTTGCCGGTGTGTCCGGTCCAGGCTCCGGAGCGGACCCGCTCGGCGAAGTCGCTCATCTTGTCGAGGACGGCGTGCACGGCCGGGACCACGTTCTCCCCGTCGACCTCGACGACCGCCTCGCGCGGGGCGCGCAGCGCGGTGTGCAGCACCGCACGGTTCTCGGTGGCGTTGATCTTCTCACCGCGGAACATGGCGTCGCGCAGACCGAAGACGTCGGTGGCGGCGGCCAGCTCGCGCAGCAGCCGCAGGGTCTCGTCGGTGACCAGGTGCTTGGAGTAGTCGATGTACAGGTCACCGACCTGGAGCGTGTACCCGCTGCCGCGTCCCGGATCGGCGGCGAACAGATCCCGCAGATGGGCGCCGGCGAGTTCCTCCCGGTGCTCGGCGAGAGCGGCCCACTCGGGCCTCTGGTTGAGCCTGGTACGGCCGTCTGCGTTCATGTGCTTCTTTCAGCCTTCTTTCCTGCGCCTGTCCTGCCTGCGTACCTGCCCCGCTGCCGTCCCAACCTAGTTGATCAGAACGGCACGGCACGGCACGACGAGGACGAAGAAGGCGCACAGACGGCTCCGGCCAGGCACCCTCGGGCACCCGGCCGGTCAAGAAGTCCTAGATCTCGCCCCGCAGTTTGGCGAGGGCCTCGGCGAGGATCGCCTCGCCGTCCGCGTCACTGCGCCGCTCGCGTACGTACGCCAGATGCGTCTTGTACGGCTCGGTGCGCGGCGGGTCCGGCGGGTTGTCCCGGTCCTGGCCGGCCGGGAAGCCGCAGCGCGGGCAGTCCCAGGTCTCGGGCACCTGCGCGTCGCTCGCGAAGCTCGGCTGCGTCTCATGCCCGTTGGAGCACCAGAAGGAGATGCGCAGACGTGGCGCGGACTCGCCGCGCTCGGCCTCGCCCATCGGCCCCGCCCCGACCCGGCTTCCTCGGATCGCGTTGCCACTTGCCACGGTCGTAACTCCCTGCGTGATGGTGCCGCGAAGCGAGTCGGCGTGTCGCTTCGTTGCGAGCGCCTCAGTCTACGTAAGGCCCAACGCGCGTCCAGTGATTGGAGTTACAAGGAACCCGCTCATAGACGCAAGCCCCATGATAGGCCGCGCTCAGCTGCGCGTACCGAACATGGGGCCCTACGTACGGAATGTGGGTGCTTGTGCCAGGCTGATCAGCTGTTCGTCTTCATCAGCAGGCCGAGGACGACGATGCACGCGAACCAGAGCAGACCGACCACGATGGTGATCCGGTCGAGGTTGCGCTCGGCGACCGAGGAGCCGCCCACGGACGACTGCATGCCGCCACCGAACATGTCGGACAGGCCGCCGCCCTTTCCCTTGTGCATCAGCACCAGCAGCATCATCAGCAGGCTGAAGACGATCAGGGCGATCGAGAACCCCAGAACCACGGCTGGACCAACTTCCTCGGATTCGGATGGACGACGGGGCCCAGCGAAACACCGCTGGACCCCGCAAGGGTACGACGAATCGCCGTTACCGCATACTCACGGCCGGCTCACTGATCGCGGAAGCGCACGATCTTGACGAACTCGTCGGCGTCCAGCGAGGCACCGCCGACCAGCGCGCCGTCGATGTCGGCCTGCGCCATGATCTCGGCGACGTTGCCCGCCTTCACGGAGCCGCCGTACTGGATCCGGACCTTGTCGGCCAGCTCCTGCGTGTACAGCTCGGCCAGCTTGCCGCGGATGGCGGCGCAGACCTCCTGCGCGTCCTCGGCGCCGCAGACCTTGCCGGTGCCGATGGCCCACACGGGCTCGTAGGCGATCACGACGGTCTCGGCCTGCTCGGCCGGGAGGTCCTTGAGACCGCCCTCGACCTGGGCGAGGGTGTGGCCGACGTGGTTGCCCGCCTCGCGGACCTCCAGCTCCTCGCCGACGCACAGGATCGGGGTCAGGCCGTGCTTGTAGGCCGCCTTGACCTTGGCGTTCACCAGCTCGTCGGTCTCGTTGTGGTACTGCCTGCGCTCGGAGTGGCCGATCGCCACGTACGTGCACTTCAGCTTGGCCAGCATCGAGCCGGAGATCTCGCCGGTGTAGGCGCCGGAGTCGTGCGCCGAGAGGTCCTGGGCGCCGTACCTGATCTTCAGCTTGTCGCCGTCGACCAGGGTCTGCACGGAGCGCAGGTCGGTGAAGGGCGGCAGGACGGCGACCTCGACGGCCTCGTAGTCCTTGTCGGCCAGGGCGAAGGCGAGTTTCTGGACGTGTGCGATGGCCTCGAGGTGGTTGAGGTTCATCTTCCAGTTGCCCGCCATCAGCGGCGTGCGCGTGCTCATAAGGGTCAGTCCTCCAGTGCGGCGAGGCCGGGGAGCGTCTTGCCCTCAAGGTATTCGAGGGAGGCGCCGCCACCGGTCGAGATGTGCCCGAACGCGTTCTCGTCGAAGCCGAGCGTGCGCACGGCCGCGGCGGAGTCACCGCCGCCGACGACGGTGAAGCCGTCCGAGTCGAGGAGGGCCTGGGCCACCGCCACGGTGCCCCCCGCGTAGTCGGGGTGCTCGAAGACGCCCATGGGACCGTTCCAGAAGACGGTCTCGGCGTCGGTGAGCTTCGAGGCGTACAGCTCTCGGGTCTTCGGCCCGATGTCCAGGCCCTCCTGGTCGGCGGGGATCTTGTCCGCGTCGACCAGGGTGTGCTCGGTCGGCGCCTTGGCCTTCAGGTCCGGGAACCCGGGAGAGACCACGACGTCGACGGGGAGCACCAGTTCCACACCCTGCTTCTCGGCGCGCTCCAGGTACTCCGTGACGGCCGGGATCTGGTCCTCCTGCAGCAGGGAGATGCCGACCTCGTAGCCCTTGGCCTTGAGGAAGGTGTAGGCCATGCCGCCGCCGATGAGCAGGCGGTCGGCCTTGCCGAGCAGCTGGTCGATGACGGCGAGCTTGTCGGAGACCTTGGCGCCGCCGAGCGCGACGACGTAGGGGCGCTTGACGTCCTCGGTGAGCTTCTTCAGGACGCCGACCTCGGCGGCGATGAGGTGGCCGGCGTAGTGCGGCAGGCGGGCCGGGAGGTCGTAGACGGACGCGTGCTTGCGGTGGACCGCGCCGAAGCCGTCGCCCACGTACACGTCGGCGAGGGCCGCGAGCCGGTCGGCGAACTCGCCGCGCTCGGTGTCGTCCTTGGAGGTCTCGCCGGCGTTGAAGCGCAGGTTCTCGATGACCGCGACCTGGCCGGGCTGCAGGCCGTTCACCGCGTCGTGCGCTGCGGGGCCGACGGTGTCCTCGGCGAACGCGACCGGGGCGCCGAGGAGTTCGCCGAGGCGCTCGGCGGCGGGCAGCAGCGAGAAGGCGGGGTCCGGGGCACCCTTGGGGCGGCCCAGGTGCGAGGCGACGACCACCTTGGCGCCCGCGTCGGCGAGGGCCTTGACGGTCGGCAGGACGGCGCGGATACGGCCGTCGTCGGTGATGACGCCGTCGGCGAGCGGGACGTTCAGGTCGGCGCGGACGAAGACCCGCTTGCCGTCCACGCCCACGGAGAGAAGTTCGTCAATGGTCTTCATGAGGGGACTCCTGAGAAGGCTCTTGATCGTACGGGGGCTGATCTTCGCAGGTCGGCCGGGGCGATCCGGACGCGCGTCAGGGCTCGGGCAGTGCGACCCTGCACTGCCCGAGCCCTGCTTATCGCATCAGCTGCCTGCTGCGGCCGATCAGAGCTGGTTGCCGACGAAGACCGTCAGGTCGACAAGGCGGTTCGAGTAGCCCCACTCGTTGTCGTACCAACCGATGACCTTCACGTTCTTGCCCTCCTGGACCATGGTCAGGGAGGAGTCGAAGGTGCAGGACGCCGGCTCGTTGACGATGTCGGAGGAGACGATCGCGTCCTCGGTGTACTCCAGGAGGCCCTTCAGCTCGCCCTCGGCGGCCTTCTGGAAGGCGGCGTTGATCTCTTCCTTGGTGACCTCGCGGGAGAGCTCGACGACCAGGTCGGTGACCGAGCCGGTCGGGACCGGGACGCGCATCGCGATGCCGTCCAGCTTGCCCTTGAGCTGCGGCAGGACCAGGGCGGTGGCCTTGGCGGCACCCGTCGTGGTCGGGATGATGTTCTCGGCGGCGGCACGGGCGCGGCGCAGGTCCTTGTGCGGGAAGTCCAGGATGCGCTGGTCGTTCGTGTACGCGTGCACCGTCGTCATCAGGCCCTTGACGATGCCGAAGTTCTCGTCGAGGACCTTCGCCATCGGCGCCACACAGTTGGTGGTGCAGGAGGCGTTGGAGATGACGTGGTGGCTCGCCGGGTCGTACTTGTCCTGGTTGACGCCCATCACGATGGTGATGTCCTCGTCCTTGGCCGGAGCCGAGATGAGGACCTTCTTCGCGCCGCCGGCGATGTGCTTGGCGGCGTCGTCCTTCTTCGTGAAGATGCCGGTCGACTCGATGACGATGTCGACACCCAGCTCACCCCAGGGGATGTCGGCCGGGTTGCGCTCGGAGAGCACCTTGATGGTGTGGCCGTCGACGGTGATCGTGTCGGCGGTGTGGGTGACCTCCTGCTTGAGGCGCCCCAGGATCGTGTCGTACTTCAGCAGGTGCGCGGTGGTCGCGGTGTCGCCCAGGTCGTTGACAGCCACGATCTCGATGTCTGCACCCTGCTCCAGCAGCGCGCGGAAGTAGTTACGTCCGATGCGGCCGAAGCCGTTGATGCCTACGCGGATCGTCACGAACCGATCTCCTCGTTGGTACGCCGGCCATGAGATGCCGGCGAGCTGTATTTGGGATGTCCCCGACCACCCCCGACCCTACCTCCCTGAGGCCCCCTCGGTGACATCGAGATGCCCCATACACGGGCAGGCGGTCCGTACCGGCCAGTAGGGGTACGGACCGCCCTGGTCCGGGCGCCGGATGGCACCGTTATGTCAGGTAATGCCGATGCTCGTTGGCGTCATTTTCACTCGTTCGTGAGCGGGTCGGCTCACCTGTCGAGCGTCGCCATCGCCTTCTTCAGCAGAGCCGCGCGATCGGCGGCCGACGGCACCTGTTCCAGACCGAAGCCGAGCAGCACGGTCCGGCCGGTGGTGACCGCTCCGTAGGTCTGGAAGAGGGCGCCGCTGCGCGTCCAGTCCTTGAGGACGGCGGGGCTGCCGGCGGGCGGCCCGGGAACGCTCCATGCGCCGAGCGAGGTCTCGAAGCCCTCGGTCTGTCCTGCCGTGCCGGCGACGACGAGGGAGACGTCGTCGGCGAGGACGCCGTGGCCGCCGGTGCCCGGGTCGGTGATGTAGCTCAGGGAGACCTCGACCGACCTGCCGGCGTAGGCGCTCAGGTCGAAGTCGACCGGCTGCCAGCCACTGGAGCTGCCGGTGAGGCTGTGCCAGGAGCCGCTGGTGCCCTGTGCCGTGCAGGCGTTGCCGGCGAGTGTCAGATAGTGCTTGAGCCAGGGGTGCTCGCCGATCAGGAACCCGGCTCCGCAGTCGGCGGGCACGGCGTCGCTGGTGGCGCCGCCCGCCTCCGGGAGCGTCGTCCAGTCGTCGGCGCCCACGGTGTGGGCCTCGATCACGGCGTGGTCGTAGCCGGGCTCGGTGTCCCACAGCAGACGGGCGCGCAGGGTGGGCTTGTCGGCGGCGCCGACACCGCTGAGGTCGATGGTGCGGGTGAGGCGCTTGTAGGCGTCGTCGGTGTGCACGGCGGCGGCCATGTAGGAACCCGCGTAGGGCCCGTAGGGGTTGACGGCCCCGGCGAACCGGCCCGCGCCCGCGCCCGCGAACTGCGGGTGGGCGGCGGCGGACAGCACGTCCGAGGTGAGCCCGTAGGTGCCCGCCTTGTCGAGGGGGTTGCCGGGCGCGTCGCCGAGGGCCCCCGTGAAGCCGTCGAGGCCGCCTGAGCCGGTGAAGCCGGTGGCTCCCGGGGTCGACGTACGGGAGTAGGCGCCGAGGTAGTACTGGCTGAAGTCGTCCGAGCGGGTTCCGTCGCCGAGGTCGACGCTGCCGCCGGCCAGCTCTCCGGCCTCGATCAGCCTGCCGCCCTCGTTGAGATAGGCGCGCAGCTGGAGCTGGGTGGCGTTGCCCGGCCCGCCGGTGCCGGAGTAGTGGACGACGGTCCGGAAGTGCTTGAGGACGCCGAACGCGTCGGGTGCGCCCTGGGTGGCCACGTCCCAGACGATCGCCCGGTGGCCGTCCGCCCGCAGCGCGTCCGCGTAGCTTCGTGCCTGTGTGGCGGGCGTGCCCTCCTCGGCGACCACCAGCGTGTCGGCCGGGGGGCGCTGGGCGACGGTGTAGGTGAAGTGCGGGCCGGAGACCGTCCCGCCGCTCTTCGTCCGGCCGGTGGACCACACCTCGACCTTGTCGCCCGGCGCACCGCCCGGGATCCTGGCCCGGTACTCGTCGAAGTAGAGGTTGTCCTGACCGCCGTAGGTCTCGCCGCCCTTCCAGGGCCTGAGCGTCCGCTCGCGGGTACGGCCGCCGTTGACGCGGTACTTGAGCTCCTTGTCCCGGACGGCCTTGCGTACGACGACCGAGACCTCCTGGCCGGCGCCGCGTGCGTAGGACGTGGAGAAGGCGGCCGGGGTGAAGTCCGCGGCGTTCAGGCCGACCGGGGAGACC
Organism: Streptomyces sp. NPDC006739; assembly: GCF_042869815.1. Lineage (NCBI taxonomy): Bacteria > Bacillati > Actinomycetota > Actinomycetes > Kitasatosporales > Streptomycetaceae > Streptomyces > Streptomyces sp. NPDC006739. Next base: position 174,158 of record NZ_JBIAGM010000002.1, read on the forward strand.
GGCCGGTCGGGGTGGGCGGCGGTCTGTGCGACGGAGAGCGCGAACGGGATGTTCTTGGCGAACTCCTGCTGGATCAGCTTCTCGTCGTCGGGGAAGTTGAAGACCGACTGGCAGTCCTCGGGCTTCCAGGCGTCGTTCGGGTCGACGTTCGACGCGGTCTCGCAGGTCGACATCTCGGGGGTGAACATCGCCATGCCGTTGACGTTCGAGGCGTGTCCGTCCGCCTCCCCGTTGGTGGTGTACAGCTCCGAGGAGACCTGCGAACGGTAGCCGGGGACCGCCGGGTTGTCCGGGGTGCCGGCGAGGGCCTTGTAGAGCACGTCGTCCGGGGTCGGGGTCGCCACCTGCCAGCCGACGCCGTAGAGGAGGAGTTCGGCGGCCGAGTGGTAGTTGATGCCGTACGTGAACCCGACGCGTTTCTCGAAGGAGTCCAGCGCCTTGGTCTCGGGCTCGGACTCGGGGCTCGCGCCCCGGTAGGTCTCGCTGGTCGGGTTGGGGGACGAACCCTCGTCGTCGTAGCCCCACTTGTAGGGGAAGTTGCGGTTGAGGTCGACGCCGTCGCCCGTGCCGATGACTCCGTCCCCGTTGACGTCCCGCAGGTTCTTGCGCCACATGCGGGTCTGGGCGTTCCGGAAGGTGTAGTCGTAGCCGTCGGGGTTGGCCGAGAGCACGAACCACAGCTCCGTGGAGTCGACGATCTTCTTGATGCGCGGGTCGGTCCTGTAGTGGTCCAGGTAGTAGTGCATCAGCCGGCGGGTCATCTCCGGCGTGATCCACTCGCGCGCGTGCTGGTTGGACAAGTACAGCACGGAGGGCTTGGAACCGTCCTTGGACGTCTTCGCGTTCCTGGTCAGTTTGAGCGCGAGGATGTCCTGGCCGTCGACCGTCCTGCCGATGGACTCGACCTTGGTGAGACCGGGGTTCCGCTGCCCGGTCCGGAGGATCTCCTCCTTCAGGCCGCCGCTGGTGCCGTACGGGCGGAAGACGTGCTGGGAGGCGTCCTTGACGCGGGCCCGGGCCCCGGCCGAGAGGGTGTGCTCGGTGAGGGCGACGCCCTGCTTCTCCAGCTTCCGGGCCTGCTTGTCGGTGAGGTAGACCTCGACGGCGGTCCGGCCGCCGCCGGTGACCTTGTCGCCGAGTTCATGGCTGTCCTGCCCGGCCTTGAGCAGCAGGGGTATCTGCTGTTGGGTGACGTCGGCGCGGAAGACCCTGACCTCGTCGGGGTCGGGTTTCCCGGGGCTCGCGCTCTGCGCCCGGGCGACGGGCGCGAGGCTCGCCGCGCCGATCAGGAGCGCGCCGACAGCGAGGATCGATCTCGCTCTGTGTCTCATGTACCCCCCTAGCAGTGGTCCGCCACAGCGGCGAACCCTGCCAGGCTCATGACACTTCATGATCGAGTCAAGAGCGCTTCATGGACACGTAAACGCCGGTGCGGGCCACCCGAACGAGTGACCCGCACCGGCGAGTTGACGACGTCTCAGCCCACGAGGTTGTCGGCCAGGTCCTCGGAGAGGTTGGCCTCGGTGCCCGGGATGCCGAGGTCGGAGGCGCGCTTGTCGGCCATCGCCAGCAGCCGGCGGATACGGCCGGCCACGGCGTCCTTGGTCAGCGGCGGGTCGGCGAGCGCGCCGAGCTCCTCCAGCGAGGCCTGCTTGTGCTCCATGCGCAGCCGTCCGGCGGCGGCGAGGTGCTCGGGGACCTCGTCGCCGAGGATCTCCAGGGCGCGCTGGACACGGGCTCCGGCGGCGACGGCGGCGCGGGCCGAGCGGCGCAGGTTGGCGTCGTCGAAGTTGGCCAGCCGGTTCGCCGTGGCACGCACCTCGCGGCGCATCCGGCGCTCCTCCCAGGCCAGCACCGACTCGTGCGCGCCGAGCCGGGTGAGCAGGGCGCCGATCGCGTCACCGTCGCGGACCACCACCCGGTCCACGCCCCGCACCTCGCGGGCCTTGGCGGCGATCGACAGCCGGCGGGCGGCGCCGACCAGCGCGAGCGCGGCCTCGGGGCCCGGGCAGGTGACCTCCAGGGAGGAGGAACGGCCGGGCTCGGTCAGCGAGCCGTGCGCCAGGAAGGCGCCACGCCAGGCCGCCTCGGCGTCACAGGTAGCGCCGGAGACCACCTGCGGGGGCAGCCCCCTGATGGGCCTGCCCCGGCCGTCCACCAGGCCGGTCTGCCGGGCCAGCTGGTCGCCGCCCGCGACCACCCGCACGACGTACCGCGAACCGCGGCGCAGGCCGCCGGGTGCCATCACGATCAGTTCGGAACTGTGGCCGAAGATCTCCAGGATGTCCCGCTTGAGGCGCCGGGCGGCCATCGCGGTGTCCAGCTCCGCCTCGATCACGATGCGCCCGCTCACCAGGTGCAGGCCGCCGGCGAACCGCAGGATGGCGGAGACCTCCGCCTTCCTGCAGCAGGTCCGGGTGACGGGGAGCCGGGAGATCTCGTCCTTCACCGCTGCCGTCATCGCCATGGGCCGATCCTTCCATGCATCCGAAAAATACGGTCGTACGCGGCGGCCAACAGCTCCGGGTCATGCCTCGGGGTCCCGTCGGGCCGGGCGACCGGCGCCAGCTCGACCGCGGCTCCGAACCGCTTGGCGGCCTCGGTGAGCGAGTCGCGGTCGGGCACGGCGGCCTCGTCGGCCAGCACCACGTCCAGGGCGAGTTTAGGGGCGTGTCGCCCCAAAACCTCCAAATGACGCTGCGGGGAGAAGCCCTCGGTTTCTCCCGGCTGCGGGGCGAGGTTCAGGGAGAGTACCCGGCGGGCCTTGGTCTCGGTCAGCGCGTCCAGCAGATCGGGGACGAGCAGGTGCGGGATGACCGAGGAGAACCAGGAGCCGGGGCCGAGCACCACCCAGTCCGCGTCCAGGACGGCGGCGACGGCCTCCGGGACGGCGGGCGGGTCGTGCGGCACCAGGTGCACGGACTGCACCTCGCCGGGGGTGAGGGCGACCGTGGCCTGTCCGCGCACGGTGTCCACGTCGTCCGGGCGCTCCGGATCGTGCCCCTTGACCAGGGCCTGCAGCTCCAGCGGCACGGCGGACATGGGCAGGACCCGCCCGTGCGCGCCGAGCAGCTTGCCGACCAGGTCCAGGGCCTGGACATGGTCGCCGAGCTGCTCCCACAGGGCGACGATCAGCAGGTTGCCGACCGCGTGGCCGTGCATCTCGCCCCGGGACTGGAAGCGGTGCTGGATGACCCGGGCCCAGGTCTGGCCCCAGTCGTCGTCCCCGCACAGCGCGGCCAGCGCCTTGCGCAGGTCGCCGGGCGGCAGCACGCCCAGTTCGTCGCGCAGCCGCCCGCTGGAGCCGCCGTCGTCGGCCACGGTGACCACGGCGGTGAGGTCGCCGGTGATCCGGCGCAGCGCGGCCAGCGAGGCGGACAGGCCCATGCCGCCGCCGAGGGCGACCACCTTGGGCTGGGCGCCGCGCCGGCGCGGCCTGGCGCCACGGGCCTCGACGGGCCGGCCCGCGCGGGCCTCCGGCGCCATCCGGCGCAGCCTGCCCAGCCGCGGTGTACGTTCCGTCATTCCCGTCCCATGTCCCGGTGTACGACCACCGTCTCCACGCCCTCGGCCGCGAGGCGCGCGGCGAGCTTCTCCGACACGGCCACGGAGCGGTGCTTTCCGCCGGTGCAGCCGATGGCGATGGTCACATATCGCTTGCCCTCACGGCGGTAGCCGGCCGCGATGAGCCGCAGCAGTTCCGCGTACCGGTCGAGGAACTCCTTGGCGCCGGGCTGGTTGAAGACGTACGCCGACACCTCCTCGTTGAGGCCGGAGAAGGGGCGCAGCTCCGGAACCCAGTGCGGGTTGGGCAGGAAGCGCATGTCCGCCACCAGGTCGGCGTCGACCGGAAGGCCGTACTTGAAGCCGAAGGACATCACGGTGGCCCGCAGCTCGGGCTCCTCCTCGCCGGCGAACTGGGCGTCCATCTTGGCGCGCAGTTCGTGCACGTTGAGGCTGGAGGTGTCGATCACCAGGTCGGCGTCGCCGCGCAGCTCGCGCAGCAGCTCGCGCTCGGCGGCGATGCCGTCGACGATGCGGCCGTCGCCCTGCAGCGGGTGCGGGCGGCGCACCGACTCGAAGCGGCGCACCAGGGCCTCGTCGGAGGACTCCAGGAAGACGATCCGCCGGGTGACGTGCTTCGCCTCCAGGTCCGCCAGGGACTCGCGCAGGTTGTCGAAGAAGCGCCGGCCGCGTACGTCGACGACGACCGCGATCCGCGCCACGTTGCCCTGCGAGCGGGCGCCCAGCTCCACCATGGTGGGGATCAGGGCCGGCGGGAGGTTGTCGACGACGAACCAGCCGAGGTCCTCCAGACACTTGGCGGCCGTCGAGCGGCCCGCTCCGGACATGCCGGAGATGATCACCAGTTCGGGGATGGCCGCCTCGGGAAGCCCGGCCGTCTCGCTGGTCGTGCCCGTACTCACCAGTGCTCCGTCTCCACCTTGGCCCGTTTGCCCGTCTTGTTCGTCGTGCTTGTTCACATTCATGTCTCCTGCCCCCGTCGTTCGTCCGGGGCGCCCGTCGTCACGGGGTGCCCTCCGGAACCCATGGTGCCGGGTTCCTCCTCCATGATCTCTCCAGTGGCCGTGTTCACGGCGGGCGCGGCCGGGGCCGCCTGGGCGAGGGCCGCGGCGATGGTCTCGGCCGTCTTGCGGCCTATGCCGGGGACCTCGCAGATCTGGTCGATGGTGGCGGATCGTAGCTTCTTCAAGGAACCGAAATGTTTCAGAAGTGCCTGCTTGCGCGTGTCCCCCAGCCCGGGGACCTCGTCCAGGGGGCTCGACCGGAAGCGCTTGGCCCGCTTGGCGCGCTGGTAGGTGATGGCGAAGCGGTGGGCCTCGTCACGGACGCGCTGGAGCAGATAGAGGCCCTCGCTGGTGCGGGGCAGGACCACGGGGTCGTCGTCGCCGGGCAGCCAGACCTCCTCCAGGCGCTTGGCGAGGCCGCAGACGGCGATGTCGTCGATGCCCAGTTCGTCCAGCGCCCGTTTCGCCGCCGCGACCTGCGGCTGCCCGCCGTCGACGACGACGAGCTGAGGCGGGTAGGCGAACTTCCTGGGCCGGCCGTCCTCGTCCTTGAGGCCCTCCCTGATCTCACCGTCCGCCGAGCCGTCGTCCACCCACTCGCCGGTCTTCTCCTTCTCGGCGAGGTAGCGCCGAAAGCGCCGGGTGATCACCTCGTGCATGGACCGGACATCGTCCTGGCCGGCGAATCCCCTGATCTGGAAGCGCCGGTACTCGCTCTTGCGCTGCAGGCCGTCCTCGAAGACGACCATCGAGGCGACCACGTCGTCGCCCTGCAGGTGCGAGATGTCGTAGCACTCGATGCGCAGCGGGGCGCTGTCCAGGTCGAGGGCCTCGGCGATCTCCTCCAGGGCGCGCGAGCGGGTGGTGAGGTCGGAGGCGCGCTTGGTCTTGTGCAGGGCGAGCGCCTGCAGGGCGTTGCGCTGCACGGTCTCCATGAGTGCCTTCTTGTCGCCGCGCTGCGGGATGCGCAGCGACACGTTCGACCCACGGCGGCCGGTCAGCCACTCCTGGACCGGGTCCACCGGGTCGGGCAGGGCGGGGACCAGGACCTCCTTGGGGACGGCGTCCCCGCTCTCCTCGCCGTACAGCTGCTGCAGGGCGTGCTCGACGAGGGCGCCGGTGGTGATCTCCTCGACCTTGTCGGTGACCCAGCCGCGCTGGCCGCGCACCCGGCCGCCGCGCACGTGGAAGATCTGGACGGCCGCCTCCAGCTCGTCCTCGGCGACGGCGACGAGGTCGGCGTCCGTCGCGTCGGCGAGAACGACCGCGTTCTTCTCCATGGCCTTCCTCAGGGCCTCGATGTCGTCGCGCAGGCGGGCGGCCCGCTCGTACTCCATCTCCTCGGCCGCCTCCGTCATCCGCTTCTCCAGACGGCGGAGGTAGGCGCCGGTGCGGCCGGCCATGAAGTCGCAGAACTCCTCGGCCAGTTCCCGGTGCTCCACGGGGTCGACCCGTCCGACGCAGGGGGCCGAGCACTTGCCGATGTAGCCGAGCAGGCAGGGGCGGCCGGTGCGGGTGGCGTTCTTGAAGACACCGGCCGAGCAGGTGCGCACCGGGAAGACGCGCAGCAGCAGGTCGACGGTGTCCCGGATGGCCCACGCGTGCCCGTACGGCCCGAAGTACCGGACGCCTTTCTTCTTGTGACCGCGCATCACCTGTACGCGCGGGAACTCCTCGTTCATCGTCACCGCGAGGTAGGGGTAGCTCTTGTCGTCGCGGTACTTGACGTTGAACCGGGGGTCGTACTCCTTGATCCAGGAGTACTCCAGCTGGAGCGCCTCGACCTCCGTGGACACCACGGTCCACTCCACGGACGCGGCGGTGGTGACCATCGTCCGGGTGCGGGGGTGCAGGTTCGCCAGGTCCTGGAAGTAGTTCGCCAGGCGCTGGCGCAGGCTTTTCGCCTTTCCGACGTAGATCACCCGGCGGTGCTCGTCGCGGAACCTGTAGACCCCGGGGGTGTCCGGGATCTGTCCCGGCTCGGGGCGGTAGCTGGAGGGGTCGGCCATGTCTCACACCCTACTGGCGAGCACCGACACCGTGACGGGCCCGTGGACGACGCCGGGGCCCGGCGGGGGGCCTATCGGCCAGGTGCGGGCGGTGGCGGAGCCCGAGGTGTTGTCGGGGCTAGGTCAACACGCTTCAATGCGGGGGAACTCGGGGCCGTGAACGACGGCGCACCCAAGCGCGTACGCATGCGCGGGCACCCCGGCGCCCACGGGGCGGCCCCGAAGACCCGCGCCGACGGTCTGACCAGCCGTAGGGACACCTCACAGAAAGGCCCCTCTGCATGCGGCACGCCACACAGCACGCGGACGTCGCCACCGCGGAACTGGACACGGCCCTGCGGGGCGGCCCCTTCCACGTGGCGCTGCGCGCCGCGATCGCCGCGCGCGGGCTGCCGCTGCAGCGCGTGCAGCACCATCTGTCACGGCACGGGGTCAAGGTGGGTGTCACCAGCCTCAGTTACTGGCAGCAGGGCGCCCGGCGTCCGCAGCGTCCCGAGTCCCTGCGCGCCGTGCGGGCCCTGGAGGAGATCCTCCAGCTGCCGGACGAGTCCCTCATCCGGCTGCTCGCCGAGGCCGACGAGCGCTCCGTCACGGGGCGCCCGGCCGCCCGCTCCTACCGGTCCCTGATCGAGGCCTCCGACGTCCTGGAGCGGCTCCAGGCCGAGCTGGGCTGGTCCCTCGACGGCGGGCTGCACACGCTGGGGCACCACGAACGGGTCCGTATCGGGGGGCGCCGCGAGCTGGCGAGCCGCGAGTCCCACCACATCGTCCGGGCGCACCGGGACGGCGTGGACCGCTTCGTCGCCGTCCATCACGGCGACCCCGGCGCCGCCCCGCAGCGGATGACGGTGCGCGCCCTGGAGAACTGCCGGACCGGGCGGGTCCGCTGGGACGAGGAAACCGGCGTCCTGGTGGCCGAGCTGCTCTTCGACACCCGGCTGCGCACCGGCGAGACCTTCCTCTTCCGGTACGGCGTCGAGGACGGCACCGCCGGCCCCTCCCGCGAGTACGTCCGCGGGTTCGGCTTCGCGGGCGGCCAGTACGCCCTGCAGGTGCGCTTCGACGCGGCGGTGCTGCCGGTGCGCTGCCACCGCTTCACCCAGCACTCCCCGGCCGCCCCGCGCAGTGGCCGGCAGCAGCTGCCGCTCAGCGGGCTGCACCGCTGCGTCCACCTGGTCGAGCCCCGGGTACGGCCGGGCATCGTGGGCATCGGCTGGGACTGGGAGTGACCACGGGCTCCCCCGGGCAGCCGCGGATCAGGCCCCGGGCCCCGCGACGATCTTTCCGTTCGCGGTCCTGACCGGCAGCGCGTTCAACGGCTCGGTGGCCGGCGCCCGCACCACCTTGCCGGTCAGCGCGTCGAACTCGCTCCCGTGGCAGGGGCAGATCAGGGTCGTCCCCTGAAGCCTGTCGATGGGGCACCCGGCGTGCGTGCACACCGTGCTGTACGCCTTGAGGGTGCCGTGGGCGTCCCGGCCGACGACCACGTCGTGGTCCCGGTACAGCTTGGCGCTCCCCTTCGCGACCTCGCTGTCGGCCCCCAGCTCGACCGGTGCGGTCGGGGTCGCCGCCACCGATCCGCCGGCCCCCGGCACGGAACAGGCGGTGAGGCCCAGCCCGGCGAGCGGGGTGGCGGCGGCTCCTCGCAGAACGGAACGGCGGCTCGCGGACGGTCGGCCGGGCATCTGGGACTCCACAGGTCGGGTACGGGGGCGGGACACGGACAGGGGCGGGGCGGGGCGGGGCGGGGCGACGATACCTGGGCAAGTGGTCGCAGGGTGCGGCCGGGGCCGGCGAGGCGCGCGAGGCTGCTTTTCTCGCCGACTGCTGGGCGTAAACGATTGCGCAAGCGTTTACGTCACGCGCCGGATGGGATAACTTGCCGGTCGGAAGGCCCGCCGATCCGGTGCCGAGACCGGTCCTGACACCGCCCGGGAGGGGAACGCGATGCCCACCATGGCCGACGTCGCCCGCAGCGCCGGAGTCTCCGTGGCGACCGTCTCCCACGTGCTCAACGGGACCCGGCCGGTGCTGCCGCACACCCGCCAGGCGGTCCTCGACGCCATCGACGAACTCGGCTACACGCCCAACACCCTCGCCCGTTCCCTGGTGACCTCCCGCACCCGCTCCATCGGGCTCGCGGTGTCCGCGATCAGCAACCCCTACTTCACGGAGATCCTCCAGGGCGTCGAGGCGGCCGCCCTGGAGGAGGGCTACAGCCTGCTCATCGCCGACCCGCACGACGACCCCGAGCACGAGCACAAGGTCGTCCGGCTTCTCCACGAACGCCGAGTGGACGGCATGATCGTCGCCCCCTCGGCGAACCCGCGCGCCCTCCTCGCCTACCTCGCCCGGCATGCCGTTCCGACGGTGTTCCTGGATCGCGTGCCGCAGGGGCGGGGCGCCGACGAGACGGGCCGCGAGCCGCTCTTCGACCAGGTCTGCGCCGAGAACGCCGAGCCGACGGCCCGGCTCGTCGCCCATCTCGCCGGGCTGGGGCACCGCCGGATCGGCCTGGTCGCGGGCCTGCCCGGGCTCAGCACCACCAGTGAGCGGATCACCGGCTACCGCGACGGCCTCGCCGCCGCCGGGCTGGCCCCCGACGAACGTCTCGTGGTGTCCGGCAACTCCGAGTCGGCCGGGGCCGCCCGGGCCACCACCGATCTTCTGTCCCGCACCGCCGCGCCCACCGCGCTGATCACCGCCAACAACGCGATGACCCTCGGTGCCCTGCGCGCCCTGCGGGAACGCGGCCTTGCGGTGCCCGACGACATCGCCCTGTGCTGCTTCGACGACTTCGCCTGGGCCGACCTGTTCTCCCCCCGGCTCACCGCCGTCGCCCAGCCCAGCCGGGAGATCGGCGCCCTGGCCGTACGGGTGCTCCTCGACCGCCTGGCCGCGCCGGACCGCCCGGTCCGGACCCTCCGGCTGCCCTGCGCCTTCGTCCACCGGACGTCGTGCGGCTGCCCGGACGAACCCGGGCAGCAGTCCCCACAGGCCCAGCAGGCCCAGCGGTCCCGGCAGACTCAGCAGGCCCGGCAACCCGAGCCATCCGAGCCGTCCGAGCCGTCCGAGCCGTCCGAGCCGTAGAAACAATTCGAGAAGGGATCCGCCTCGTGATCGTCGTAGCCGGTGAGGCACTCATCGACCTGGTACCCCAGGGCACCGGCGCCCTCGCCGGACTGCGGCCGGCGCTCGGCGGCGGCCCGTACAACACCGCCGTGGCGCTCGGCCGCCTCGGCTCCCCCACCTCCTTCTGCTCCCGCACGTCCCACGACGCCTTCGGCGAGGCCCTGCTCGACGGGTTGCGGCAGGCCGGTGTGGACGTCTCGGGCGTGCAGCGCGGCGCGGAGCCGACCACCCTCGCGGTCGCCACCATCGACCGGAACGGCTCGGCCGCCTACTCCTTCTACGTCGACGGCACCGCCGACCGCCTCTTCACCACCCCCGCCGCACTCCCGGCCGGCGCACGTGCCGTCTCCTTCGGCACCTGCTCCCTCGTCCTTGAACCGGGCGCGAGCGCCTACGAGGAGCTGATGCGGGCCGCCGCCCGGCAGGGGCTGTTCACCGCGCTCGATCCCAACATCAGGGCAGGTCTGATCCCCGACCCGGACGCCTACCGGGCGCGCTTCGAGAACTGGCTGCCCTCGATCACGCTGCTGAAACTCTCCGAGGAGGACGCCCGGTGGCTGGGCGGAAGCCCGCGCGAGTGGCTGGCCGCCGGGCCCTCCGCCGTGGTGGTCACCCGGGGCGGCGACGGCCTGACCGCCTTCACCCGGGACGGCGCCGAGTACTCCGTGCCCGGTGAGAAGGTCGACGTCGTGGACACCATCGGCGCCGGGGACACGGTGAACGCGGCCCTGCTGCACGGCCTGTCCGCTCAGGACGCGCTCTCCGGTGAGGCACTCGCCGCTCTGGGGGCGGACGCCTGGACGCGGCTGCTGCGGTTCGCGGCGCGGGCGGCCGCCCTCACCTGTTCCCGAGCCGGGGCGGAGCCGCCGTACGCCGCCGAGCTGGCGGGACGGTGACCGGCCGGGGTGCCTGAGGACGGAACGGGCGGCGCCCCACGGGAGGTTCCGTGGGGCGCCGCTCCCTGCTGCCGGGTGTCCCGGCCGCCGCTCTCAGGCCTTGCGTGCCCGCGTCGTCTTCTTCGCGGGTGCCGCCTTCGTCGTGGCGGCCGCGGCCTTCTTCGCCGCCGTGTTGTTGACGGCCTTCGCCGTCCTCGCCGTCGCGGTCTTCTTCGCCGTCGACCCGGCGGCGACCGTCTTCCCGGCCGTCGCCTTCGCCGTGGCCCTGGCCTTGGCCGACGGTGTGGCGTCGCTGATCGATTCCGGCCGCAGGATCTCGCGCAGGAACTTGCCCGTGTGGCTGGCCGGTACCCCGGCGACCTCCTCGGGTGTGCCCTCCGCGACGACGAGACCACCGCCGGCCCCGCCCTCCGGACCCATGTCGACGATCCAGTCGGCGGTCTTGATCACATCGAGGTTGTGCTCGATGACGATGACCGTGTTGCCCTTCTCCACCAGGCCGGAGAGGACCTTCAGCAGCTTGCTGATGTCCTCGAAATGCAGACCGGTGGTCGGCTCGTCCAGGACGTAGACCGTCCGTCCGGTGGAGCGGCGCTGCAGCTCGCTGGCGAGCTTGACCCGCTGTGCCTCGCCGCCGGACAGGGTGGTCGCGGACTGGCCGAGCCTGACGTAGCCGAGGCCGACGTCCTTCAGCGTGTTGAGGTGGCGCGCGATCGCGGGTACGGCCTCGAAGAAGTCCGTGGCCTCCTCGATCGGCATGTTCAGCACGTCGGCGATGGACTTGCCCTTGTAGTGGACCTCCAGGGTCTCCCGGTTGTACCGGGCACCGTGGCAGACCTCGCACGGGACGTAGACGTCCGGGAGGAAGTTCATCTCGATCTTGATCGTGCCGTCGCCCGCGCAGTTCTCGCAGCGGCCTCCCTTGACGTTGAAGGAGAAGCGGCCGGGCAGGTAGCCGCGGACCTTCGCCTCGGTGGTCTCGGCGAACAGCTTGCGGACGTGGTCGAAGACACCCGTGTACGTCGCCGGGTTGGAGCGCGGGGTGCGGCCGATGGGCGACTGGTCGACGTGCACGACCTTGTCGACGAGGTCGTCGCCGTCCACGCGCGTGTGCCGGCCGGGCACATTGCGGGCGCCGTTCAGCTCGCGGGCCAGGTGCGTGTAGAGGATGTCGTTGACCAGCGTGGACTTGCCGGAGCCGGAGACACCCGTGACCGCCGTGAACACGCCCAGCGGGAAGGACACGTCGATGTCCTGCAGGTTGTTCTCGCGGGCCCCGTGCACCGTGAGCTGCCGGGACAGGTCGCGCGGGCGCCGGACGGCGGGCAGCGGGATCGCCTTCCTGCCGGACAGGTACTGACCGGTCTGCGACTCGGCGTTGGCGAGCAGCTCCTTCAGGGAGCCGCTGTGCACGACCTTGCCGCCGTGCTCGCCGGCGCCCGGGCCGATGTCGACGACCCAGTCGGCGACCTTGATGGTGTCCTCGTCGTGCTCGACGACGATGAGCGTGTTGCCCATGTCCCGCAGCCGGACCAGGGTCTCGATCAGCCGGTGGTTGTCGCGCTGGTGGAGGCCGATGGACGGCTCGTCGAGGACGTAGAGGACGCCGACGAGGCCGGAGCCGATCTGGGTGGCCAGGCGGATGCGCTGGGCCTCGCCGCCGGAGAGCGTGCCGGCCGCCCGGTTGAGCGAGAGGTAGTCGAGGCCGACGTCGACCAGGAACCGGAGCCGCTCGTTGACCTCCTTGAGCACCCGCTCGGCGATCTTCTTGTCGCGGGCGTCCAGCTTCAGCTCACCCAGGAAGTCGGCGCAGTCGCTGATCGACATCGCGGAGACCTCGGCGATCGACTTCCCCATGATCGTGACCGCGAGGACGATGGGCTTCAGGCGCGTGCCGTCACAGGTGGGGCAGGGCACCTCGCGCATGTAGCCCTCGAAGCGCTCGCGGCTGGCGTCGCTCTCGGCCTCGCCGTGCCGGCGCTTCACGAAGGGCACGGCCCCTTCGAAGGGCGTGGTGTACACGCGCTCGCGTCCGTACCGGTTGCGGTAGCGGACCTCGATCTGCGTCTTGTGGCCGTACAGCAGGGCCTTCCTGGCGCGCTGCGGCAGGCCCGCGAAGGGGATGTCCGTCCGGAAGCCCAGCGCGTCCGCGAGGGCGCCGATCAGCCGGCCGAAGTAGTCCTTGGTGTGGCCGTGGGACCAGGGGTGGATGGCGCCCTCGTCGAGGGACTTGTCCTCGTCCGGAACGATCAGTTCCGGGTCGACCTCCATGCGCGTGCCGATGCCGGTGCACTCGGGGCAGGCGCCGAAGGGCGAGTTGAAGGAGAAGGAGCGCGGCTCCAGCTCCTCGAAGGACAGGTCGTCGTACGGGCAGTACAGGTGCTCCGAGTACATGCGCTCGCGCTCGGGGTCGTCCTCGGGGAGGTCGACGAAGTCGAGCACGACCATGCCGCCGGAGAGGCCGAGGGCGGTCTCCACGGAGTCGGTGAGGCGCCGCTTGGCCGAGTCCTTCACCGTGAGGCGGTCGATGACCACCTCGATGGTGTGCTTCTCCTGCTTCTTCAGGGTGGGCGGGTCGGAGAGCTGGACGGTCTCGCCGTCCACGCGCGCGCGGCTGTAGCCCTTGGTCTGCAGATCGGCGAAGAGGTCGACGAACTCGCCCTTGCGCTCACGCACCAGCGGCGAGAGCACCTGGAAGCGGCTCCCCTCCGGCAGCTCCAGCACCCTGTCGACGATGGCCTGCGGCGACTGGCGCGAGATCGGGCGGCCGCATTCGGGGCAGTGCGGCTTGCCGATGCGCGCGAAGAGCAGCCGCAGGTAGTCGTAGACCTCGGTGATCGTGCCGACCGTGGAGCGCGGGTTGCGCGAGGTCGACTTCTGGTCGATGGAGACCGCCGGCGAGAGGCCTTCGATGAAGTCGACGTCCGGCTTGTCCATCTGGCCGAGGAACTGCCGGGCGTACGAGGAGAGCGACTCCACGTAACGGCGCTGCCCCTCGGCGAAGATGGTGTCGAAGGCCAGCGAGGACTTGCCCGACCCCGACAGGCCCGTGAAGACGATGAGCGAGTCGCGTGGCAGGTCGAGCGAGACATTCTTGAGGTTGTGCTCGCGCGCGCCACGGACGATGAGACGGTCGGCCACGCCGGTCCGCACCTTTCTTGAGAGAAGTGACAGGGGCGGGGCCCCCGTGCTTCTTCAGACTAGGGGGAGCCACTGACAACGCCGGTCGGATTCCCGGATGCATAACAATCCCCGCCCATCCAGCATGCCCGACGCCACCCCCGACGATATAGCACGCGCATTCGATTACCGGGCGGCCTTCACCGGCTTCACCCGAAGGTGTCGGCGGACTAGGGTCAGCACCATGATTGATCACGCCCATGACCTGGCATGTGTACGTGACGCGACCGAACGGCTCCTCAGCGCAGCCGCCCGACTGGACAACGCGTCCGTCGCCGAGCCGTCACGGCTGCCCGGCTGGAACCGGCTGCACCTCCTCGCCCACCTCGCCCGAAACGCCGACGCCCTCGTGAACGTCCTCCAGGGGCGCCCCATGTACGACAGCGCCGAGGCCCGGGAGGCCGACATCGAGCGGGACGCCAAGCGCCCCCTCGACGTCCAGCTGGCCGACCTGCGCGAGAGCGCGGCCCGTTTCCACGGGACGGCGGCCGCGCCCGCGGACTGGTCGCGCACGGTGGAGCTGCGCAACGGGGTCACCGACTCCGCCGCGCGGGTGCCGTTCCGGCGCTGGGGGGAGGTCGAACTGCACCACGTGGACCTCGGGATCGGGTACGAGCTGGAGGATCTTCCGGCCGAGTTCGTCGAGCGGGAGACCGAGTTCCTCGTGGAGCGCTTCTCGGGGCATCCCCGGGTGCCCGCGACACGTCTGACGGACGGCACGCGCGCGTGGCGCACGGGACGGCAGGCATCCGAGGCGGAGGTCACGGTCGAGGGCAGCCCGGAGGACCTGCTGGGCTGGCTGGCCGGGCGCCGCGACGGAGCCGCCCTCGAGGTGCGGGGCGGGCCGCTGCCGGCGCTGCCCCCGCTGTAGGGCGGCGACCGTCCGCCGGCCGCTCACCCGCTATAGGCTGATCGTCATGACGTACAGCGGAGAGGTGACGGTCGGCGGGCCGGCGGACGTGCACGAGCTCAAGGACCTGATGATCACCAAGATCGCGGTCGGCCCGATGGACAACAACGCCTACCTGCTGCGCTGCCGGGCCACGGACGAGCAGCTGCTGATCGACGCCGCCAACGAGGCGGACACGCTCCTCGGCATGATCGGTGACGACGGCATCGCGTCCGTCGTCACCACCCACCAGCACGGTGACCACTGGCAGGCGCTCGCCCGGGTCGTCGCCGCCACCGGCGCGCGCACCCACGCCGGCCGGGACGACGCCCCCGGCATCCCCGTGCCCACGGACGTCCTCGTCGACGACGGCGACACCATCCGGGTCGGGCAGGTGGAACTCACCGCACGCCATCTCGTCGGGCACACGCCGGGGTCCATCGCGCTGGTCTACGACGACCCGCACGGGCACCCGCACGTCTTCACCGGCGACTGCCTCTTCCCGGGCGGCCCTGGCCGGACAACACAGCCCGCAGAGTTCAACTCCCTGATGGACGGCCTCGAGGCCAAGCTGTTCGACGTCCTGCCCGACGAGACCTGGGTCTACCCCGGCCACGGCAACGACACGACCATCGGCACGGAACGGCCCCACCTCTCGGAGTGGCGCGAGCGCGGCTGGTAGTTCCGTACGCGGTTGGCAACCTTGCCGCTCACGCCCGTCGCCGGCCACAGCAGTGAGCCGACCCCGATCGAGGGGACCAGGCGGTGACAGCGACCGTAGCGACCGGCCAGGACAGACGAAGGGCCCGGCGCAGTCCGTCACCGGAGGCGCCGGGCCTGTCTGCGCACATGAGCATCCAGACCCGGTATCCGGCCCGGCGCGCTATGTGCGGAGAAGGGCAAGGGGAGAGTTCCTTTGCCTTTGGCGTCCGCTGTGGCTGCCAGGATCGCGCGAAACGGTGGCGCGCGGCGTACGGGTACGCGTGGTGCGGTCCCGCAGGTTCAGATCTCTTCCCCGTCGATGGTGTGGCGGTCGGCCGCGTCGTTGGCGTACCGGCCGGTGAGGAAGTCGGTGGCGTTCAGGGGGCAGCGCCGTTCGGAGGTGCAGCAAGCGGGCCGGGAACGGACGATGAAGGCATGCGGCACCCACGTCTTTCGTCACAGCGTGGTTCGAACGCGGAAGCACCGTCACGCGGACCACACCTCGACGGCCGAGGTCTGTGGGCACAGGTCCTGCTTGGCGGGTGCGGCTGTGTTCTGTTTGTGGTCCTCTTCGTTCTGGTCTTCGTGAGTGTTGTCGCTTGGTGGTTCGGTACTCACGCATGGAGGTGGCCCGGCGTCGGCGGTTGACCGAAACATGGGCAGGTTCGTTCTCGGCCGGTTGCCCACCCGTTCTCGCTGTCGGCCGACCGCGCCGAGATCGACCGGTTGCTCCTCGCCGCACCGTGTGCCACCGCGTCACCGGGAGCGGTGGCCGCCGAGCGGGTGCCCGACGATGGCCCTGACCGCCTTGCACGATTCGCGCGCTGGTTCGCCTGCGAGGACGCACTGATGATGTGGCGTTCGGGGAGTACCGGCACGCCCGGGGTCAGCCGGGTCACCGGTCGCTTTCCCGCAGGTCGCAAAGCCGCTCGGCGTAGGCGAGATCGTCGCGCCAGAGGCGGCCTGCCGCCGTGCGCAGCAGGGGGCGCAGGGCCGGGGCCAGGACGCGGGCGAGGGCGAAGCCGGGCCGCTCGGAGGTGGCCAAGACGGCTTCCACGACGGCGGTGCGGGGCCGGCCCAATTCGTCCGGGCCGAGGGGGGTGGCATGGGTCTCCACGACGGACCCGGCTCCCTCACCGTCGGTGATGCGCATGAGCACCGTGCGCGGCTCGGGAGCGGTGAACTCCGCCCGCACCGGCACCACGATCCGCCGGGCCAGGCGGAAGGAGACGTCTACGACGAAGGTGTCGTCTTCCGTCCCGTTGCCGGGGGCCCGGACGACGGTGAGGTCGACGAACGAGTACGGGTGGAACCACGCGCCGTGCCAGGGGTCGAGGCGGTTGGCGACGACGTCCCTCGGCTCACAGGTCCCGACGCCCGTCCAGACCGCGTAGAGGGACTGCGGGAGCGCGGGCCTGACCGGCACCACCGGAGCGGGCGTCGGCTCCTCACGGCCGACCGCGTCCAGCCTCACCCACACCAGCACGCCGTCGTCGTGGACGGGCAGCGGCTCCCAGCCGGCGTACGCCGATCCGTCGAGGGACAGACCGTGCCAGTGGCAGACCAGGGTGCCGCAGCGCACCGGGCTGTCCGCCAGCGGGGCGCCCAGGTGGGGACACCGGCCGGGGCCGCCCACCAGGCGCCCGCGCGCGTCGCGCCAGACGACGACCTCCGTGCCCGCGACGGTGACCGGCAGCGGGCGGGTGGGCGGGACGTCCCCGGTCGCGCCCACCACGAACCAGTTGCCCGACGGGCGGGCCAGGGCGCGCTTGAGCGCTCCCGCGATGACGGCGGGCCGGGCGTGCCGCCACGTGGGCGACTGGCGATCCCAGCGCACCGGGCGGCGGCGCAGACTCAGCGGATAACGAGCCCTGCGCGGGCTCGGGCCGGGGGTCATCCGCTCTCCTCGACGGGGATCGGGCAGGACCTGGTCACGGTGACGGGGGCCGGCCCGCTCTTGCGGCGGGCGGCGAGCCGGGCGGCGGCGACCCGGGTGAGTCCGTCGGCGGCGACCACCGCGCGCCGGCGCCGGGAGACCACCGCGCGCCGGTGCAGCACCGCGTACCCGTCGTCGGCGATGGCGTCGAGGATGCTCCCGTAGAGCACGTAGGCGGTCCTGATGCAGGGCCGCGCCACCGGGTCCAGCATGGCGAGGCCCGGCGCGGCCTGCCGGTAGACGGCCCGGGTCATGTCCTCCCCGGCCCGCACAGCGGCCGTGATGCGCCGGTCCCGGCGCCCGGTGCTCCTGCTCCAGCGCAGCAGGTCCCGGTCGACACCGTGCGCGGCGAGCAGGTCCTCGGGCAGGTAGACCCGGCCGCGGTCCAGGTCCTCACCGACGTCGCGCAAGAAGTTGGTGAGCTGGAACGCAACCCCCAGCGCGGCCGCGTGCGGCGCCGCCTCGTCCCGGGGCACGACGGTGCCGAGCACGGGCAGCATCTGCAGTCCGATGACCGCGGCGGAACCGTGCATGTACGCGTACAGGTCGTCGTAGGTGGCGTACGCGCCGACGGTGAGGTCGCTGCGCATCGACGCCATGAAGTCGGTGAAGTGGGCCGGGGCGATGGCGTGGCGGGAGGCGGTGTCGGCGACGGCGAGGACGACCGGTTCACCGGCCGGCGGGGCCCCGTCGAGTGCTTGCCGCAGCTGTGCCTCGAGCCGGTCCAGAGCTGCCGCGCGCTGCGCGGGTGTGGCAGGTCCGCCCAGGTCGTCGACGATGTCGTCGGCCCACCGGGCAAAGCCGTACAGCGCGTGCACGGCGGGTCTGCGCGCCGCGGGCAGCAGCCGGGTGGCCAGGAAGTAGGTGCGGCCGTGGCGGGCGTTGAGCCGTCGGCACCGCTCGTAAGCGGCACGCAGGGCCGGGTCGGTGATGCCGGCGGCGTCCAGTTCGCGCCGGCTCATCGCTCCGCCCCCCGCGGGGCCGCGGGGCGCTGTGGCGGGCGGCGCGGGGACGTGGATCCGGTGATCCGTGCCGCGGCGAGCCTGCCGGAGATCAGCACGGTCGGTACGCCGACGCCGGGGGTGGTGCCGCAGCCCGCCAGGACGACGTTGTCGACGCCGCGCACGAGGTTGCGAGGGCGGAACGGGCCGGTCTGGGCGAAGGTGTGGGCGGCTGAGAAGGGCGTGCCGGCGGCATGGCCCTGCGCGGTCCAGTCGGCGGGTGTCACCAGGCACTCCTCTTCGACGGCGGAGGCGATACCGGTCATTCCCCGGCGCTCCAGGGTGGCCAGGAGGCTGTCCCGGTAGCGGGGGGCGAGCACTTCCCAGGCCGCGGCCGGCATCCCGACCTCGGTGTTGGGGCAGGGGGCCAGGACGTAGTGCAGGTGCCGTCCCGGGGGCGCCAGGCCGGAGTCGTCGGCGGTGGGGCGGGTGATCAGCAGGGACGGGTCGGTCATCAGGCTGCCCGTCCTGGTCAGTTCCTCGAAGGTGCGCCGCCACGCGGAGCCGAAGGACAGCGTGTGGTGGGCGAGGTGTGACCAGGTGCGGGTGGTGCCGACGTGCAGGACGACGGCCGACGGCGCGTAGCGCAGGCGGACCGGGCGACGCGGGCCACGGCCCAGCAGCCGGTGGGCGACGGGGAGGTCGGGAGTGAGGACGACCGCGTCGCACGCGATGCGCTCCTGCTCGGTGCGCACCGCCGTGACCCGGTCGCCCCGCCGCTCCAGGCGCGTGACCTCCTGGCCGAAGCGCAGTTCGGCACCGGCGTCGGCAGCGGCGGCGGCCAGGGCACGAGGCAGGGCGTGCATGCCGCCGCGCGGGAAGTACACGCCGGCCACCGTGTCCATGTACGCGATGACGGCGTACGCGGCCAGGGCGCGCGACGGTGCGACACCGGCGTACAGGGACTGGAAGGAGAACACCCGCTGGAGGCGCTCGTCGGTCAGGAACCGGGCGATGCGTGTGTCCAGCCGGCCGAAACCGCCCAGCGCGGCGAGCCGCGCCAGGTCGGGCGTCAGCAGGCCCAGCGGGGAGTCGAAGTTGGCGTCGATGAACCTGCGCATCTGAACCGCGTACAGCTGGTTGAGCCAGCGGCGCAGCCGCCGGTAGCCGGCCGCTTCCCGGGCTCCGGCGAACCGCTCGACCTCCGCCTCCATCGCGGCGGCGTCGGTGTGGACGTCCAGGGTGCTTCCGTCGGCGAAGCAGGCCCGGTAGGCGGGGTGGAGGGGGACGAGGTCGACGCGGTCGGCGAGGCGCTCGCCGACCGCCGCGAACGCCTCGTCGGCCAGCTGCGGCATCGTCAGGACGGTCGGTCCGGTGTCGATGCGGTAGCCGCCGAGGTCGCGTCGTCCGGCTCGGCCACCGGGGAGGGCGTCGCGTTCGACGACGGTCACCCGGCGGCCGGAACCCAGCAGGTGCAGGGCCGCCGACAGGCCCGAAAGGCCCGCTCCCACCACCACGACGTGGTCCGTCCGGCCGCGCACCGTCCTCATCGCCGCCCCTTTCCGGCGCCCAGCGGTGCGCCCCCGTCGTCCACCGCTCTGGTGCGGGGGCCGGGCCCGCAGCCGGCCGCCGCGCGCAGCAGCTCCCGCAGCCGCCCGGCGGCAGGCTCCGGCAGGGCGGCTTCCGCCAGCCGCCGCAGGCCACGGAAGCCGAGCCGCTCCGCCCGGCGTTCCACCGCCTCGCGGGCTCCGGTGCGTTCCAGCACCTGCCGCACCTCGGCGAGCCGGTCCTCGGTCAGCCGACCGGCACCCACACAGTCGTCCAGCACGGCCAGCGCCTCGGTGTCGCCGTCGGTCCCGGCCCTGGCCCGGGCCACGGCGACCAGGTGGGTCGGCTTGCCCTGCCGGATGTCGTCGCCCGAGGGCTTGCCGGTGGCACGGGGAGCTCCGAACACTCCGTGCAGGTCGTCACGGAGCTGGAAGGCGACGCCCGCGCAGCGTCCGGCCGCCGACAGGATCTCCGTGGTCCGCGCGTCGGCCCCGGCGAGCGCGGCGCCGAGGACCATCGGCCGCTCGACCGAGTACAGCCCGCTCTTCAGACAGGCGATCCGTACGGCGCGGGCCGCGGAGGGCGTCCCGGTCACCTGGCCGTGCAGGTCGAGGTACTGCCCGGCGACCATCTCGGTGCGCATGACCCGCCAGATCTCCCGTACGGCGTCGGCCACCGGCGCCGGCAGGGTCGTACCGGCGACGACGTCGTCCGCCCACGCCAGGGCCAGGTCGCCGACGAGGACCGCCGCGGCCTTCGCGAAGTCCGGGCCGGCCTCGGGGTACTGGTGAGCGACGTCGGTGTGCAGCGCGGCGCGGCCGCGGCGCAGGGGGGAGCCGTCCATCACGTCGTCCTGCACCAGTGCGCACGTCTGCAGAAGTTCCAGGGCCGCCGCGATCCGCAGCACAGCCGCGGTGTGCCGGGCCTCTCCCCCGCCGGCGCGGAAGGACCACCACAACAGTTGGGGGCGGACCCGCTTGCCACCGTGCAGGGTGAAAGCGGCGAGCCGGGCGGCCAGGTCGTCGCCGAAGACGGGGTCGAGCGTCCGGCAGTGGGCGAGGCGCTCGCCGATGATCTGCTCCAGGCAGCGCCGGACGGCGGCGGACACGTCGGCGTCCACGGCCGCCGGGTGCGGGGCGAACGGCCCCGGGCGGGCGCCGGCGGGCGTGAGCGGCGGCTGCCGGGTCCCGTCGGAGACGTCGTTGGCTCCGCTGGAGAGCATCCCGTTTCCTCTCGTAGGCAGGGGGACGTCGTGGGGTGGTTCGGCCGCACACAGCGCTTCGGATGCGCCGCCGCCATGGCACGGGGAAGCGCGGGGCGCGCGGTGCACCGCAAGCCGGTCGCCCGGCAGCGCGCTTCCTGGTGCCGGGGCAGCGGGGCGTCTCCCGCACCGCGCGGCCGGGACGCGGGCATGCCCGCGTCCCGGCCTCCCACGCCTGGAACCCGGACGCCCCGATGCCTTCCCCGCCGCGGCCGGTCTGCCGCGGGCGGGGCACCGAATGGCCCCCGCCACCACCCGTTCGGCGGGCACCCGTCGGAAAGCGGACCAGCGTGGCACGCACCCGGGGGCGGGGCCGGGCCGGAATACTCCGGCGCAGCCAGCTGGCCCCGGTGGACGACGCGGCGGAGGGCGTCGGTGCGGACCGGCCGACGACGCGGCGGACGGCACCGGCGCGGGCCGGTGGAGAGCGGGCTCGGGAACGGAGGAGGAGTGGTCGAGTCGGACATCGTCATCGTCGGTGGCGGGGCCGCGGGACTGTCCCTGGCGCACCGCTTGCCGAGGAACACGGTCCGGCGGCAGGCGGTGTCCGCCGTCCTGGTCGACGCGCCGGCCGGTCCTTTGCGGGCACCGCCGCGGACCTGGTGCTTCTGGGAAGCCGACCGGGGCCGTTACCACTCCGCGGTGACGGCCTCCTGGGAATGGCTGCGCATCCACAGCCGGCGCGGGACGCCCGTGCTGCGCCCCATCGCACCCCTGCGCTACAAGATGATCCGCTCCGACGACTTCGAGGCGCTGGTGGCGGGCGACCTGGCGCAGCGGCCGTGGATCCGACGGATCGAGGCCACCGTTCACGACGTGGTGTTCCGTGCCGGCGGCCCGGCGCACGTGCGGGCCACGGACGCCTCAGGTGCCCGGGTCGATCTGGCGGCCCGCTGGGTGTTCGACTCCCGGCCCCTGCACCGCCTGCCCGCCGCCCGCACCCACCTGCTTCAGCACTTCCGCGGCTGGTTCGTCCGCACCAGGCGGCCGGTGTTCGACCCGGCCGTGGCCGAGCTGATGGACTTCCGCACACCGCAGCCGGCGCGCGGACTGTCCTTCGGGTACGTCCTGCCCACCAGCCGCCACACCGCCCTGGTCGAGTACACCGAGTTCGGCCCGGCGCCGCTGACCGCCGACGCCTATGACACCGCGCTGGAGCACTACACGCACCAGGTGCTCGGCATCGGCCCGGTGCAGGTCCTGGCCACGGAACAAGGGGTGATCCCCATGACCGACGCAGTCCTCACCGCCCGCGCCGCACCCACGGTGTTCCGCATCGGAGTCGCCGGCGGCTGCACACGTCCCTCCACCGGATACACCTTCGCCGCCATCCAGCGGCAGACAGAGGCCGTCGCCCGGGCCGTCCGCGCGGGCCGCCGTCCCGCTCCACCGCCGCCCCACCCGAGGCGCGCGCGGATGATGGACGCCGTCCTCCTGCGCGCTCTGGACACCGGCCGCGTCGACGGCCCGGACTTCTTCTGCCGGCTGTTCGACCGTGTGCCCGTCACGCGGCTGCTGCGGTTCCTGGACGGGCGGACCCGGCTGTACGAGGACCTCGCCGTCGGCGCGCACGCCCCGGTGGCACCGATGCTGCGCACGGCCGCGGAACTGCGGTGGCTGCCCCGCCGCCCCTTCCCCGCCCCCTGACCGGCCTGTCCAGGCAGGCGGCCTCCGCACAGGAGTTGCTGATGACCTTGCTGCACGATGCGGCGCTGGCCGAAGCGTTCGACCGCGGCGCCAGCAGCTACGACCGTCTGGTGACGCTGAACCCGGGCTATCACGCGCAGTTGCGCCGCTCCGCCCGGCGCCTCGCCCAGGCGGCCGGCACGGCCGGGCACCGGGTACTCGACCTCGGCTGTGGCACGGGTGCCTCGACCGCGGCCCTGGCCGCCGCCCTGCCGCGTGCGCGGATCGTCGGGGTGGACGCGTCGGCGGGCATGCTGCGCCGGGCCGCCGCCAAGGAGTGGCCGACCCGGGTGAGCTTCGTCCACGCCCCGGCGGAGGACCTCGCCGCGGCCGGTGTGCACGGCCCGTTCGACGCGGTCTTCGCCGCCTATCTGTTCCGCAACCTGGCCGACTGTGACGCCGTGCTGGGTACGGTGCTGGAACTGCTTGCGCCGGGTGGCCGACTCGCGGTGCACGAGTACGCGCTCAGCGGACGGCGCGTGGACCGCGCGGTGTGGTCCACGGTCTGCGCGGGCGTCATCCTCCGTGTGCTGCCGCTGCCGGGCTGGCAGACGGGCATCACGCACACCTTCCTCGCCCGGCGGCCACCGGAGCGTCCCGGCGGTGCCCGGTGAACGGCCGAACCAGCGGCCGGCCGCCCGGCCGGGACCGGCGGGCGCAGAGGGTGGCCGTCCGGCCGGGAACGGACCACGTCCCGGCCGATCCACCGGTCACCGCGGTGATCGGCGGCGGCATCGCCGGTCTGGCCGCGGCCACGGTGCTGGCGGAGCGGGGCGTGCGCGTGGTGCTGTACGAGCGGGAGCCCTTCCTCGGCGGCCGGGTGGCGGGGTGGCCGGTCACCCTGCCCGACGGCAGCCGCGCCACGATGAGCCGGGGCTTCCACGCCTTCTTCCGGCAGTACTACAACCTGCGGGCCCTGCTGCGCCGGGTGGATCCAGGGCTGGGCATGCTGACCGGCCTGCCCGACTATCCCCTTCGGCACAGCGGCGGCCTGTGCGACAGCTTCCGCCGCGTGCCGCGCACCCCGCCGTGGAGCGTGCTCGGCTTCGCGGCGCTCAGCCCCACGTTTCGGCTCGGGGACCTGCTGTCCCTGCGCCCGGTCGCCGCGCTGCCCCTGCTGGACGTCCGTACCCTCCGAGTGCACGAGGACCTCGACCACGTCAGCGCCGACGCCTTCCTGGACGCCGTGCGCTTCCCTGAGGCCGCGCGGCATCTGGCCTTCGAGGTGTTCTCCCGGAGCTTCTTCGCCGAGCCCCGGGAGCTTTCGGCGGCCGAGATGGCGCTGATGTTCCACATCTACTTCCTCGGCTCGAGCGAGGGTCTGCTGTTCGACGTGCCCCGAGAGCCCTTCCCCACGGCTCTCTGGGAGCCGTTGGCGGGGCATCTGGCGCAGTACGGAGCTGTCCTGCGCACCGCCACACCCGTCGAGACCGTCCATCCGGTCCCGGACGGAAGGCACCTCGTGGTCGACGCGTCCGGCACCCGGCTCTTCGACGCCGTGGTGCTGGCCATGGACACCGGTGGTCTGAAAGCGGTGGTGGGCCGCTCCCCGCGGCTCGGCGACAGCGCGTGGCGCGACCGGATCGCGCGGCTGCGCACGGCCGCGCCTTTCCTCGTGTCCCGGCTGTGGCTGGACCGCCCCCTGGACCCCACCCGCCCTGGCTTCCTCGGCACCAGCGGCTACGGAGCGCTGGACAACGTCAGTGTTCTCGCCCGGTGGGAGGGCGAGGCGCGACGCTGGGCCGCACGCACCGGGGGCTCGGTCGTCGAACTCCACGCCTACGCCGTGCCGCCGGCCACCGACCGCGACACCGCCGAACGGGATCTCGTCGAGCAACTCCACCGGGTGTACCCGGAGACGCGCCGCGCCCGTGTCCTCGCCGCGCGGCACGAGTGGCGGGCGGACTGTCCCCTCTTCCCCGTCGGCGGGTACGTCCACCGTCCTACAGTGCGCACCCCTGATCCGGCCGTCGTCGTCGCCGGTGACCTGGTCCGCACCGACCTGCCCGTGGCGCTGATGGAACGCGCTGCCACCTCGGGCTTCCTCGCCGCCAACGCCCTGCTGGAGCGGTGGGGGGTGCGCGGTGAGGAAGTATGGACAGTCCCCGACCGCGGCCGGTCAGCGCTGTTGCGAGCCCTGGCGGCACGCCGCCGACCCAAGCCTCGGAGGGGTGAGAGCAGCGGGAAGCGGGAGCGCACGGGGCTCGCATGACGCGCTGTCCTGGCGCCGCCCCGGACGAGTAGTTCCGATGTGGCTCAGTGGCCGTAGGCGATCAGTGACCTGGTGAGGGTGGTGTCGCGGCGGACGATCTCGTAGCCGCCTTTCAAGGTGTGTGATCACCACCCCTGACGTTCCCCGGCGGGGTCGGCAACACGTTCAAGGACCCGAAGGCCTCCGCCAGTCTGATCCACGACGTCGAGACGAAGATCTTCGACGTACTGCCGGACGAGACCTGGGTATACCCCGGACACGGCGACGACACCACGCTGGGCGCCGAACGCCCGCATCTGCCGGAGTGGCACGCGCGCGGGTGGTGACAACTCCCGCCGGGCGCCGACGGATACGGTGACGAATGCGCCCCGGCGCGCGGATCCGTCCGCGCGCCCCGTGTGAACGGTTCGCACGCGCCGGGGGCGTACGCGCGCTCCCGGCGCGGGTTGTTGCGCGGTCAACTGAGAACAGTCCGCACGGGATGACGGCTCCTGCGCGGAGGGCCGCCGGTCCACAACCCCGCCCTCGGCCGGCGGCCCGGCCCAGACATCGACCGGAAGCGTTCACACGACCGCAACACCCGTTCCCACCATGCGGACAATTACGGTCGTGACCTCGACAAACGCGTCTTTCGCTGCCACTCTCCCGCCATGCACCCTGCTCCTCGCGCCCTGCACCGCGCCGTCGCCGCCGCGACCGTAGCCCTGCTCGCCACCGCCGTCGGCTGCGCTCCGCAGCCCGAGCAGAAGGCGGCCGGCACGCCGTCCGGCTCGGCCTCGAAGAGCTGCGCCAAAGGCGCGTTGGCCACCAAGACGTCCGGCAAGCTGACCGTCGCGACGGACGAGCCGGCGTACGAACCGTGGTTCAAGGACGACAAGCCGGCGAACGGCGAGGGCTTCGAATCGGCCGTCACCTACGCGGTGGCGCGGCAACTCGGTTACGGCCGGAGCGCGGTGGTCTGGCAGAGCGTGCCGTTCAACAAGGCGTTCGCGCCCGGCGTGAAGAGCTTCGACTTCGACATCAACCAGGTGTCGATCAGCCCCGAACGCAAGAAGGCCGTGGACTTCTCGTCCGGTTACTACGACGTCCGCCAGGCGGTCATCGCCCTCAAGGGCTCGAAGGCCGCCAAGGCGACGAGCGTCGCCGACCTGAAGGGCCTCAAGCTGGGCGCCCAGGTGGGCACCACCAGCCTGAACTACATCAGCGACGTGGTGAGGCCGACGCAGGAGGCCGCCGTGTACGCCAAGAACGACCAGGCCAAGTCAGCGCTGAAGAACGGCCAGGTGGACGCCATCGTCACCGACCTGCCGACCGCGTTCTACATCACCGCGGCCGAGGTGACGAACGCGAAGATCGTCGGTCAGTTCGAGAACCAGGGCGGCACCGCCGAGCAGTTCGGGCTCGTCCTCGACAAGGGCAGCGCGCTCACCCCGTGCGTGTCCGGCGCCGTCGACGCCCTGCGCAAGGACGGCACGCTGGCGAAGATCGAGAAGCAGTGGCTCTCCGAGGCCGTCGACGCCCCGGTGCTCAAGTGACGGTCACCGAGGGCGAGTCCGCCCCGGAGGGCGCGGACGACGAGGGCGACATGCCGGACGGCGCCGGGGACGGCGCCTCCGGCGCGGACGACGGCTACGTGCCCTCCGGGCGGCGGCTGGAACGCGAGCGCTACAAGCGGGCGCGCGCCCGCCGGGCCACGGCCGTCGCCGCTGTCTCGACCCTGCTCACGGCCGTCGTGCTGTACCTGGTCGTGGTCGGCGCGCCCGGCTGGCCGCGCACCAGGGAGACGTTCTTCAACGGGCAGTACGCGCGCGAGGCGTTGCCCAAGGTCCTCGACGGACTGTGGCTGAACGTCCGGCTGTTGCTCGTCTGCGGCGTCGCCGTGCTGGTCCTCGGCATGCTGATCGCCGTCGCCCGGACGCTGCGCGGGCCGGTCTTCTTCCCGCTGCGGGTGCTGGCGGCCGCGTACACGGACTTCTTCCGCGGGCTGCCGCTGATCATCAACCTGATGATCGTGGTCCTCGGTGTCCCCGCGCTGCGGCTGCAGGGTGTGACGGTCGATCCGGTGCTGCTGGGCGGTACGGCGCTGACACTGACCTACTCGGCGTACGTCGCCGAGGTGTTCCGGGCCGGCATCGAGTCCGTCCACCCCTCGCAGCGCGCCGCCGCCCGCTCGCTCGGCCTGACCAACCGGCAGGCCCTGCGGTACGTGGTGCTGCCCCAGGCCGTGCGCCGTCAGGTGCCGCCGCTCCTCAACGACCTGGTGTCGCTGCAGAAGGACACCGGGCTCGTGTCGATCGGCGGCGCGGTGGACGCCGTACGGGCCGCGGACATCATCGTGGGACGCAGCCTGAACTACACGCCGTACATCATCGCCGGGCTGGTCTTCGTGGCGCTGACCATCCCGATGACCCGTCTCACGGACTGGGTGACGGCCAGGATGGACCGGCAGCGGGCCCAGGGAGGATCGATATGAGCGACGCTCCGGTGCTTCGGATGGAGGCCGTCCGCAAGACCTTCGGGGGCTCGGTCGTGCTCCGGGACGTCGATCTGGAGGTCGCCCCGCACACCGTGACCGCGCTGATCGGTGCCTCCGGATCCGGCAAGTCGACGCTGCTGCGCTGTGCCAACCTGCTGGAGGACATCGACGACGGGGCGATCTGGCTGGACGGCGAGGAGATCACCGACCCGCGCGCCGACCAGGACGCGGTACGGCGCCGTATCGCCGTGGTCTTCCAGGCCTACAACCTCTTTCCGCACATGACGGTGCTGGACAACATCACGCTCGCCCCGCGCCGGGTGCACGGCGCCTCGCGCGCCCAGGCCGAGGAGCGGGCCAGGGAACTGCTGGACCGCCTGGGTCTTGCGGGCAAGGCGGACGCCTATCCGGACCGGCTGAGCGGCGGTCAGCAGCAGCGGGTGGCGATCGTGCGGGCCCTCGCGGTACGGCCCCGGCTGCTGCTGCTCGACGAGATCACCGCCGCCCTGGATCCCGAACTCGTGGGCGAGGTGCTCAACGTGGTCCGGGACCTGAAGGACGAGGGCATGACCATGGTGCTGGCCACCCACGAGATGGGCTTCGCGCGGGACGTCGCCGACCAGGTTTGTTTTCTGGACGGAGGGGTCGTGCTGGAGCGCGGCACCGCCGAGCAGGTCTTCGGCGATCCCCGGCGGGAGCGCACCCGGCGCTTCCTGCGGCGGATCGTGGAGGCAGGACGCCTCTGAGGGGGCACTCGCCCCATGCCCGCAGGACGCTATGCGTCGGCCTGGGCCGCCCCCACCAGTGCGGCGACCCGCTCGACGCCGAACGCGTAGCCCTGCACCCCGCACCCGGCGATCACACCGTCGGCGCGCAGCGAGACGTACGAGTGGTGCCGGAACGACTCGCGCTGGTGGATGTTGGAGATGTGGACCTCCAGCACGGGCAGTCCGTCACAGGTGTTGAGCGCGTCCAGGATGGCGACCGACGTGTGCGAGTAGGCACCGGGGTTGATGACGATGCCCGAGTGGTCACGCCGCGCCTCCTGGATCCAGTCGACCAGCTCGCCCTCGTGGTTGGACTGCCGGAAGTCCACGGTGCCGCCGTGCGCGGCGGCCGTCTTGGCGCACAGGGCCTCGACGTCGGCGAGGGTGTCGGACCCGTAGATCTCGGGCTGGCGCTGCCCGAGCAGGTTCAGGTTGGGCCCGTTGAGGATCATGATCGGGGCGTTGGCCAGGGTGCGGGGCACGGTTCCTCCGGTCCGTTCGGGGTGGGCGGCGCGTCGACGACCGCTGCTCACACCCGGTCTATCACGGCGCGCGGAACCGGACGCCGCGCCTCCGCGCGCCCCCGTAACCGATGATCACGGTGGGTAGTTGACGCGACATGCATGATGTACGCACCGTCAAGCCTCCCTCCATGCCGCGGCTCGCGGCGGCCTCCCTCGCGGGGACGGCGGTCGAGTTCTACGACTTCTTCGTCTACGGGACCGCGGCGGCCCTCGTCCTGGGGCCGCTGTTCTTCCCCACCTTCTCGCCGGTGGCGGGCACCCTGGCCGCCTTCGCGACGTTCGGCGTGGGGTTCTTGGCCCGACCGCTGGGTTCGGTGCTGTTCGGGCACATCGGGGACCGGCGGGGGCGCCGGCCGGTCCTCGTCGTCTCGCTGCTGCTGACCGGCGCCTCGACGGTCGCGGTCGGCTGCGTGCCGTCGTACGGCTCGATCGGCGTCGCCGCTCCCGTGCTGCTGCTCGCTCTTCGCTTCCTGCAGGGGCTGGGACTGGGCGGGGAGTGGGGCGGGGCGGTGCTGCTGACCGCCGAGCACGCGCCCGCCGGGCGGCGCGCCCTGTGGTCGAGCTTTCCCCAGGTGGGGCCCGCGCTGGGCTTCCTGCTCGCCAACGGTGTGATGCTCGCCCTGTCGGCGGTGCTGTCCGAGGCGGAATTCGCGCGGTGGGGGTGGCGGGTGCCGTTCTGGGCGGCGGGGGCGCTCGCCGTGGCCGGACTGTGGCTGCGCTCGTCGCTCGCCGAGAGTCCTCGCTTCCTGGAGATCGAGGACCACGCGCGCGTGCCCCTCGCGGAGGTCGTGCGGAACCACTGGCGGCTGGTGCTGCTGACGGCCGGGGCGATGGCCGTGGGCTACGCGGTGTTCTACGCGGTGACGACCTGGTCGCTGGCGTACGCGACGGAGCGGCTCGGGGTGAGCCGTACCGTCATGCTGACCTGCATCATGGCCGCGGTGCTGGTGAAGGGGTCCCTGACGCCCTTCATGGCGCTGCTCGGCGACCGCTACGGGCGACGGCCGATGTGTCTGGCGGGGTGCACGGCCTGCGCCCTGTGGATGTTCCCGATGGTCGCGCTGCTGGCGACCGGCGAGCCGCTGCTGATGTTCCTCGGCTTCCTGGGCGCGCTGATCGCGTTCATCACGGTGTTCGCGGTGATCGCGGCCTATCTGCCGGAGCTGTACGAGCCGCGGGTGCGCTGCACCGGCGCCGCCGTGGGTTACAACCTGGGCGGGGTGCTCGGTGGTGCCCTCACCCCGATCGTGGCGACGGCGCTCGCGGAGCGGGGCGGGCGCGTTCCCTGGGGGGTGGGCGCGTATCTGACGGGGATCGCGCTGCTGAGCCTGTGCTGCTTCGCGCTTCTGCCGGAGACCCGCCCGGTGCCCGTGGCGGTGGTGGAACCGGCGACCGGCTGACCGACCGCCTACGGGTTGATCGCCAGCTCCAGGTAGGCCGCGAACACGACGAGGTGGACGCCGCCCTGGAGAGGGGTGGCCCGTCCCGGCACCACGGTCAGGGAGCTGACCACGACCGTCAGCAGGAGCAGCAGCATGTGCGTGGCACCGAGGCCGAGGATCAGGGGCCCGGAGAGCCAGACGGAGGCGAGGGCGACGGCGGGGATGGTCAGGCCGATGCTGGCCATCGCCGAACCGTGGGCGAGGTTGAGGCTGATCTGCACCCGGTCGCGGCGAGCGGAGCGCAGCGCGGCGATCGTCTCGGGCAGCAGAACCAGCAGCGCGATGATCACACCGACGACGGCCTGAGGCAGACCGGCCGCCTGCACACCGGACTCGATGGTCGGCGACACGCCCTTCGCCAGACCGACCACGCCGATCAGGGCGAGCGCGAGGAACGCGAGCCTGATCCAGGCGATGCGGGCGGCCGGGGCCTGCGCGTGCTCGTCCGCGGTGATCACCGTTCCCTGCCGGGTGATGGGCAGGAAGTAGTCGCGGTGCCGCACGGTCTGGGTGGTCACGAACAGGCCGTACAGGATCAGTGAGGACAGTGCGGCGAAGGTCAGTTGGACGACCGAGAACTCCGGGCCGGGCTTGCTGGTGGTGAAGGTCGGCAGGACGAGGCTGAGCGTCGCCAGGGTCGCCACCGTCGCGAGCGCGGCACCGGCGCCCTCGGGGTTGAAGACCGCCGTGCCGTGCCGCAGCGAGGCGACCAGGAGGCACAGGCCCACGATGCCGTTGCAGCTGATCATCACCGCCGCGAAGACGGTGTCCCGGGCCAGGGTGGAACTCTTGTCGCCGCCGTCGGCCATGAGGGTGACGATCAGGGCGACCTCGATGATCGTGACGGCGACGGCGAGGACCAGGGAGCCGAAGGGTTCGCCGACCCGGTGGGCGACCACCTCCGCGTGGTGCACCGCGGCCAGCACCGATCCCGCGAGGACCAGGGTCACCAGCGGGACGACCGCCCCGGGCAGATGACGGCCCCAGGTGAAGAGGAGGAGGACGACCGCGAGCACCGGCACGAAGAGCGTCCACTGAGTGGTGAGCGACCTCAGCCGAGTGATCATGCAGCGATGGTGGCAGAGGTGTACAGGCTTCGCATTCCGTTCCTTTCTGGTGCGGGGGCCGGGCGCCGGCGCGCCCGAGCCCCCTGTGCGTGTTCCGGTGCCCCGCGGTCAGGCCTCGACGCTGTCCGTGCGCGTGCTCTCGCCGGATGTCCCCGCCGCCTCGGCCGCTGCCTGCCTCCTGGAGGAGATCAGGCTGGTGATCGTGGTGACGGCCAGGACCGCGCAGATCACCCCGAGGGAGACCGGGATGCTGATCTCCGGGACGTGCACACCGGACTCGTGCAGGGCGTGCAGCACCAGCTTGACGCCGATGAATCCGAGGATGATCGACAGGCCGTACGAGAGGTGGACCAGCTTCTTGAGCAGGCCGCCGATGAGGAAGTACAGCTGGCGCAGGCCCATGAGGGCGAAGGCGTTGGCGGTGAAGACGATGTACGGGTCCTGGGTCAGGCCGAAGATCGCGGGGATGGAGTCCAGGGCGAACAGGACGTCCGTCGTGCCGATGGCGAGCATCACGACCAGCATCGGGGTCATGACCCGCTTGCCGTTCTGCTGGATCCACAGCTTGGTGCCGTGGTACCGGTCGGCCACGCCGAACTTGCGCTCCGCCGCCTTGAGCAGCTTGTTCTCCTCGAACTCCTCGTCGTCCTGGTCGGCGCGGGCCTCCTGGATCAGCTTCCAGGCGGTCCAGATCAGGAAGGCGCCGAAGAGGTAGAACACCCACGAGAAGCTGGCGAGGATGGCCGCGCCCGCGGCGATGAAGACGGCCCGCAGCACCAGGGCTATGAGGACACCGACGAGCAGGACCCGCTGTTGGTACTGCGAGGGCACGGCGAACTTCGCCATGATCAGGACGAAGACGAAGAGGTTGTCGACGCTCAGCGACTTCTCGGTGATGAACCCGGCGAAGAACTCACCGGCGGGCTCACCGCCGGCGAAGGCGAGCAGGCCGAGTCCGAAGAGGGCGGCCAGGGCGATCCAGACGACGGTCCAGATGCCGGCTTCCTTGACGGACACGTCATGGGGCTTGCGTCCGATGAAGAAGTCGACCGCGATCAGGGCGGCAAGGCCGACGACGGTCAGGACCCACAGGTTTACGGAAACTTCCACTACGCCTCCGGCAGTTGTCACGGCAAACAGTCAGCGTCGTCGCTGCCGGAGGTCTCTTCCACCCGCGATGGGCCGACGCCCCGGGATCCGAACGGATCCGTACTGACGGGTGCGCCGCAGTCAGGGAGTACTCCCCTCCGTACGGAAAACCATACCCAATCACCAAGGAAGGTAAAGTGTTTGGCAAAGGAAATACCAAAACCCCTGTTCACCTGTGCTTTACCTGTGCTTGGCGCGACCCGTCGCGACTTCGTCGAGCACCTGCTGGAGCACCCCGCCGCCGGCCGGCGCGAGGAATGGCTCGAACGTCCAGGCGTGCCCGACCCAGGGGTCGGCGAAGTGGTCGTCCGGCACGGGGGTGAGTCGCGTGAGCGAACGCCACAGCGGGTCGAGCAGCGGGCCGTAGGCGGTGGCGTCCTCGCGGTCGGCAACCATCAGCAGGTGGACGCCGACGGACGGTCCCTCGTCCGCGAGGTAACGCAGCCGGGTCACCGCCCGGTCGTCGAAGCCGTGCGGGAAGTCGTTGACGATCAGCAGTTGCCGGGCGGTGTCGAAGCCCGCCGGCAATGACTCGGCCGCACCGCCACCGGCCGCCATCCGTACCAGGTCGACGTGCCGGGTGAGCCGGCCCAGGACGTCCGCGACGCCCGTCGCACCGCTCGCGGGCAAAGCCGCGAGCACCCCGCGGCCCGTACCAGCGGTACGAGCGCCGGTGCCGCCGCACCGGCCGGATCGACGACCCGCACGCCGAACTGCCCCGCCGGGTGCACGGCGAGCAGTCTCACCGCCAGCGCCACCGCGACGTCCATCGCGAGCCGCCGCGTCTCCCCGGCGTCGGGGAGGGAGCCGTCGGGAGCCGGTGTACGGACGCTGTCGATCCACAGCCCCCGTTCCAGCGGCAGTCCGACCAGCATCGGAATGCGCAGCGGCTCGCTTTCGGGGAGATGGAGATCGCACAGGCGCACGGCCATCGGCGGCTCGGCCGGTGTCCGGTAGCCGTGCCAGACGGGGCTGTCCCAGCGGGCGTGGGCGGGTGGCAGCGCTGGTTCGACGACCTCGGACTCGGCGGTGAGCTGGGCCAGGTCCCGGTCGAATACGGCTTGTGCCCGGCCGACCAGCAGACCGCGTCTGGCCAGGGCCGTCTCGCGCGCCGACCGCCGGCCGCCCCGTGACGCCCTGGTAGTCCTACAGGCTCGGCAGGATCGTCGGCATGAGGTCCTGGAAGGTGCGGCCGTTGGCCGGGGTGCCCAGGGCGGTCAGCGTCCAGCCCTGGCCTGCCCGGTGCACCTTGGCCATGATCTGGGCGGTGTACTCGCCGCCGCCCGCCAGTGTGTAGCGGGCGAGTTCCTGTCCGTTGGTCTCGTCGACCAGGCGGCAGAACGCGTTTTCGACCTCCTGGAAGGTCTGGCCCGTGAAGGAGTTCACGGTGAAGACGATCTGGTCGATGTGGACCGGGACGCGTTGGAGGTCGACGAGGATGGCCTCGTCGTCGCCACCCTGGCCGACGCCGCCGACGAGGTTGTCGCCGGTGTGGCGCACGGAGCCGTCGTCGCTCACCAAGTGGCGGAAGAACACGACGTCGACGGGCTGCTTGTCGGCGAAGAGGACCGCCGAGGCGTCCAGGTCGATCTCGCGCGTGCGCGAGCCGAACAGCCCGCGTCGCTTCGCCGCCTGCCAGCCGAGACCCATGCGGACCGCGGTCAGGGAGCCCCCGTCCTTCTTCTCCAGGCTGATGGCCTGACCCTTGGTCATGTTGACGGTCACGGCTGTTTCCCCTCTCGGATTTCCCCTGTTGCCGCGCAGTGCGCGGTGCACAGAACCCTATGCAGAGGCACTGACGGTGCCGAACCCCGGCACGCGCTTTGTGGCGGTGTTGCAACACGGCGCGTACACGCCGGGGTCCGGCACGGCGGGCGGGGGTCAGGCCAGACCCGCCTCCCGCATCTGACGCAGTTCCTTCTTCATCTCGGAGACCTCGTCGCGCAGCCGGGCGGCGATCTCGAACTGGAGGT
This sequence comes from Streptomyces sp. NPDC006739, assembly GCF_042869815.1. Lineage (NCBI taxonomy): Bacteria > Bacillati > Actinomycetota > Actinomycetes > Kitasatosporales > Streptomycetaceae > Streptomyces > Streptomyces sp. NPDC006739. The sequence goes on from NZ_JBIAGM010000002.1 coordinate 208,477, forward strand.
CCGCGGCGGCGGCGCGCATGCGCTCGGTCATCTCCTCGATCTGCTCGGCGAGTTCCGCCGCCGGCCGGTCCGTGGGCACGGTCTCCTTCGCCCCGCCCTTGGCGGTCTTGGTGGCCTTCGCTCCCTTGGCCGCCTTGTCGCCCAGTGACGGGACGGGGGCCTTGGCACCCTTGCCGTCCTTCAGCTTGCGATAGCCGGAACCGAGCAGCTGCTCGGTGTCGACCTCCTCGCGGGCGATCTGCGCGACGATGTCGTTGATCTTCTTGCGCAGCGGCTGCGGGTCGACGCCGTTCGCCTTGTTGTACGCCACCTGCTTCTCGCGGCGCCGGTTGGTCTCGTCGATGGCCTTCTCCATCGCCGGTGTGATCTTGTCGGCGTACATGTGGACCTGACCGGAGACGTTGCGCGCCGCACGGCCGATGGTCTGGATCAGCGAGGTCCCGGAGCGCAGGAAGCCCTCCTTGTCGGCGTCGAGGATCGCCACCAGGGAGACCTCGGGCAGGTCGAGGCCCTCGCGCAGCAGGTTGATGCCGACCAGGACGTCGAACTCGCCGGAGCGCAGTTCGCGCAACAGTTCGACGCGACGCAGGGTGTCGACGTCGCTGTGCAGGTAGCGCACCTGGATGCCGAGCTCCAGGAAGTAGTCGGTGAGGTCCTCGGCCATCTTTTTGGTGAGCGTGGTGACCAGGACGCGCTCGTCCTTCTCGGTGCGCTTGCGGATCTCGTGCACCAGGTCGTCGATCTGGCCCTCGGTGGGCTTGACGACGACCTCCGGGTCGACCAGGCCGGTGGGGCGGATGATCTGCTCGACGACGCCGTCCCCGCGGGACAGCTCGTAGGCGCCGGGGGTGGCCGACAGGTAGACGGTCTGGCCGATCCGCTCCTGGAACTCCTCCCACTTCAGGGGGCGGTTGTCCAGGGCGGAGGGCAGCCGGAAGCCGTGGTCGACGAGAGTACGCTTGCGGGAGGCGTCACCCTCGTACATGGCGCCGATCTGCGGGACCGTGACGTGCGACTCGTCGATGACGAGCAGGAAGTCGTCCGGGAAGTAGTCGAGCAGGGTGTTGGGCGGCGAGCCGGGCAGTCGGCCGTCGAAGTGCATCGAGTAGTTCTCGACGCCGGAGCAGCTGCCGATCTGGCGGAGCATCTCGATGTCGTACGTGGTGCGCATGCGCAGCCGCTGGGCCTCCAGGAGCTTGCCCTGCTTCTCCAGCTCGGCCAGGCGTTCGGTCAGCTCCTTCTCTATGTCGTTGACGGCCCGCTCCATGCGCTCGGGGCCCGCGACGTAGTGGGACGCCGGGAAGACGTACAGCTGCCGGTCGTCGCTGATGATCTCGCCGGTGAGGGGGTGGAGCGTGGACAGGGCCTCGATCTCGTCGCCGAACATCTCGATGCGGACGGCCAGCTCCTCGTAGACCGGGAAGATCTCGATGGTGTCGCCGCGCACCCGGAACGTGCCCCGGGAGAAGGCCACGTCGTTGCGCGTGTACTGGATGTCGACGAAGCGGCGCAGCAGCTCGTCACGGTCGATCTCGTCGCCGACCCGCAGGGGGACCATCCGATCCACGTACTCCTGCGGGGTGCCCAGGCCGTAGATACAGGAGACGGAGGCGACCACGATGACGTCACGGCGGGTGAGCAGCGAGTTGGTCGCCGAGTGGCGCAGACGCTCGACCTCCTCGTTGATCGAGGAGTCCTTCTCGATGTAGGTGTCCGACTGGGGGACGTACGCCTCGGGCTGGTAGTAGTCGTAGTACGAGACGAAGTATTCGACCGCGTTGTTGGGGAGAAGCTCGCGGAACTCGTTGGCCAGCTGGGCGGCCAGGGTCTTGTTCGGCGCCATCACGAGGGTGGGGCGCTGGAGCTTCTCGATCATCCAGGCGGTGGTGGCGGACTTGCCGGTGCCGGTCGCGCCCAGCAGGACGACGTCCTTCTCACCGGCCTCGATGCGCCGGGCCAGCTCGGCGATGGCCGCCGGCTGGTCACCGCTGGGCTGGTATTGGCTGACGACCTCGAAGGGCGCCACCGTGCGTTCGATGTGGGAAACGGGCCGCATGGAACCCACCGTACGACCCCGCACTGACAACGGGTCCCGATCACCGGTTCTGCGGGGTCCGCGAATCGTGGTGTTCCTGGTGGCGGGCGTACTCACGGGCGGGGTGGAGCTGGGGGCGGCGGCCCGGGTGCGAGGCCACGGCGCCGGCCGGGACGCCCGGCTTGTGCTCGGCGAGGACGGTCCGGGCGGGCTTGCCCATGATCATGAGCGGATCGCACATCACGACGACGCCCGCCAGGAGCAGGAAGGCGAGGGGCCCGATCAGCATGGGCGCGAGGAGGGAGGCGGGCGAGGAGCCCTCGGTGGTGGCGGCGGTGCCGTGGAGGTGCACGCTGAGTGCGGCCATGCCGGTGTAGTGCATACCGCTGACGGCGAGCCCCATCACCAGGCTGGCGCCCACGCTCCACAGGAAGCCCCGCACCTGCCCGGCGGCCCACAGTGCGGCGGTGGCGGCCACGACCGCTATGACGACCGAGGCGGCGACGGTGAACGTGTTGTACCCGAACTGCCCGTTGAAGCGCATGCCCGCCATGCCCAGGTAGTGCATGGAGGCGACGCCCAGGCCGGTGATCGTCCCGCCGGTGAAGAGGGCGGTGCCGGTGGCGCCGCGGGAGCCGACTATGAAGATCCCGACGCCCACCATGACGATCGCGAGGCCGAGGCTCGCGTACGTGGTGGCTTCGTCGTAGTGGATCGGCGTCTCCTTGACGGTGAAGCCCATCATGGCGACGAAGTGCATGGTCCAGATGCCGGAGCCGATCGCGGCCGCGCCCAGGGCGAGCCAGGCGGGGCGCCACGAGCGCGCCCCGAGCATGGAGCGGGTGGTGCAGCGCAGGCCGAGGGCACCGCCGAGGCAGGCCATCAGGTAGGCCACCAACGGGGTGACGGCCCCGTAGCTGAATCCGTCGACTGTGCCTTGCATGCGCGGCTGCCCTCCCGCCCTGTCGCGTCCTGTGAAGATCTGAAATGCGCCTTGCCGCAGGACCGCTGGAGCGGTCGGGGTAGACGCAGAGAGTATGACTCCCACCGGAATGGTCGAACGATTTTCCGGCAAAGAAACACGCCCTTGCCCCAGTTGTGCGGCACCGGTGAGCGGACTTGGACATCTCCGTTCGATCTGTGGCCGTCCTGCACCCGCGTGCGGATGACGTTCTGCTGTCAGTCTGGACCTGTCCGTATTCGCTCGACGCGAGGAGTACGCATGCACGCGCGCGCAGTTGCCGCCACGACCACCGCGCTTGTGGGGACGGCCGTCCTGCTGAGCCCCGTCTCGGCCGCCCGGGCGGGCGACGCCGTCGAGCCCACGGTGATCGCCCATCGCGGGGCCTCCGCATACGCCCCCGAGAACACTCTGGCCTCCATCGACAGGGCGGCCCGGATGGGCTTCTCCTGGGTGGAGAACGACGTGCAGCGCACCAAGGACGGCGAGCTGGTCGTCATCCACGACGACAGCCTCGCGCGCACCACGAACGTCGAGGACGTCTTCCCCGGCCGGGCGCCCTGGAAGGTGAAGGACTTCACCGCCGCCGAGATCGCCCGGCTCGACGCGGGCAGCTGGTTCTCCCCCCGCTACGCGGGCACGCGCGTACCGACGCTGGCGCAGTACATGCGCCGGGTCGACCACAATCACGAGAAGCTGCTTCTGGAGATCAAGAACCCCGAGTTGTACCCGGGCATCGAACGGCAGACCCTCGCGCTGCTGGGCAACCAGGGCTGGCTGGACCGCCGGCACCTGGGGCGCCTGATCGTGCAGAGCTTCAGCGCGGACAGCGTGCGGATCGTCCACGGGCTGAAGCCGTGTGTGACGACCGCGTTCCTCGGCCGGCCGTCCGTGGTCCAGCTGCCCGGGTACGCGCGCTTCACCGATCTGATCAACCCTTCGTTCGGGTCGATCTCCGCCTCGTACGTCTCCGCCGTGCACGGCCTGAAGGGACCGCACGACAAGCCGCTCGGGGTGTTCGCGTGGACCGTGAACGACGCGGCCACCGCCCGCAGGGCCGCTGACGAGGGCGTCGACGGGGTGATCAGCAACAGGCCCGACGTGGTCCGGGCGGCGCTGAGCGCGAACTGAGGCGCGGACGGGCGGCGGGGCGGGCGTTGTCAGTGGCGGGCCGTACGGTGGATCGCATGGACAGCCATGGGCAGGACGAGCAGCGGGTCGTGTGGGCCGTGGTCGGTACCGACATCGGCCCGCTGATGCTGGCGGCGACCCGGGACGGCCTGGTCAACGTCGTCTTCCATGCCTCGGACGCGGTGCGCGACCGGGCTCTGGAGCGGCTGGCGGCGCGGCTGGGCGCGGAGCCGGCCGAGGACCCCGGCTCGCCGCTGCTGGCGAAGGCGGCAGGCCAGCTTGAGGCGTACTTCGCGGGCGAACGGCACGACTTCGACCTGCCGCTGGACTGGTCGCTGATCTCCGGCTTCCCCCGCCAGGTGCTGCGCGAGCTGGCGTCCGGCGTTCCGTACGGCACGGTGGTGGGGTACGGCGATCTGGCCGGGCGGGTCGGGCAGCCCGGCGGTGCGCAGGCGGTGGGCGCGGCGATGGGAGCCAACCCGCTGCCGGTGGTCGTGCCGTGCCACCGGGTGGTGGAGAGCGACGGCGGCATAGGCGGCTTCGGGGGCGGTCTGGAGACCAAGCGGAGGCTGCTGGCGCTGGAGGGTGTCCTGCCCGAGCCGCTCTTCTGAGGGGACGCGGTCGGTCCTGTGGCCGCGCCCACGGTCCCCAGGCGTTTAGCCCGGTGTGGCACCCGCCAGAGATGAGGGAGGACCGACTGACAGGAGGCGGGCACGTGGTGCTGGTGGTGTCGGAAGAAGTCCGGGCGGCGATCGACGCGCGTCAACCGGTCGTGGCACTGGAATCCACGATCATCGCGCACGGGCTGCCGCGCCCGCGCAATCTCCAGGTCGCGCTGGAGCTGGAGGAGGTGGTGCGGCGGGAGGGAGCCGTGCCCGCGACCGTGGCCGTGCTGGACGGACGCCCTCGTGTCGGCCTGGACAAGGAGCAGTTGGAGCGGGTCGCGAACGAGGACGGGATACGCAAGCTGGGCCACCGTGACCTGCCCCTGGCCGTGGCGGCGGGTGCGAGCGGGGCGACCACGGTGTCGGCGACGGCGCGGCTCGCGGCCCTGGCGGGTGTGCGGGTGTTCGCGACGGGCGGGCTGGGCGGGGTGCACCGGGAGTGGACGGTGAGCCAGGACGAGTCCGCCGACCTGGGGCTGCTGGCCCGCACCCGGATCACGGTGGTGTGCGCGGGTGTGAAGTCGATCCTGGACGTGCCGGCGACCCTGCAGCGGCTGGAGACCCTGGGTGTGGCCGTCGCCGGGTACGGTACGGACCGTTTCCCCGGCTTCTACCTGTCCGACTCCGGGCATCCGGTCGACTGGACGCTGGAGACTCCTGAGCAGGTGGCGCAGGTCATGCGGGCCCAGGACGCGCTCGGCGCGGTGGAGTCGGCGCTGATCGTCGCACAGCCGGTGCCGGAGGAGGAGCAGCTCGATCCCGCGCTGCACGCGCGCGTGCTCGCCGACGCGCTCCGGGCGTGCGAGGCCGCGGGAGTCACCGGTCAGGCGGTCACCCCGTTTCTGCTCGACCATCTGGTCCGGCACACGGACGGCGCCTCGCTGAGCGCGAACCTGGCGGCCGTGCGCGGCAACGTGCGGCTGGCGGCGCGGATCGCCGCGGCGTGGACCAGGGGGTGACGGCCGGCCCGCGCGGGGCACTGCTGGTCGTCGGGGACGTCATCACCGATGTCGTCGCCCGGTACCGGGGGCCGCTGGCGGCCGGCACCGACACGGCCGCCGTGATCCGGACGGTGCCCGGTGGGGCCGGCGCCAATGTGGCCTGCTGGGCGGCCCACGCGGGCTGCGCGGACGTACGGCTGCTGGGGCGGGTGGGTGCGGACGCCGCGGGGTGGCAGGAGCGGGAGCTGGTCGCGGCCGGGGTCTCGCCCCGGCTGGTGGTGGACCCGGAGGCGGCGACCGGGACGGTGATCTGTCTCGTCGACACGGGGGCCTCGGCGGAGCGTACGTTCCTCACGGACAGCGGCGCCTCCCTGCGGCTGGAACCGGCCGACTGGTCGGACGCGTTGCTGGACGGGGTCGCCCGGCTGCACCTGTCGGGTTATCTCCTGTTCTCCGAGCCGAGCCGGGCGCTCGCGGCGGTGGCGCTCGCGGCGGCACGCGCGCGGGGCGTGCCGGTGAGCCTGGATCCGGCGTCGGCCGGCTTCCTGGCGCGGTCGGGGCCGGCCCGGTTCCTGGCCTTCGCGCAGGGTCTGGACGTGCTGCTGCCCAGCCGGGACGAGGCGTGTCTGCTGACCGGGCTGCCCGATCCGGCGGACGCGGCGGCCGAGTTGAGCCGCCGGGTCCCGCTGGTGGTGGCGAAGTCGGGCGCGGAGGGTGCGCTGGTGGCCCGCTCCGGGTCCGTCCTTGCCAGGGTCCCGGCCGCACCGGCGACGCCCCGGGACACGACGGGCGCCGGGGACGCCTTCACCGGTGCGTTCCTCGCGGCCCTCGTCGCGGGCGCGGATCCCACGGAGGCGGCGGCACACGGCTGCCGGGCGGGCGCGCTGGCGGTGCGGCGGGTGGGCGGCCGCCCCCCACCGCGCGGTGACCGTACGGTGGCCGCTCAGTCGCCCTGATCTCTGCCCGGGGTCAGGCCGGCTGCGGCTTGTGTCCCCATGCCGAGATCATCGGTGCCGTGGCCAGGTCCATGCCGCCGGCGGCGACGTTGGCCAGGTGCCGGTCGATGTCCTCGTCGGTGGCGAGGCCCGCCGTCACGAGCCGGTTCCGGATCTGCCGGACGGTCGCGGTCTCCAGGGCGGCGCAGGCGGGCGAGGTGACCGGGAAGTAGGCCTCGGCCTCCACCTCGCACAGTCCGGCCTCGCGGAGCAGGCGCGGCAGCTTGCGGCCGTACGCCAGGTCGGCGCCGCGGTCGGCGAGCAGCTTGCGGAAACCCCGCCGCAGCCGGTTGGCGAGCTGCTGCTCGGGGCCGTGTTCGTCGGGGCAGGTCAGGGGCTGCAGAGCGGGGTCGGCGTCCTCCAGCAGGAGCCGGCCGCCGGGCCGCAGTGACCGGACCATGGAGCGCAACGCCCTCTCCCGGCCGGGCACGTGGACGAGCACCAGCCGGGCGTGCACCAGGTCGAAGTCCTCTCCCGGCGGTTCCTCGGCGCCGACGTCGTGGACGCGGACCTCGACGCAGGGGTGGGAGGCGGCGGCGAGCAGCGAGGGCTCGATGTCGGTGGCGACGACCTTGCCGGTGGGGCCGACCTTCCCGGCCAGCCAGGACACCACGGAGCTGCCGCCGGCCCCGACCTCCCAGCAGCGCAGCCCGGGCCCGACGCCGAGCCCTTCGAGGTGCCGGAACGTGGTGGGGTCGAAGAGGGTGGCGAAGGCGTCGAAGCGCTGTCCCGCCTCGGTCTGCCGGTTGTCGAGGAGGTACCGGTCGGTTGGCGTCATGCCTCGATCATCCCAGCCGCCCCGCTCGTCCACAGGCGGGAACAAAGCGGAATGACCTGTTCCCACAGGCTTACCCGCGTCTCACGCCGGACTGGCAGACTGTCCCGGCAAGGCGCGGAAGGGTTGTGCGAGGAGTTCCACGCGAGGAGATCCAGATGTCGATGGCAGGGAATCTGCGGAAGGTCACGGGGCTCGACAAGGTCGGTGGCCTGCGCAAGGTGGCGCGGTTGGCCAGGCGGCGGCCCCGGGTCGACCTGAGCCACCCCGCCCGTTCCCCCCTGGGCTCCTCGGTGGTGAACTGCGTGACCTACCAGGACGGCGTGCGGGTGGCCGGCAGCGGGGATCTGGTGGACGCCGTGAAGCTGGTACGCAAGAGCGGCGAGGGGTTCGTCTGGCTCGGTCTGCACGAGCCGACGGACCGTGAGTTCGCCGGCATCGCCGAGCTGTTCGATCTGCATCCGCTGGCCGTGGAGGACGCGGTCGAGGCCCATCAGCGGCCCAAGCTGGAGCGGTACGGCGAAACGCTGTTCGCGGTGTTCAAGACCGTCTGCTACGTCGAGCACGAACAGCTGACGGCGACGAGCGAGGTGGTGAACACCGGCGAGATCATGGCGTTCATCGGCCCCGACTTCGTCATCACGGTGCGACATGGGCGGCACGGCTCGCTGGGCCCGCTGCGCGAGGAGCTGGAGTCGGCTCCGGTGCAGCTGGCCAAGGGGCCGGCGGCGGTGCTGCACGCGATCGCGGACCATGTCGTCGACGACTACCTGACCGTCACGGACGCGGTGCAGGCGGACATCGACCAGGTCGAGACGGACGTGTTCTCGGAGAACGGCGCGCGGCTGGATCCGGGGCGCATCTACCAGATGAAGCGCGAACTGCTGGAGCTGAAGCGGGCGGTGGCGCCCCTCGGCCGTCCGATCGAGGATCTCGCCACCCGGCCGATACGGGTGGTCGACCCGGAGATACAGGCGTACTTCCGGGACGTCCTCGACCATCTGATGCGGGCGAAGGAGCAGATCGCCGCCTTCGACGAACTGCTCAACTCCATCCTGCAGGCGCATCTGGCGCAGGTCACCGTCGCCCAGAACGAGGACATGCGGAAGATCACGGCGTGGGCCGCGGTGATCGCCGTGCCGACGATGGTGTGCGGGGTCTACGGCATGAACTTCGATCGCATGCCGGAGCTGCACTGGCGGTTCGGCTATCCGCTCGTCCTCGGGGTGATATTCGCGGCGTGTCTGGCGCTGTACCGGGGCTTCAGGCGCAACGGCTGGCTGTGACCCGGCTCTGACCGGCCTTCCGGCCCGGGCGCCAGCCCTGGAGGGTCGCCGGTCAGCCGTTCCAGGCCGGGTGCCGTGGGTCGTCGGCGCGGACCAGGACGTCGGCGGTCGCGGCCGGGTCGGTCTCGGCCGCGTAGCGCTCGAAGGCGGGCAGCGTCCAGTGCTCGGCCTCGGGGGTGCGGCGGCGCAGCGCGCCCGGCGAGAGGAGGACGTGGACGGTCAGGTCGAAAGGGAACCAGTGCCGCAGAAGGAGGGGGCCGTGCATCAACAGGACGGCGTCGGACGGTAGTTGGACGTAGGGGCTGCGGGTGGCGCGGTCGGCGGCCGGGTCCCACAGGTCGGGCAGCACCCGGCCGGTCCCGCCCGGGTCGAGCGGGCCGAAGACCTCGCGCCACAGGGCGCCGGTGTCGAACCAGCCGTCGTAGTACGACTCGGCGTCCCGGTGTCCGTGCTCCAGGCGGAGCGAGGCGGGGCGCAGGAAGCCCTCGGTGCCGACGACGAGCGACGGTCTGCCCCGAACGCGCAGCTCCTCGGCGACGCGCTGCGCGAGGTCTCCGGGCCGGCCGGCCGGAGCGCCGTCGAAGCCCACGCGGGGCCAGTCACCTCCGTCCGAGGGCTTCAGACCGGCCAGCCGCTCGGCAAGCCGCTCGCCGAGCCGGTCCCAGGTGATCGCTTCGAGTCGCACAGCGGCCATGATGCCGGTTCCTTGCGGACGAGCGGGAAAGGTGGGTCCCGGGAGGGAAGGAAGACCTTGTGGCCCGCCTCCCCACTCCCCCTCCGCGCACGGGACCCCTGGTCGTCCAGCCGCTGCGGCGCAAGCGCTGTGCGGCGTGCCTGCGCGGGCCGCTGTCGATGCTGGTGCTGGAGGACGGGGTGCCGCGCTGTCTCGACTGCGCCGATCTCGGGCACCTGGTGTTCCTGCCGCGCGGCGACACCGCGCTGACCCGCAGGTCGCGGGAGGAGAGCGCGCTGTCGGCGGTGGTGGTGCGGTTCAACCGGCGCCGCAGCCGGTACGAGCGGCAGGGCGTCCTGGTGGAGGAGGCGGCCCTGGCCCGGGCCGAGGAGCGGTGTCTGGCGGACGCGGAGGCTCGGCGGCGGCGCCGGGCCCGGGACGCCGGGCGCAGGGCGGCCGAGGACGCGCGGTTCGCGGAGGCGTTCGCGGCGGAGATCCGGCGGCTGTTTCCCGGGTGCCCGCCCGAGCGGGCGCGGGCGATCGCCGGGCACGCCTCGCTGCGGGGCAGCGGGCGGGTGGGGCGCAGCGCGGCCGGGCGGGCGTTGTCCGAGCGGGCGGTGCTCTCGGCGGTCGTCGCGTCCGTGCGGCATCTGGACACGCCGTACGACCAGCTGCTGATGAGCGGGGTGGCACGAGCGGAGGCGCGTGGACGGATCGCTGCGGCCGTGGAGACGGTGCTGCGGGGCTGGCGGGGGTCCGAGGAGGCGGCCGGCTGAGCCGAAGTGGGGGCGAGGGGTGGAGGGTTGGGGGTGAGGGTGGGGAGCGGGGGTTGGGGGCGGGGTTCGGGGGTGAGGGAGAGGTGAGGTGTGGTGCCGGGCCGGCCGGTCGGGGTGGGAGAGGGAGGTGGGCGGCGCCGTGATCACGGGGCCGTAGGTCGTCCTGATCGTGCTGGGTGTGCTGGGGACCGGCCTGGTGGCCGGGGTGTTCTGCGGGTTCTCGACGTTCGTGATGAGGGGGCTCGCCGTGCTGCCGCCCGCGCAGGGCGTCGCCGCGATGAGGGCGATCAACGTGGCCGCCCTGACGCCCGCGTTCATGCTGCTGTTCGCCGGTTCCGCGGTGCTCTGCGCGATGATCGCCGTGGTGACCTTCGTGGTGTGGCCGGACGACGGCAAGGCGGAGTTGCTGCTGGGCAGCGCGCTGTACCTGTTCGGTTCGTTCGGACTGACCCTGGTCGTGAACGTGCCCCGCAACGAGACGCCGGCCGGACTGGAGCCGGGCGCTCCCGACGCGACCGCGTACTGGCCGGCGTACGTCCGCGAGTGGACCCGGTGGAACCACGTCCGTGCCGCGGCCGCGGCCGCCGCCGCACTCGTGTGCATGCTGGCCCCCGCCTGAGCGCGAGCGCCGTCCGGTTGTCCGCCGCATCGGAAACCGGCTGCCCGCCCGTCGGGAATCACCCCAGAAAGCGCTGTCCACCACTCTGCGGGGCCGCCGGAGGGGACGTATCGTGGCCGGAAGAGTGCCGCCCGATGACGCACGGCCCGTGGTGGACGCACGCGAGGAAGACGACCATGGCCGATCCCAAGGGGTTCATGACCACACCGCGCCAGGAGTGGCCGCGGCGGCCCGTCGAGGAACGGGTCCGGGACTGGGACGAGGTGTACGTTCCGGGGGCGTTGCTGCCCATCATCAGCAAGCAGGCCGACCGCTGCATGGACTGCGGTGTCCCGTTCTGCCACGAAGCCTGCCCGCTGGGCAACCTGATCCCCGAGTGGAACGACCTGGTGTCGCGGGAGGACTGGCGGGCGGCGAGCGACCGGCTGCACGCCACGAACAACTTTCCCGAGTTCACCGGGCGGTTGTGCCCGGCGCCGTGCGAGGCCGGGTGTGTGCTGGCCATCAACCAGCCGGCGGTCACCATCAAGAACGTCGAGTGCGCGATCGCCGACCGGGCCTGGGAGGAGGGGTTCGCGCAGCCGCGACCGCCGGAGCGGCTGTCGGGGCGCACGGTCGCGGTGATCGGTTCGGGGCCGACCGGGCTCGCCGCCGCGCAGCAGCTGACCCGGGCCGGACACACCGTCGCCGTGTACGAGAAGGACGACCGGATCGGCGGGCTGATGCGGTACGGCATCCCCGAGTTCAAGATGGAGAAGCGGCATCTGGAGCGGCGGCTGGCGCAGATGCGGGCCGAGGGGACCAAGTTCCGCACCTCCACGACGGTCGGGCGGGACGTCGGGGCGGCGGAGCTGCGGACCCGGTACGACGCCGTGGTACTCGCCACGGGGGCCACGGCCTGGCGGGAACTTCCCGTTCCAGGGCGGGAGTTGGCCGGGATACACCAGGCGATGGAGTACCTGCCGCTGGCCAACCGGGTGTGCGAGGGCGATCTCGACGCCTCGCCGATGTCCGCCGCCGGGAAACACGTGGTGATCGTGGGCGGCGGGGACACGGGCGCCGACTGCCTGGGCACGGCGGTGCGCGAAGGGGCCGCTTCCGTGACCCAGCTGGACATCTACGCCCAGCCGGGTGCCGAGCGCGACGAGGACGCCGAGCCCTGGCCGACGTACCCGAAGGTCTACCGGCTGTCGGCCGCGCACGAGGAGGCCCGGGACCTGGAGACGGCGCCGGCGGCGGACGCGGACGCGCGGCTGTTCGCGGCCTCCACGCTCCGGTTCACCGGCGACGGGAGCGGGCACGTACAGGGGCTGCACCTGGTCGAGGTGGACGCGCGGCGGCAGCCGGTGCCGGGCACCGGCCGGACGCTGCCCGCCGATCTCGTGCTGCTCGCCCTCGGATTCTCGGGGCCGGACCGGGAGGACGGGATCATCGACCAGCTCGGGCTGGCCCTGGAGCCGCGCGGCACGCTGACCCGCGACAGCGGTTTCGCGACCCGGGTCCCCGGCGTGTTCGCCGCCGGGGACGCCGCGCGCGGGCAGTCGCTGATCGTGTGGGCGATCGCGGAGGGCCGGGCGGTGGCGGCGGCCGTCGACCGGTATCTGACGGGGAGTTCGCGGCTGCCGGCGCCGATAACGCCGCACGACCGGCCCATGACGGTCTGACCCCCGCCGGCCGTGGGTCAGCGGCGGCGCTCGTCCGTCCCCGCGACCTTGCCCGTCGACAGCGCCACCCGGTTCCAGGTGTTGATCGCGAGGATGAGGGCGAGGACCTGCGCCAGTTCCTCCTCGTCGAACCGGGTCGCGGCCTCGGCGTAGACGTCGTCGGGGACCCCGCCGTCGGCGACGAGGGTGACCGCCTCGGTCAGCGCGAGGGCCGCCTGTTCCTTCGCGGTGAAGAAGTGACGGGCCTCGCGCCAGACGGCGACCATGTGCAGCCGGTCCTCGCTCTCGCCTGCCTTGCGGGCGTCGTTCGTGTGCATGTGCAAGCAGTAGGCGCAGTGGTTCAGGTGCGAGGCGCGGATCTGGATCAGCTCGACGAGGGCCGGGTCGAGGCCCGCGCGGGCGGCGGCGTCGAAGCCGATCAGCGCGCGGAAGACCTTCGGGGCGGACTTGGCGAAGTCCAGGCGGCTGCGGGCGGCCTCCGCCGCGGCGAGGGAGGAAGGGCCCCCGGTGCCGGTGTGCCCGTGCATGCCGGTGTGCGCGGGCGTGTCGCTGTGCGCGGGCGTGTGGGTGTGGGTGCCGATGCGGGTGTCGTCGGTGATCGTGTGCGTCGTCATGTGTTTCAACCTACGGGGCTCAAAGACCGGTTGTAGGGTGCATTTCCATGACGGAATCATGGGTCAATTCCGCGCAGCGGATCGGTGCCGACCTGCACCTCGACATGCCGGGTTCGGGTGGGCGGCGGGCGGCACTGATCCAGGCGCTGCGGGAGGCGGTGGCCGGCGGGCGGCTGGCGCCCGGTACCCGGCTGCCGCCGTACCGTTCGCTCGCCGCCGACCTGGGCGTGGCCCGCAACACGGTGGCGGACGCCTACGCGGAACTGGTCGCCGAGGGCTGGCTGACCGCGCGGCAGGGATCCGGGACGCGGGTCGCGGAGCGCGTGGAGCCGCCGGCCCGGGACGCCGTGCGGGTGCCCGGAAAGGCACCCGCACGCGCGCGTGGGCCGCGGCACGACCTCAGGCAGGGCACACCGGACGCGTCGGCGTTCCCGCGGGCGGCCTGGGCGGCCTCGTACCGCAGGGCCCTGCAGGGGGCGCCGAGCGAGGCGTTCGGGCCGGGCGATCCCGCCGGCCGGCCCGAACTGCGCCGGGCACTCGCCGCGTATCTGGCACGCGCGCGTGGCGTGCGCACGGAGCCCGGCCGGATCGTGATCTGTTCCGGGTTCGCGCATGCGCTGCGGCTGCTGTTCGGGCAGGGCGGCGGCGGTGTGCTGGACGGTCCCCTGGCCGTGGAGGCGTATGGGCTGGGCTTCCACCGGGAGTTGCTCGCGGCGGCCGGCGTACGGACCGTGCCGCTGGCGCTGGACGAACACGGCGCGCTGGTGGCCGGACTGGGGCGGGAACGGGCCGTGCTGCTCACGCCCGCCCACCAGTTCCCGACCGGCGGCCCGCTGCGCCCGGAGCGCCGGGCGGCGGTCATCGACTGGGCACGCGCGCGTGGGGCGGTGGTGCTGGAGGACGACTACGACGGCGAGTTCCGCTACGACCGCAAGCCCGTCGGCGCCCTTCAGGGCCTCGATCCCGAGCGGGTGGTGTACGTCGGCTCGGTCAGCAAGAGCCTGTCGCCCGCGCTGCGGCTGGGCTGGATGGTGCTGCCGGAGCGGTACGTGGCCCCCGTGCTGGCGGCCAAGGGCGAGCGCGAGGGGTGGGCGAGCGTCCCGGAACAGCTGGCGCTCGCCGACTTCGTGGGCTCGGGATCGTACGACCGTCATGTGCGGCGCATGCGGCAGCAGTACCGGCGCCGCCGTGACCGGCTCGTCGGGGCGCTCGCCGCGCACGCGCCGCACATCCAGGTCAGCGGCATCGCCGCCGGGCTGCACGCGGTGCTGCGGCTTCCTCCCGGCACCGAACGGACCGCCGTCAAGGCCGCCGTCTGGCAGGGCATCGCTCTCGACGGCCTGGCAGCGTTCCGGCACCCGGAGACGGGGATGCGCGCCGACGACGGCCTGGTGGTCGGTTACGCGACACCCCCCGAGCACGCGTTCGGGGCGGCACTGGAGGCGTTGTGCGGGGTGCTGCCGCCGCCGTAGACCTCGGGACAGGACACACCTGGGACATGGTCACCATCAACAGGGCTGGTCAGGACAGCAGGAAATCGGCCTCCCCGGCCTTGGCGCCCTCGATGAACGCGGTCATCTCGTCCGTGGTGTAGATCAGTGCCGGACCGTCCGGGTCGGTCGACTGACGGACCGCGATCCGGCCGTCGGCGAGCTTCATCGCCTCCAGGCAGTTGCCGCCGTTGCCGCCGCTCCAGGGCTTGTGCCACCCCTCGCTGCCCAACTCCCGCGCGGGCATGCCGTTGTAGACGCGACTGCGCGGCTTGATGCGATCCATTCACAGCTCCTTGCGGAGATCCCGGAGGATCTCCTTCGTGCGTTGTGCCGTGGCGGCCTGCGCCGCCATGCGGTCCATGACCTCCAGGTGGGTGGCCACCTCGGTGCGCGCGTCCAGGTAGACGGCGCCGGTCAGGTACTCGCTGTAGACCATGTCCGGCAGTTCGGGCATGGCGAATCGGAACAGCACGAAGGGGCCGTAGGTGCCGGGGTGCGGCCCGTTGGCGAACGGCGCGACCTGCAACGTCACATGGGGCAGCTCCGTCGCCTCCAGCAGCCTGTCGAGCTGCGCGCGCATCACCTGTGGCCCACCGACCGGCCGGCGCAGGACGGTCTCGTCCATCACCGCCCAGAAGCGGGGCGCGTCGGCACGGGTGAGCAGGGCCTGGCGTTGCATGCGCAACGCGACATGGCGCTCGATCTCGTCGGGGCTGGTCTGGCCGATGGCGCCGGCCTTCAGCACCCCGCGCGCGTAGTCCTCGGTCTGCAGCAGGCCCGGCACGAAGTGCGGCTCGTAGGAACGGATGAGGCCGGCCGCACCCTCCAGGCTGACGTACATCGAGAACCAGCCGGGCAGGATGTCGTGGAACCGCTGCCACCAGCCGGGCCTGTTGGCGTCCTCGGCCAGCTGGACGAAGGCGTCGGCCTCCTCGTCGCACACCCCGTAGGCCTTCAGGAGCAGTTGGAGGTACGGAATCTTGAGGGTGACCTCGGCCATCTCCATCCGGCGGACGGTGGCGGGGGCGACGCGGAGGATGCGTGCGGCCTCCTCGCGCTTCAGCCCGGCGCGTTCCCTCAGGTCCAGCAGGCGCCGTCCGAGGACCACCTGGCCCACCGTCGGCGCGGACCGTGGTTCGCTCACGCTCCCACCTCCATGGACTGATGCGAGGGAATCGCGGACGATTTCCGAACGAATCCCGACATACCTACGGCGCCATTCGAAGACCCGTTCGAAGATCCCGTGGATCCCGACGATCCCAACTGGCGCCGCTCAACGTGCTGTTGTGAGCAGTGTGCCACGGCCCTTCACCGCGTCACACAGCACTCTGCAATTTTCAGAGTGACTCTTGCCAAGTGTTCATGGCGGAGCGATAGTGGCAGCGTGATTCCGTCCGCGCCCTTAGGAACAGACGCCGCCGCAGACCGACTCGGTCTCGGTGCCGCCGCGGGAACCGCCCCTGGCAGGGGCGTTGCCGAGCGCCGGTTCCGCTTCGAGCTGGCCGCACATCCGGGTTCCGCCGCCCAGGCGAGACGTCTGACGCGGGCTCGGCTGTCCGGCTGGTCGGTGTGCGCGGACACCTGCGACACCGCCGTCCTGGTCATGTCCGAGCTGGTCACCAACGCCATCATGCACACGGTGAGCAGTCGGGTGGTGTGCGAGCTGCACGACCACGACGACACGGTGCGCATCGCCGTGCACGACGAGGGCCGCGCACCCGGCGAGCCCCACCCCTCCCCACAGCGGCCGGACGAGGAACAGGGGAGGGGGTTGTTCCTCGTCGACGCCCTGTGCCGGGCCTGGGGTGCCCACGAGCACGGCCCGGGTCTGCTGGTCTGGGCCGAGCTGCCCCGGCAGAGCGACGCGGCCCACGACACCGCGCAGGTGCGCAACGACCTGGGCTGGGGCGCCCGCCCCAAGCCGGGCACCCCGCACGGCAACTCGCACGGCGCTTCACACGGCACGCCGCACGGCTCGGGCGGGTCGGAGCCGGCCCGGGGCGGGCACGACGCGGTCCCCGCTCCGCTGCCCAGGCCGAACCGGACGTGGGAGCGGTCTTGAGCGGCGGCACCGGCTCCACCCGGCCGCTCGGCCTCGACACCCTGGTGCGTCTGGAGCGTCGCCGGCCCTCCACCGGGCCTGCCGGGAGACTGCCGCTCCCCGAGGGCATGACCGCGGCGCTCGGCTGGGACGCCGTAGCCGTACCGGCGCGCCTCGGCCCGCTCCTCGTGCCGCGACTGCCCCGGGTGGGATGTCTGTACGCCGGCGAGGCGCACTGGTGGTGGATCGTTCCGTCCGACTCCGACTACGCGCTGCCCTGGCCCGCCCCCGCGCGCTACGCCCCCGGCGCCCTGGTCCCCGGGGCCGCCCGCCTCTTCCACCGTCCCGAGGGCACGATTCCGTACACCCCGCCGATCCCGCTGTACCTGGCCCTGTGCAAGGTGACCGGCACCACACCGTACTGGTCGCGCCCGCTGTCGGCCTGACCGCCGCCCCGCGGTGGCGCCACGCTCACGTGGCATACTCCCGCGCACCTCCACCGCCCCCTCGCGCGCCCTGCCCCCGCCCCGCGCGGACCGCAATAGTGGGCCGTTCGTTGGGCGAACGGGGGGAGGCCGGCGGTGGGAAAGAGGCGTGGGGCGAGTGAGCCCGAGGTCTCGGAGTCGGAGCGGCTGCTGTTCGGCGGCCCGCTCAGGTACGACATGGGCTGGAACCAGCACCGTGACGCCTTCCTGGAGCTGAGCCTGCGGGCGATGGTGGTCCAGCTGCCCGGAATGCTCGCCTCCAGCCTCCGGCTGGCCCGGCAGGCCGACCCCCGGGCCGCGCGGGTCGTGCTGGCCGCCGAGGCGGGCCGGGGACTGGCCCAGGCGGTGAGCCTGCTCGCCGTGAACAGCGTGCTGGGACGGCTGATCGGCACCGGCGCGATCGGGCAGCGGCTGCGCGACGCGACCCCCGCCCTGGTCGCGATGACCGCGGTGATGCTGGTCACGGCCCTGCTGCGGGGCGCCTCGACGTATGCCACCGGGCGTCTGGAACCCAAGGTGGAGCGGGTGGCGACCGAGCTGTACCTGGAGCGGGCGGCGGCCGTGGAACTGGCCGCGATCGAGGACCACGCCTTCCACAAACTGCTGGACACCGCCCAGTACGGCGCCCAGTCGGCCCGCCGCATGATCATGTACGGCACCCGGGTGATCAACGCGGTGATCTCGCTGGTCGCGGCGGCGAGCGTGCTGACCGTGCTGCATCCGGCGCTGCTGCCGCTGCTGGTCACCATGACCCTGCCCAGCGCGTGGGGCGCGCTGACCAACGCCCGGCGCCGGTACGAGTCCTTCCACACCTGGGTCCAGCACGCCCGCGCCGGCCATCTGATCAGCGCGCTGCTCACCGAGCCCCAGGCGGCTCCGGAGATCCGGGTGCACGGCGTGGGCCCCTTCCTGCTGCGCCACTTCCGGGCCATGTCGGAGACCGCCGAGGCGGAGCAGGCCCGGCTGGCCCGCCTCGCGGCCCGTACCGGGCTCATCGCGGCCGGCTGGACGGGACTGGCGACCGTCGCGACGTACGCCACCCTGGGCGCGCTGCTGCTGTCCGGGGCCATGGCCTTGTCGGTGGCCGGTACGGCGGTGATCGCGATCCGCACCGGATCGGCGAGCCTGGACACCCTGGTGCTGGAGATCAACGAGCTGCACGAGGAGGCCCTGTTCGTGGGCGATCTGCAGCGGCTGTACGTGGAGGCGGCCGAGCGGGCCATCCCGGTCGGCGGGGAACCTCTGCCCGAGGACCCGAAGGAGGTCCGTTTCGAACACGTGGGCTTCAGCTATCCGGGCGACAGCACCCGTCCCGCCCTTGACGACGTCAGCCTCACCCTGCCGCTCGGCCGGATCATCGCACTCGTCGGCGAGAACGGCTCGGGCAAGACCACCCTGGTCAAGCTGCTCGCGGGCCTGTACAAGCCGGACCGGGGCCGGATCCTGTGGGACGGCGTCGACGCGGCCGGTGCCGACCGCCACCAACTGGCCGAGCGCATCGCGATGGTGGCGCAGGACTTCAAGCGCTGGCCGTTCACCGCGCGGGTCAACGTCGCCGTGGGCCGCTCGTCGGTGCCGCTGACCGAGGAGCGGCTGGCCGAGTCGGTCGCCCGGGCGGGCGCCGGGGACGTGGTCGCCGATCTGCCGCACGGCCTGGACACCCTGCTGGCCCGCAACTTCAGCGGCGGGCACGAGCTGTCCGGCGGCCAGTGGCAGCGCCTCGGCATCGCCCGGGCCGCCTACCGACGCGGGCAGATCCTGATCGTGGACGAGCCGACGGCGGCCCTGGACGCCCGGGCCGAACTGGAGGTCTTCGAGAAGATCCGGGCGCTGGCGGGCAGTGGCCAGACGGTCGTGCTGATCACCCACCGGCTGGCGTCGGTCCGCCACGCCGATCTGGTGCACGTGCTCGAACACGGGCGGCTGGTGGAGTCGGGCGCCCCCGAGGAACTCCTCGCCGCCGGCGGGGTCTACGCGGAGCTGTACGCGCTGCAGGCGGACCAGTTCACGGTGAAGCTGCCCGCCCCGAAGGCGGGCTGAGCGGCCTCATTCGGTGGCGGCGGCGCCCCGGACGATCACCAGGAACATGTCCGTCGTGAGGTCCATGACGACCTCGGCGGGCAGCCCTTCGAGGCGCCGCGCGTGCGCGAACTCCTCGGCCGGCCACGATCCCCTCGGTCCGCCGGCCGGAAAGCGTTCGAGCACTGTTCGCCCGTTCACCATCCTGCACCTCCCTAAGCGTCGTACTTGTAGGAGTTAACGCCGTGGAGGGGCCGAACGCCTCGCTCAGTGACCCGACTGAGACATTGTTGACACGCGCTTACGGCAGACCGTGAAAGTCCGGTCACTTTGCGACATGAACGGTATTTTCCGCATCACGAAGGGTTGTCGGACGGTGACGGGGCAGCCCGAGTCGCTTCTCGCCCCGCTCCAGCTCCTTCAGGAGGTCCCCCAGTTGCCGGGCGTGCCGAGGGGTGAGGTGCCCGCTGTCGTCGAGATGGACGGCGCAGGCGGTCGTGGTGTCGGCGAGTCGTTCGAGTACGGCGGCGATGTGGTCCGTGCCCTCGGTGTGCCGGGCGAGGGCGGACAGTTCGGCGGCGGACACGGCGATGGCGGTACGGGCCTCGGCGAGGGTGCGGTAGGCCTCGCGGCGCAGTGCCCAGCGCTCGGTGCGGTCGCCGGACTCGCTCAGGACGTGCCCGAGATAGGCGTGCGCGGCGCCGGCCGCCGCCGCGAGCCGTGCCCGGACCCCGCCGCCCCGCTTCCCGGGCATCGGCAGGTGCCCGACGATCAGTACGATCGCGCAGGCCAGCAGCGTCTCGCCGATCCGGCCGGCGGAGGCCTGCGGCTCCCCGCCGACCATGACGAGGGCGAGCACGAGGACGGTGACGACGGCGGTCTGGGCGGCGAAGTGCCGGGTGGCGACGGGGATCAGCGCCCCGCCGACGGCCACCAGCGCGATCAGCCCCTCGGGCCGGGGCAGTACGGCGGCGAAGCCCGCGAAGACGAGGGCGCCCAGGACGGTCCCGGCGGCCCGGCACAGCACCCTGGACGCCAGTGGCCCGAGGTCGGGCTTGACGAGGAAGACGGCGGTGACCGGAAGCCAGTACCAGTGCTGGTGGTTCCCGTACCAGTGGGTGTGGTGCAGGGCCTGGGCGATGGCGGCGCTGGCACCGAAGCACAGGGCGACGCGCAGCCCGTACTCCCGTCCGCCGCTGCCGAAGGCGGCGCGCGCCAGGTCACGGGCGCCCCGGCGCCGGGCGGGCGGCCGCCGTGGCTCGTCCTCGCCCCGGTCGAAGGCCTCGGCGGCACGCAGCAGGGCGTCGTCGAGGGCGCGCAGGGCGGGACCGGAGCGGCGGGGTGCGGGCAGCGGTCCGGTGCCGCTGTTGTCCCGGACGGCTGCGGCGAGGCGCCGGGGACCCTCGGCGGCCCGCTCGTCGATGGCCTGTCCGGCCCAGGCGAGGGCGGTGGCGGCCTCGGCTAGCGGGAGGGCGGCGGCGTACTGGGCGTGCAGCCGGCGCTCGGCCGCCGAACTGGCGTGGCGCCGCAGCCGGGGTCCGGCGAGCGCGTCCTGGGCGTGGTCGAGGGAGGCGGAGAGCGCGGCGCGCCGGTCGGCGGCGGCGTCCGTGCCGACGGCGTCGAGCAGGTCGGCGACGGCCTCGTACACCCCGGCGACGGCGTCCCGTTCGCCGTCGAACCGGAAGTCACCGGTGAGGGAGCCGGGCGTGGGCAGCGCCAGCCGCAGCGTGAGCAGCCATCCGGCGCCGGCGAGGAAGGCGAGGGCCCGTTGCCAGCCCGCCTCGGGCAGGCCCATGCCGGCGCCGACCGCGGCGCCGACGAGCAGGTGCGTACCGGAGGAGGAGGCGACCGGGCCGACGGCGCTCATGCCGCCGGCGATCAGCCCGAGCCCGGTCAGCAGGACGGTCAGGGGGACGGCTCCCAGGCTCTCCCCCGCGTACGTCCCGACGAGCAGCCCGGCCGCGCCGGCCAGCGCGGGTGCCCCGAGCCGCTTGACGGAGACGCGCCGGCTGCCGGGCCGGTCGTTGATCCCGGCGAGCATGGCGGCGATGGCGGCGACCACGCCGAGGGAGGTACGGCCGCTGAGCACGGCGGCGAGCAGCAGCGGCCCGGCGGCGAGCGCGCCCCGGGTGACCGCGCTCCAGGGCACGGGCCCGCGCTGGGCACGCAGGGCGTGGGCGAGCCATGGGGGTGGTGCGGGAAGGGCGCGGGGCACGGGGCTCCTGTCCGGACGAGGGCGGGGTGTGCCTTCGGGCGACGGTGGCCGAGTCATGGGCAGCGGTGTGTTCCACGGTAGATCGTGGTCCCGGGGCGAACCGGGCATTCGTGTTGCCGGGGTGTGAAGAGTGGCCCGGAAGCCGCGTTCTTTATGAACGCAATCCGGCGCCGGGCGGCGTGTGCGACGGCGGTCGTCTTGTGCGCACCCGCCCCCACGCAGACCGCCCGGTCACCCTGGCGGCCGGCCCCATGTCCTCCGCTTGGGCAGCGGCTCGGCGTAGCTTCCCGCCCGGCTTGTCGTCAGGCCCAGCGACACCAGCGACTCCGCCAGCTTCACCGCCGCGCCGACCCCGTCGACCACCGGAACGCCCAGCTTCTCCGCCACCGCCCGCTGCAGCCCCGTCATCCCGGCGCAGCCCAGGACCAGCACCTCGGCCCCGGCCTCCAAGGCCCGTTCGGCCGCCGCCAGGAAGGCGGTCGGGGTGCGGGCGCCGTCGCCGGCGAGGTCGAGGACGCCCAGGCCGGTGCCGACCACGGCGACGCAGTTCCGGGCGACTCCGGCGGTCTCCAGACTGTCCTCGATCTGGCCGCGGGAGCGCTCCAGCGTGGTGACGACGCCGTACCGCCGTCCGAGCAGGCAGGCGAGGTGGGCCGCGGCCTCGGTGATGTCGACGACGGGGACGTCCACCAGCTCCCGTACGCCTTCCCGGCCGTGCTCGCCGAAGCCGGCCATCACGACGGCGTCGTAGGCCGGCCCCTCGTAGGTGCGCAGCGCGTCGATGACGGCCGCCGCCGAGAGGTAGCTGTCGAGCCAGCCCTCGGCGGACTCGGGGCCCCACCCGGGGGTCAGCCCGGTCACGGTGGTGCCCGGGCCTGCGGCGGCCCGGGCACCTCGTACGATCTCTTCGGTCATCTCCTGCGTGGTGTTGCAGTTGGTGACGACGATCCGCACGTGCGTCAGACCTCCTCGGTGGCGGGCGCGGGCGCGGCGGCGGGAGCGGCGGTGCGCTCGGCGCGGCACAGTGCCGCGTAGAGTCCGGCGGCCAGCGCCGTTCCGATGAACCAGGAGTACGGCGCCACGTCGCTGAAGGTCTTGACCAGCGCCAGCACGGCGGCGACCGCCGCCGAGGGCAGGAACGCGCACAGTGCCTTGGGGTTGACGCCCTTGCGGTAGTGGTAGCGGGAGCCGGGAGTGGCGTCGAAGAGTTCGTCGACGTCGACGCGGCCCCGCTTGACCCAGTAGTAGTCGACCATGATCACGCCGAACAGCGGGCCCAGGAAGGCGCCGAGGCCGCCGAGGAAGTAGTTGACCACCGTGGGGTTGGAGAAGAGGTTCCAGGGGGTCACCACCAGCGCCGCCACGGTGCTGATCAGTCCGCCGACCTTGAAAGTGATCTTCTGCGGCCAGACGTTGGCCAGGTCGTACGCCGGTGAGACGAAGTTGGCGACGATGTTGACGCCCATGGTGGCGACCGCGAAGGTCAGCGCGCCGATGACCATCACCCAGGTGTTGCCGACCCTGGCCACCAGTTCCGCCGGGTCGGTGATGGCCTGGCCGAACGCCTTCAGCGAGCCGGCCGTGACGATGACGGAGACGACGACGAAGGCGGTGGAGTTGATGGGCAGGCCCCAGAAGTTGCCGCGCCGGACCGTCCGGTAGTCGGGGGCGAAGCGGGAGAAGTCGCAGAAGTTGAGCATCAGGGTGCCGTAGGTGGCGAGGATCAGCCCGATGGCCCCGAACCACTGCCGCCACTGCTCGCCGGTCGAGACCGGGTGCGGGGTGGAGGTGAGCGAGATCGTCCAGTGGGCCTTGGCCAGCACCCAGATCGCCAGGGCGATCATCACCAGCCAGATCGCCGGACCGCAGAAGTCCTGGAACTTGCGCACCGACTCCATGCCCTGGCTGATGATCAGCGCCTGGATGAGCCAGAGGGAGAGGAAGGAGATCCAGCCGAGGGCGTCCAGGCCGAGGAAGGAGTGGTGGGTCAGGGACTTGAGGCCCGGCCAGGCGGCCAGCAGCATCACGTTGACGGCGACGGAGGCCAGATAGGTCTGGATGCCGTACCACATGATGGCGATCACGGCCCGGATGAGGGCGGGGATGTTGGCACCCCAGACGCCGAAACTCATGCGGCTGACCACGGGGAAGGGGACGCCGTGGCGCTGGCCGATCCTCCCCATCCAGTTCATGCCGATGTAGATGAGGACGAAGCCGACGAGCAGGGAGGTGAAGACCTGCCACACGTTCATGCCGAGGACCAGCAGGCCGGCGGCGAAGGTGTAGTTGCCGAGGTTGTGGACGTCGGACATCCACATGGCGAAGAGGTCGAAGACCTTCCAGTTCCGCTGCCCGGCGGGGGCGAGGTCTTCGTTGGTGAGGCGGGGGTCGGGGACGAACGCTGGGGCGCCGGTGGCTTCGGCGTGATCGGCGAGGGACACGTGGCCTCCATGAGCGACAGGGCCGGGGGGACGAGAACGCCGCGTTTGGTATACCAAACTGCGGTCATGGTGCCGCCGTCAAGCGTTCGGACCGATGTCCTTCCTGTTACGGCTCCGTAAAAGCCCTCTCGCATCGGCGAGGATGGCCCCATGGTGAAGATCGAACCGCTCGGCGCCGTACGCGAACGCGTCCTCGCCACGCTGCGGCAGGACATCATCGCGGGCCGCCTCGGGCCCGGCGACCGGCTGGTCGAACGGGAACTGGCGGAGCGCTTCGGGGTCTCGCGGGTGCCGGTCCGGGAGGCGATCCGCGCCCTGGTCGCCGAGGGCTTCGTCCACTTCGAGTCCGCCCGCCGTACGGTCGTACGACGGCTCACCCCGAACGACGTCAAGGAACTCTTCGAGGTGCGCGAGGCCTTGGAGGTCTACGCGGCGGGGCTCGCCGCCTCCCGGGCCACACCTCGGGCGCTGGCGGACCTGCGGGAGCTGCTGGACCGGGCGGCCACGGCGACGAAGGCGGGGGACGCGGAGACGATCGCCGACGCCAACACCCGCTTCCACGACCGGATCCTGGCCCTGGCGGGCAACAGCCTGCTGACCTCGGTCATGGAACCGGTCGACGGCCGGCTGCGCTGGCTCACCCGGCAGAACGAGGAGTGGCCCCAACTCCTCACCGAACACCGGGACCTGTACGAGGCGATCGCCTCCGGCGACCCGGACCGCGCCCGCGCCCACGCCCTCAGTCACGTACAGGCCAACTACCGATCGACCATACGACACCTGTTCGGCTCCGACGTCCACTGAACGGAAGAGGCATCACGCATGTCCGTCATCCACAACACCACCCTGAAGCCGACCAAGCTGGAATTGCTCACCCTCTGGCTGCCGTCACGCCCGTGGTACCGCGGCGGCACGGGCGAACCGGAGCTGGCCAAGGCCGGAGGCTTCCGGCTGGACGACCCCCTCGGCGAGGTCGGCATCGAGTTCATGGTGGCCACGGACACCTCCGGCGCCCAAGCGGCCTCCTATCTGGTGCCCCTCACCTACCGGGGCGCGCCCCTCGACGGCGCGGAGCACGCCCTGATCGGCACGATGGAGCACGGCGTACTGGGGCGCCGCTGGGCCTACGACGGCACCCACGACCCGGTACTGCTCGCCCGGTTGGCGGCGCTGATCGAGGGGCGGACCGAGGCCCAGGCCCAGAGCGTCAGCGACACCCCGGACCGGGAGACCGCCCGCTCCTACGCCGGCGGGGATCCCCTCCCCGTGGACTTCACGGCCACCGACGACCAGGACGGAACGGAGCTGACCGCGTCCGACGGCACGTCCCTGCGCCTGCACCGGGTGCTGCGGCCCGGTGTGGAGGAACCCCCCGTGGGGGCGTCCGGTCACATCGGCGGCGCCTGGGACCTGCCGGACGGAACCCGCACCCGAGCGCTGTTCGCCGTCCTGCGCACCGGCACCCGGAGCTGAGGACCGGCTGACGCGGCGCGGGCGGCTCGCCTCATTGCCGGAGGTGTGCCGCCCGCGCGGCCGTGCCGAGCACCTCCCGCAGCATCTCGGGGGTGAGACGGCCGGTGAAGGTGTTGCGCTGGCTGACATGGAAGCAGCCGAACAGGTCCAGGCCGTCCAGCGCCACCCGGCTGCCGTGCCCGAAGGCCGGCCGGGGCCGGGGCACGGCCCAGCCCGCCTCGGCGAAGGCGGGCAGCGCGGCCTGCCAGCCGAAGGCGCCGAGGACGACGGCGGCCCGCAGGGTCGGACGCAGCAGTCTCAACTCCTGCACCAGCCAGGGACGGCAGGTGTTCCGCTCCTCGGGGGTCGGTTTGTTCGCGGGCGGCGCGCAGTGCACCGGCGAGGTGACCCGCACACCGCGCAGTTCCAGTCCGTCGTCGGCGCTGACGGAGGTGGGCTGCGAGGCGAGCCCGAGGTCGTACAGCGCCTGGTAGAGCACGTCTCCGGACCGGTCCCCGGTGAACATGCGGCCGGTGCGGTTGCCGCCGTGCGCGGCGGGGGCCAGACCGATGATCAGCAGACGGGCGTCGGCCGGTCCGAAGCCGGGCACCGGGCGGCCCCAGTACGTCCAGTCGGCGAAAGCGGCCCGCTTCGTCCGCGCCACCTCCTCCCGCCAGCCGACCAGCCGCGGGCAGGCCCGGCAGCCCGTCACCCGCCCGTCCAGCCGGGCGAGACCGCTGCCGTCACCCCGGCCGGGCCCCGTACGGCCGTCCCCTTCGCCGCCCATGTCCCCCCTCACATCACCGCCCATACGACCACCGTAGGCCCGGCGCGCCCCGCCCTCGGAAAACCCGTCCGGCTCACCCGGCCCGAAGAGCTAAGGTCGGGAGCATGGCTTCCGAGGATGCGGTCGAGAACAGGCCCCGCGAGACCGGCGCCACCGCCGACGGTGCCGGCGCGGCCGGTGCGGGCGGCGAGGCCGGTGCGGCCGAGGCCCTCGACCCGAAGATCGCCGCCGCGGTGGCCGCCGCCGAAGCCGCGGGGCCGGCGAACGGCGAGACCGTGCGTATCGACAGCTGGATCTGGGCCGTGCGCCTCATCAAGACCCGCTCCCTGGGCGCCACCGCCTGCCGTGGCGGGCACGTCCATGTGAACGGCGAGCGGGTGAAGCCGGCCTATTCCGTGCGCGTCGGCGACGAGGTCCGGGTGCGGCAGGAGGGCCGGGAACGCGTCGTCATCGTCAAACGCCTGATCCGCAAGCGGGTCGGCGCCCCCGTGGCCGCCCAGTGCTACATCGACAACTCGCCTCCGCCCCCGCCCCGCGACATCGTGGCCCCCGCCGGTGTCCGCGACCGCGGTGCCGGCCGCCCCACCAAGCGCGACCGCCGCGAGCTGGAACGGCTGCGGAGCATGGGCGGCCTCGGGTTCGGGGGACGGCCCGAGGGGAAGTGACCCGGCGCCGCCCCTCGGGAACGCACCCGGCGGATCACGCCCGGCCGCGTATCACCCGCAGCAACTGCCTGTTGTGGTCGCGCCTGGTCCAGGCGATCAGGGCCAGTGGCACGATGAGGATCAGGGGTGTCGCCGCGTACTGACCGTCGAAGACGGTCAGCTGGACTATGAACGCCCCCACCATCAGCGCGCTCAGCGCCATGGCCGCCACGGACTGCAGCACCGGGATCAACAGGGCCATGGCTCCGGCCAGTTCGAGGACACCGATGGTGTACATGCCCGCGCTGCCCCAGCCGATCTTGTCGAACGACTCGACGGCCGAGCTGTTCGCGATCAGCTTGGGCAGGGCACTCGCGAGCCCGTAGAAGAGGGCGAGCAGCACCTGCACCACGCGCAGGGCGGTCCGGGCCCGGCGGCCCCGCGCGGACACGGTGACCGCGGCGGTGGCGACGGAGGTGGTGGGGGCGGTGGTCTCGGACATGGGGTTCTCCTGTGTGGAACGGTCCCGGTTGCTGTCATGGAGGTAGACCGGAGCCGCGCCGAGAACTCATCGGTGTCCCTCACCCCATCGCGACCGCTCTCACCCACACCCGGTCCGGGGTCAGATACGCGTCCACCTCCAGTCCCGCCTCCGCCAGCGCCTGCTCGAACTGTTCCCTGCTCAGCGGACGGGCCAGGAAGGTCTGCGTCCAGACCGCGTCCGGAAACACGTACTCGGCGCGCACCGAGTTCACGCCGTCCCCGACGGGCTCCGCCGAGACCATCCGCACGGTGAAACCGCTGGGGTCGACCCGCTCGCGCGGAAGGTCGGTGTGGTAGTCCTCCCCTTCTCGCTGGATGAGCACGCTGCCGCCGTCGGCCACATGCCGGGCGCAGGTGCGCAGCAGGCCCTGGCGCACTCGCACGTCCCCGGCGTGCACCAGGAACGACGCGAGCAGCACCACGTCGAACGTCTCGCCCAGGTCGAGGTCCTCGATAGGGCTGCATATGGTGCGCGCGCCCCGGACGCGCCGCAGCATCTCCGCGGACTCGTCCACCGCCGTGACCGTGAAGCCCCGCTCCAGCAGCGGGTGGGTCATGCGTCCGACCCCGCTGCCCAGCTCCAGGATGCGGGCGCCGGCCGGCACCGCGGCGGCGATGATGTCCGGCTCGTCGCCCACCGGCAGCCGCGAGTACAGCTCGACCGCGCAGCCGTCCGGAGTGATCGCACCGGGTCCCGTTCCCTCGTACCCCTCACGCATTTCAACCGTCATGCCCGAACAACGGCCCGCCACCGCACGCCCGTTCCCGCGCCGCGTCGGTTCACTCCTTCGAGTCATCCGGCCGGGAACGGGAACCATCCGTGCCCGATGTACCAGTGTCCTCCCGCCCGCAGGTGGTCCCCGACGGCCCGTTCCACGGACGTGCGGCGCGGCAGCTCCGCCACCGGCAGGTCCGGATCGCCGAAGACGAACTGGACGGGCTCGGTGTCCGAGGGTTCCGTGTCCTCGCGGGCGACGCTGAACCGTTCCTGGAAGCGGACGATGTTCGAGTGGGCGGGCAGGTACCTCCTCAGCTGCGGGTCGAGCAGCCAGGAGTGGCAGAGGGCGGCCACCGGGTGTTCCTCGGGGAAGTGCCGGGCGAAGAACTCCCGGGCCAGCGCCAGCGAGCGGTCGCAGGCGGACGGGGTCAGCGGCCCGTGGAAGTCGGGGATGTGCAGGTTCAGACAGGGGGTGCCGGGCACCACGTCCCACCCTGCCGCCGCGATCGCCGCTGCCGTGCGCTGCCCCAGCCGGGCCCGCTCGAACTGGAGCCGCCCCAGCTGGTACAGCTCCCCGCGGAAGTGGCGGGCCAGCCAGCCCGGCGCGGGCAGCCCGGTCCTGCCGTGCCGCCTGCGGTGCACGGCGATGTGACGCCCCAGGTCGGCGAGGGTGCGCCGGGACACTTCGGGCGGAATGCCGCGCCCGCGGTGGTGAGCGAGCGTGTGCGGGAGGGCGGCGAGGAAGACGTAGACGGGGAGGTGCCCGGCCAGCGCGGGCGGCGCGTCCGCGAGCAGCTCGTCGAGCCGTGCCGTGCGGCCGGGCTCGTCCAGGCCCCGCACCAGATCCTCGACGCAGCTCTCCAGGATCCGTGCCGTCTCCGCGTCGCCCGTGACGGCGGGCAGCAGGGCGACCAGTTCGTTGATGTCCTCGTGCGGCACGGCGAGGTCGAGGAGCAGTTCGGGCAGGTCGTCGGCGTCCGGCAGCACGGTGTGGTCCCCCTTTGGTGAACGTCCCGGTCGAAGAGTACGTTGCAAGGAGGACGGTGATCCGATGCGTACAGGCAGTGAGCCGAGGACCGCGCGCAGCGCGCTGCGGGCGCGGTTCTGGCTGAGCTTGTGGGGCCTGATGTGGGCGATCTTCGGTACGGCGGCGTTCGTGCTGGCCGGGCGCCCCGGCTGGGCCGCGGCCTGCGGGGTGCTGTGGCTGGTGGCCCTCGTCGACATGGCCGTGGTCCTGCGGCACCGGCGGCAGGGCCCGCACTACCAGCCCGGCCCGGACGTGCCGCCGTACGCGCCGGCGGAGAGCGGCCCGCCCCGCCGGCGGCCTCCGTCGTACCGGCGGCCACCGCGGCACCGCCCCACGTGAACCGGGCAGACCGGGAAGCGCCCGGTCAGGAGTCGAAGCGCGCGGCCTTCAGGTACTGAGGGTTCGGGTCCAGCGCGGCGGCCAGCCGGAAGTGGCGCTTGGCCTGGTCGGAGCGGCCCTGGCGTTCATAGGTGCGGGCGAGCGCGAAGTGGGCGAAGGCGTTGTCCGGCTCGCGCTCCAGGACGATGGTGAACTCCAGCTCGGCGGGCCGAAGTTGCGCGGCGGCGAAGAAGGCCCGCGCGCGCAGCAGGCGCGCGGCGGTGTTCTCCGGGTGAGCGGCGATCACCGAGTCGAGCAGCTTCACCGCGCCCTGCGGATCACGTGCGCTGAGCAGCTGCTCAGCGGCACGGAAGTCGATGACATGGGTCTCCGGAGTACGTCCGGTGGAACCGCTGGTCTCGTCGGGCACGGCACAGTCCTTCCCTCACTGGAGCGGTTCAACGCCTCGGCGGAGGGCGGCTATTCCTGCGTTCTGCGGACGAGGTCGTCCCACACCTCGTCGACGCGCCGCTCCAGTGTCTCCAGGGGTACGTCGTTGTCGATCACGATGTCCGCGATCGCCAGGCGTTCGTCGCGGGACGCCTGCGCGGCCATGCGCGCGCGGGCGTCCTCCTCGGTCATGCCCCGCAGCCGCACCAGCCGGTCGAGCTGGGTCTCGGGGCTCGCGTCGATGACGACCACGACGTCGTAGAGCGGGGCCAGGCTGTTCTCCGTGAGCAGGGGGACGTCGTGGACGACCACGGCGTCCTCGGCGGCGGCGTTCTCCAGTTCGCGGGAGCGGGCGCCCACCAGGGGGTGCACGATCGAGTTCAGGACGGCCAGCTTCGCGGGGTCGGCGAAGACGACGGCGCCGAGTCGGGGCCGGTCCAGGCTGCCGTCCGGGGCGAGCACCCCGGTGCCGAAGGCCTCGACGACGGCCGCGAGACCCGGCGTACCGGGCGCGACGACCTCGCGGGCGATGCGGTCGGCGTCGATCAGCACGGCCCCGTGCTCCACGAGCAGCCGGGACACCTCGCTCTTGCCGGCGCCGATGCCACCGGTCAGGCCCACTGTCAGCATGAGCGGAAGCTTAGGCCCTGCCACTGACAGGGCCACTGACAGGGCCACGGACAGGCGCCTCCACGGACACCGCCGCGGGCCGCGCGCCCTAGTTCTCTCCCTCTCGCTCGGCCAGGAACCGCTCGAACTCCAGGCCGATCTCGTCCGCCGACGGGATGTCCACCGGCTCGGCGAGCATGTTGCCCCGGCTCTCGGCACCCGCGGCCGCGTCGTACTGGTGCTCGAGGCCCTGGACGAGGGCGGTCAGCTCCTCGTCGCCCTCCTGGATCTGTCGGTCGATCTCCGTCTGCGTGCGGTGCGCGTCCGTGCGCAGGGCGTGCGCGACGCCCGGCAGGACCAGACCGGTGGCGGCCGTGATGGCCTCCAGGACGGTCAGTGCCGCGTCCGGGTACGGCGAGCGGGCGATGTAGTGCGGGACGTGCGCGGCGACGCCCAGGACGTCCTGGCCCGCCTCCATGAGGCGGTACTCCACCAGTGACTCGGCGCTGCCGGGGACCTGGGCCTCGTCGAAGGGGCTGCGGTGGCCCGGGATCAGGTCGGTGCGGTTGCCGTGCGGCGTGAGACCCACCGGGCGGGTGTGCGGGACGCCCATGGGGATGCCGTGGAAGTTCACGGACAGGCGGACGCCGAGCCGCTCCACGATCTGCCGTACGGCGGCCGCGAAGCGCTCCCACTCCACGTCCGGTTCGGGCCCGGACAGCAGCAGGAAGGGGGCTCCGGTGGCGTCCTGGACGAGGTGGACCTCGATGGCCGGCACCTCGTACTCGGTCCAGCGGTCGCGCTTGAACGTCAGCAGCGGGCGGCGGGCCCGGTAGTCCACGAGCCGGTCGTGGTCGAACCGGGCGACGAGCTGGTGGGGCAGTGAGTCGAGGAGCCGTTCGACGATCTGGTCGCCGGTCTCACCCGCGTCGATGTATCCGTCGAAGTGGTAGAGCATGACAAGACCGGCCGACTCCTGGGCGAGCGCCATGTCGACGACGGCCAGCCCGTTCGGCTCCCATGCGTACAAACCCTGCGGATCAAGCACTGTGACCGCTCCTCCTCGTGTTCCTAGTGGACAACGCGGCCCGGAGCGTGGGCATTCCCGCCCGGCCCCCTGATCAGCCTTCTCTCAGCGGCTTTTCATGGCAGGTGTTCCGAAGTCACCTGTGGCGGGGGGGCGCTTACGGCCCGTCAGCACCGGGTCGGCAGATCCCGGTGGGACAACGCACCGAGGGCCCGCACCCTGATGGGTGCGGGCCCTCGTCTACCGGCTAAGCCTCAGCCGGCGGTGTTCAGCTCTGGCCGCCGGCCAGCTTCTCGCGCAGGGCCGCCAGGGCCTCGTCCGAGGCCAGCGCGCCGGACGTGTCGGCGCCCTCGGAGGAGTACGAACCGCCGCCGGACGCGGCCGGAGCGGCGGCCTCGCCACCCTCGGCAGCGGCCTGGGCGTCCGCCTCGCGGGACTTGATGACCTGCTGCTGGTGCTGCTCGAAGCGGGTCTGCGCCTCGGCGTACTGGCGCTCCCACTCCTCGCGCTGCTTCTCGTAGCCCTCGAGCCAGTCGTTGGTCTCGGGGTCGAAGCCCTCGGGGTAGATGTAGTTGCCCTGGTCGTCGTACGAGGCAGCCATGCCGTACAGGGTCGGGTCGAACTCGACCGACGCCGGGTCGGCACCGAAGGACTCGTTGGCCTGCTTCAGCGAGAGGCTGATGCGACGACGCTCGAGGTCGATGTCGATGACCTTGACGAAGATCTCGTCGTTGACCTGGACGACCTGCTCCGGGATCTCCACGTGGCGCTCGGCCAGCTCGGAGATGTGGACCAGACCCTCGATGCCCTCGTCCACGCGGACGAACGCACCGAACGGAACCAGCTTGGTGACCTTGCCCGGGACGACCTGGCCGATCTGGTGGGTCCGGGCGAACTGCTGCCACGGGTCTTCCTGGGTCGCCTTCAGCGACAGGGAGACACGCTCGCGGTCCATGTCGACGTCGAGGACCTCGACGGTGACCTCCTGGCCGACCTCGACCACCTCGGAGGGGTGGTCGATGTGCTTCCAGGACAGCTCGGAGACGTGGACCAGACCGTCGACGCCACCCAGGTCCACGAAGGCACCGAAGTTGACGATCGAGGAGACCACACCGGAGCGGACCTGACCCTTCTGGAGGGTCGTGAGGAACGTCTGGCGGACCTCGGACTGGGTCTGCTCCAGCCAGGCACGGCGGGACAGGACCACGTTGTTGCGGTTCTTGTCCAGCTCGATGATCTTCGCCTCGAGCTCCTTGCCCACGTAGGGCTGGAGGTCGCGGACGCGGCGCATCTCGACCAGGGAGGCCGGCAGGAAGCCGCGGAGGCCGATGTCGAGGATGAGACCACCCTTGACGACCTCGATGACGGTACCGGTGACGATGCCGTCCTCTTCCTTGATCTTCTCGATGGTGCCCCAGGCACGCTCGTACTGGGCGCGCTTCTTCGAGAGGATCAGGCGGCCTTCCTTGTCCTCCTTCTGGAGGACGAGGGCCTCGATCTCGTCACCGACGGCGACGACCTCGTTCGGGTCGACGTCGTGCTTGATCGAGAGCTCGCGGCTCGGGATGACACCTTCGGTCTTGTAACCGATGTCGAGCAGGACCTCGTCCCGGTCGACCTTCACGATGACGCCGTCGACGATGTCGCCGTCGTTGAAGTACTTGATCGTCTCGTCGATCGCGGCGAGGAAGGCTTCCTCGTTACCGATGTCGTTGACCGCTACCTGCGGGGTGGTGGCGGTGGTCTCGGTGCTGCTCGTCATGTGGGAAAGGGCTCCGGTACGGACATTGAAGTCGTAGGTACTGCTTACGCCGGGAGCCCGTTTCGCTCTGAAGAAGCCGGACAGCCAAGGAAGCGCCTCACCGGGAACCGGTGATGACGCCTCGACAACCGAGGGGACATACAACAGATGCGAGCGCAGCCTGCTACGTCTGAGGTGCGCAGGCCCGCAGCGCAACTTGTAGCATACGGGGGCAGCCGGGCAGGGTCAATGCGCGAAGGCGCACACCCGGGGCGGATCGCCGCATACCCGGCACAAGAATCGTCCCGCGAGGCCGAAGCAGGCCTGCGGGATCCCTTCCGTGTCGCCCCGTGAGGGATGCACGGAAGAGTACGACGAGGGAGCCGATCATCCAAGAGTCCGAAGCGTCCGAACCGGAAGCCACCCGGCGTGCGGCGGATGTCACCGAGAGTTCCAGGGCCAACCGGGGCTGGTGGGACCGCAACGCGGACGAGTACCAGGTCGAGCACGGCACGTTCCTCGGCGACGACCGCTTCGTGTGGTGCCCCGAGGGCCTGGACGAGGTCGAGGCCGAGCTGCTCGGTCCGCCCGAGGAGCTGAAGGGCCGGGCCGTGCTGGAGATCGGCGCGGGCGCGGCCCAGTGCGCGCGCTGGCTGGCCGCCCAGGGGGCGCTGCCGGTGGCCCTGGACCTCTCGCACCGCCAGCTCCAGCACGCGCTGCGCATCGGCGGATCGTTTCCCCTGATCTGTGCGGACGCCGGCGCGCTGCCCTTCGCGGACGGCTCGTTCGACCTGGCCTGCTCCGCGTACGGCGCGCTGCCGTTCGTGGCCGATCCGCGGCTGGTGCTGCGGGAGGTGCGGCGCGTGCTGCGGCCGGGCGGGCGCTTCGTCTTCTCGGTGACGCACCCGGTCCGCTGGGCGTTCCCGGACGAGCCCGGCCCCGAGGGGCTCTCGGTGGCGGCGTCGTACTTCGACCGCACGCCGTACGTGGAGCAGGACGACGACGGCCGCGCGGTGTACGTCGAGCACCACCGGACGATCGGCGACCGCGTCCGGGACGTCGTGTCCTCGGGTTTCCGGCTGGTCGACCTGGTGGAGCCGGAGTGGCCGGCCTGGAACACCTCGGAGTGGGGCGGCTGGTCGCCGCTGCGCGGGAACCTGATCCCCGGGACTGCGATCTTCGTCTGCGAGCGGGACTGAGGGGACCGGCCGCGCCGGACGTCGTACGACACTGGGGGCGTGATCCGTTACGACGCCCTGGACGCGCTGCCCGTAGGCGCCGCCCTGCCCGCCCTGGCCGAGGCCCTGGAGGGGCACGGCACCGCCGTCCTGGTGGCGCCGCCCGGCACCGGCAAGACCACGCTGGTGCCGCTCGTGCTGGCCGGGCTGGCCGGGGGCGGGGCCGCGCGGCGGGTGCTGGTGGCCGAGCCGCGGCGGATCGCGGTGCGGGCGGCGGCCCGGCGGATGGCGTGGCTGCTGGGCGAGAAGGCGGGCGGGAGCGTCGGCTACACCGTGCGTGGCGAGCGGGTGGTCGGGAGCCGCACGCGCGTGGAGGTCGTGACGACCGGTGTGCTGCTGCAGCGGCTGCAGCGCGACCAGGAGTTGCCCGGCGTCGACGTGGTGGTCCTCGACGAGTGCCACGAACGGCATCTGGACGCCGACACGGCGGCCGCGTTCCTGTGGGACGTGCGCGGGACGCTGCGGCCGGAGCTGCGGCTGGTGGCCGCCTCGGCGACCACGGACGCCGAGGGCTGGGCGCGGCTGCTGGGCGGCGCGCCGGTGGTGGAGGCGCGGGGTGACGCGTACGGCGTCGAGGTGGTCTGGGCGCCGCCGGCGCGTCCGGTACGGCCGCCGCACGGCATGCGGGTCGATCCGGCGCTGCTCACGCACGTGGCGTCGGTGGTGCGGCGTGCGCTGGCCGAACGGCCGGGGGACGTGCTGTGTTTCCTGCCGGGCGTGGGCGAGATCGCGCGCGTGGCCGGTCAGCTGGGGGACCTCGGCGGGATCGAGGTGCTCCAGGTGCACGGGCGGGCACCGGCGGCCGTCCAGGACGCGGTGCTGGCGCCCGGTGCGCGGCGCCGGGTGGTGCTGGCCACGTCCGTGGCGGAGTCGTCGCTGACGGTGCCCGGGGTGCGGGTGGTGGTCGACTCGGGTCTGGCGCGGGAGCCGCGGGTGGACCACGCGCGCGGGCTGAGCGCGCTGGCGACGGTGCGGGCGTCGCAGGCGGCCGGGCGGCAACGGGCCGGGCGGGCCGGACGTGAGGCGCCGGGTGCGGTGTACCGGTGCTGGTCGGAGGCCGAGGACGCGCGTCTGCCGCGTTTTCCGTCGCCGGAGATCCGACTGGCCGATCTGACCGCGTTCGCCCTTCAGGCGGCCTGCTGGGGGGATCCGGAGGCCTCCGGGCTGGCACTGCTGGATCCGCCGCCGGGAGGTGCGATGGCGGCGGCTCGGGGGGTTCTGGCGGCCGTGGGAGCGGTGGACTCTCTCGGCCGGGCCACCGAACGCGGCGTGCGGCTGGCCCGGTTGGGGTTGCACCCCCGGCTCGGGCGGGCACTGCTCGACGTCTCCGGCGCCGGTACCGGTGCCGAGGTGGTCGCCCTGCTCTCCGAGGAGGTGCCCCGGGAGTACGGGGACGATCTCGCCGGCGCCGTGCGGCGCGCCCGGCACGGGGATGACGCCTACGCGGGGCGGTGGCGGGCCGAGGTACGCCGACTGCGGGCCGCCGTCGGGGAGCCCTCCCCCGCGCCGGCCCGTGGCTCCCGGCGGGACGGCGTCGTCGGGGCCGGAGCGGGCGGCACCGATGACACCGTCGCCGGGATCGTGGCCGCGCTCGCCTTCCCGGAGCGGGTCGCGAAGCTGGACGGCGGGTCGTACCTCATGGTGTCCGGGACGCGGGCGGAGCTTGCCGAGGGGTCGCCGCTGCACGGCTCGCCCTGGATCGCCGTCGCCGTCGCCGACCGGCCGCTCGGCAAGGGGCACGCGCGCGTACGGCTCGGCGCAGTCGTCGACGAGGACGTCGCCCGGCGCGCCGCCGGGTCGTTCCTCGAGGAAGGGGACGAGGTGCGCTGGGCCGACGGGGACGTCGTCGCGCGGCGGGTCGAGCGGCTCGGGGCCGTCGAGCTGGCGGTACGGCCCCTGAAGAACCCCGGCCCGGCCGCCGTGCGCGAGGCGCTCGTGGAAGGGCTGCGGCGCGAGGGGCTCGGGCTGTTGCGGTGGCCGGCCGAAGGCGGCGTGCTCCGGCAGCGGCTGGCCTTCCTGCGCGCGCGGCTCGGGGAGCCGTGGCCGGACGTGTCCGACGAGGCGCTGTACGCGCGCGTGGACGAATGGCTGGAGCCCGAACTGAGCCGGGCCCGGCGCCGGGCCGATCTCGCGCGGATCGACGCCGGGCAGGCGCTGGCGCGGCTGCTGCCCTGGGCGAGCGGTGACGCGGCCCGGCTGGACGAGCTGGCCCCGGAGCGGATGGCCGTACCGAGTGGGTCCAGAATCCGGATCGACTACGGCGATCCCGAGCGGCCCGTGCTCGCGGTGAAGTTGCAGGAGATGTTCGGGGCCCGGGAGACGCCGGCCGTGGCGGGGGTGCCGCTGCTGGTCCATCTCCTCTCCCCCGCCGGGCGGCCCGCCGCCGTCACGGCCGACCTCGCCTCCTTCTGGAGGGACGGCTACCGGGGCGTTCGGGCGGAGCTGCGCGGGCGGTACCCGAAGCATCCGTGGCCGGAGGACCCGGCCACCGCCGAGCCCACCCGGCACACCAACGCCCGGCTCAGGCGCTGACCGGTTCGGGTTCCGCCGTCTCCACGGGTGCCGGGTCCTCGGGGCGGCGGCCGCGCGCCTCCAGCCAGAGGGAGAGCGACAGCAGCAGGACGCCGAGGACCAGGAAGCCCCAGGGCAGGTACGAGGTCAGCAGCAGGACGAGGGTGCGGTTGTGCTTGACCAGGGCGACGGTGTGCTCGATGTAGTCCTCGCGCATCTTGACGTCTCCGGCGAACGCCGTGACCCGGGGCCGGCCGCCGAGCAGGGTGCCGCCGCGCAGTTCCTCCCGGTGGGTCTCCTCGCCGTACACGGGCGCTCCGGTGACGGGCTCGACCCAGAACCTGCGGACCGTGGTGTACCAGCGGGTGGTGCCGGTCCTGGCGACCGTCTCGGGGGTGATGCCCTTGACGGGCATGGTCTTCGGCATGCCGACCCTGGTCCAGGGGATGGTCTGCTCGAAGTAGTAGACCTTCAGGCCGCGGAACGTCCGGGTTCCGCCGTAGTGGATGGGGTTGGTGGTCCGGGTCTGGGCGTCGAAGTACTCGTAGTCGCGTTTCTGGGTGAGGAAGGGCCACTTGAACTCGATGCCGGTCCGCTTGACGGGGTCGCCGTCGACCATCTCGCCGGTCGCGTGGACGGGGGCCTGGCTGTGGGCGTCGAAGATGTAGCGCTCGGGGATCTCGGAGACCATCTTGCCGTCGGGGCCCTGGACGTAGGACAGACCGTCCCAGACCACCACGCCCCGGCCCGTCGCCTGCCCGATCTCCCTGGCGGCCTCCACGTCGCCCTTGAGGGTCTGCACGATGGTGACCTTGGAGACCCTCCTGGCCCGCATGGTGCCGTAGTCGAGGAGGGTGGCGTCCTTCGCCTCCAGGACCATCGCCTGGTACTGGCCGGCCGGGATCCTGGCCAGGCGGGGAAAGGCGTACCAGCGCAGCAGCGGGGACAGCGCCGCGCAGAACACGGC
Source organism: Streptomyces sp. NPDC006739 (assembly GCF_042869815.1). NCBI lineage: Bacteria > Bacillati > Actinomycetota > Actinomycetes > Kitasatosporales > Streptomycetaceae > Streptomyces > Streptomyces sp. NPDC006739. The sequence continues at coordinate 246,338 of NZ_JBIAGM010000002.1, forward strand.
GCAGGCGAGCAGGACCAGACTGGCCTTGCGGCGCATCTCCGCCTCCTTCCCGTAGGGGTGCGACTACGGGTGCGCGGGCACCGTGGTCAGCAGCGGCTTGGGGGACGTCCGGCCCGTCGGGGAGCCCATGGCGCTGAGGGTGAGGACGACGGCGAGCGCGAGGGCGAGACCGGTCGCGGCGGCGATCAGGGCGCGCATGCGGGCCTCCCGGCGGACGGTTCCTGATAGGTCGTCAGTTTTGGCACGGTAGCAACGGCCGGCCGAGATGAGAACACGTAGCACACGCACGAGGGCGCCCGCCCGCCGGAGCGGAGGGGCGCCCTGGGAAGAGCCGGGGGCTACGCCGTGGGGCTCGGCGACGGGCTGGGCCCGGCGGAGGGGCCGGCAGCGGCGACGGTCAGTTCGACGGTGAGCGTCGCGCCACCGGTGGTCGTGATGCGGAGCAGGAAGGTGCCGGTGGTGTCGTCCGCGTACAGCTTGGGCAGCTTGAGCAGGCCGTCGGCGTCCGTCTGCAGGCCGGTCAGGGTGCGTACGGTCTTGCCGTCGGCGTCCTTGAAGTAGGGGCCCTTGTCGTTCTCGGTGGCGTCGTCGGCCGACTTGATCAGGGTGGCGGTGGCCGCGACCTTGTCCGCGACGGCCCCCTTGTACGTGGCCTTCACCTCGACCTGGTCGGCGAACTCGCCGCCCGGGGTACAGGTCAGCGGGGTGTCGCTGGTGCGGGAGAGGGTGTCGGCGGCGCGCGCCGTGACGGTCGCCGTGTAGTCGACGCCGGTCACCGCGCGGCCCACGACGGCGGCGTGGACGGTGAAGTCACCGGTCTTCTCACCCGCCTGGAGCGCCGGCGCGACCGCCACGCCCTTGCCGTCGGTGACGATCATGGCGACGGTCTCGCCGCCGGTGAAGGTGGCGTCGGTGTCCCCGGTGATGGTGAACCGGATCCTGACCTTGCCGACGGCCTTGCCGGTCTTGGTCTCGGCGCGCGTGCTGATCTTCTTCGTGAACGTGTCGCCGGCCATCGCGGTGAGCTTGGCGGTGCCCGCGTCCGCCAGGTGGTCGACGGTGTCGGTGGGCGTGGGCGCGGGGGTGGGCGGCGGAGTGGGGGCCGGCGGCGACGGCTTGCCCGGCGTGGGCGGGGCGGGGCTCGGGCCGCTGCCCGGCTTGCCCGGCTTGCCGGGTTCGCTCGGCCTGGGGGCCGGCGTCGTCTTCGCCGGCCCGGACGGCGACGGGGAGCCGCCGGTGTGACTGTCGCTGCGGCCCGAGGGCAGGCTGCCGGTGCCGTCGGGCACGGAGTGGGTGCCCTTGCGGTAGTACTCCAGCCAGGACAGGACGGTGTTCAGGTAGTCCTGCGAGCCGTTGTAGCTGAGGATCGCGCTGTGCAGGTCGGCCTGGACGGACAGGTTCCAGTTGCCGCGGCACAGGTAGTGACCGGCCGCGAGCGCGGCGTCGTAGACGTTGTTGGGGTCCTTCTTGCCGTCACCGTTGCCGTCCCGGCCGGCCCAGGCCCAGGTGGAGGGGATGAACTGCATCGGGCCGACGGCCTGGTCGTACGTGCTGTTGCCGTCGTACCTGCCGCCGTCGGTGTCCTTGATGAGGGCGAAGCCGTTGCCGTCGAGGACTGGGCCGAGGATCGGGGTGAGGGTGGTGCCGTTGGCGTCGACCCGGCCGCCGCGGGCCTGGCCCGACTCGACCTCGCCGATGGCGGCGAGCAGCTGCCAGGGCAGGTTGCAGCCGGGCTTGGAGTCGCGCAGCTCGGCCGCGGCCTTCTTGTAGGCGTCGAGGACGGTCGCGGGGATGCCCGCCTCGCTCGCGCCCGGCGCGGCCGGGGTGCCCGCGGTCGGGGAGGGGCTGGGGCTGGGACTGGGGCTGTTGAGCGGCGGGAGGTCCGTGTAGTACGGCGAGTTTCCGGTGGCGCTGCCGTCGGAGCCGGCGCCCGGGGCGGGGGTGGCGGCACCGGCGGCGGCCTGTCTGCCGTGGTCTTCGGCCGTCACTCCCGGAGCCTGGGACGCGGAGAGAGCCGCGACCGCCGCCGCGGCCACGGCGGTCGTCGCCGCCCCCTTGCGCAACCGCCTGCCGAAATGCGCCGCCATAGAGTGAAACCTCCCGTGGACGCCGGAGCGCCCTGCTCCGCGTGCCTGCTGCCTGCCTCGTCCTGTTGTGACGGTTGACCCGGTGCTGTGGTTGCCCCCGTTCCGCTTTTCGACTCCCGTGCTCCGTGTTCCGACCGTGCGCCCGGCACGGCAGCCCAGGCGACCCTACGACAACTTGCTTTGCGCGGGCACCCGTTGGTGCCCGGATTTCACCGGTTGGCCATGTGCCGTCGCCATGGCGGCCGCACAGGCTTGTCGCCCTTGCCCGTCACGCATACTTGACGGGAGTGATCACCGCTTCGGCGATACGGCCGACTGCCGCTCCAGGGGGACCCGTTGCCGTTCACGCTCAGCCATGCGGCCGCCGTGCTGCCCGCCGTGCGCGGGGACGGGACCGGCCGGGGCGGACTGCGCACGGCGGCGCTCGTCGCCGGTTCGTTCTCCCCCGACATGCCCTATTACGCGGCGAGTGTCCTGCCGGGCGGGATGGCGTTCGGGGACGTCACGCACTCGTTCGCCGGGGTGTTCACCGTCGACGTGCTCATCTCCTGGACGCTGGTGGGGCTGTGGCTGCTGGTGCGTGAGCCCCTGGTGGCGCTGGCGCCCCGGGCCCGGCAGGGGCGGCCGGCGGTCCTGCTGCGCTGTGGGGCGCCCCGCGCGCGCGTGCGGCCGGATGCGGTGGCGTGGTGGTACGTCTCGGCGTCGCTCGGGGCGCTGACGCATGTGGTGTGGGACGCGTTCACGCATCACGACCGGTGGGGGTCGCGGGTGGTGCCGGGCCTCGGCCGGGAGCTGGCGGGAATGCCGGTCTTCTCGTGGCTGCAGTACGGCAGTTCGGTGGTGGGCGCGGTGGTGGTCGCCGTCTTCGTGGTCCGCGCGCTACGCCGGGCTCCGGTCGCCGAGCCGGTGGGGGTGCCCGTGCTGTCGGTAGGGGACCGGTGGTGGGCCGGTGCGGTGATCGGTGGCTGCGCGGTGGCCGGGGCGGTGGAGCGGGCGACGACGTGGTGGGCCTACTGGGGCGCGACGGCCAAGCCCTGGGACCTGGTGCCCACGGTGTGCTTCGGCGCGGGCGCGGGGCTGGTCCCCGGGCTGCTGCTGTACGCCGTGGCGGTCAGGGTGTGGCGCCCCGCCCAGGGTCCTGGCGGCCCTGGCGGTTTCGGCGGGGCGGTCGGTGAGGGCCGGGGCCGGACGGCCGCTCGGTGAGGGACGCCACGAAGACGGTGATGGTGCGCGGGGGTCGGGTTCTCGGGATCGCGGCGAGGAGCAGCGCGAGGTAGCCGCGGACCAGGTCGGTCCAGCGGCCCCGGAGAGGGGCGCCGGCCGCCCGGCCCACCCGGGTGACTCGGGCGGTGAACCGGTGTCTGAGGCGCGTCGCCGTCCGGCGTGCGACCGCCACCAGGTCGGTCGGGATGCGGGCGGTGCTTGCGTCGGCCGCGAAGGCCGGGACCGGCGAGGACGGGACGGACGGGGCCGAGGCGGCGTCCGCCCGGGCCGGGGTTCCCGCCGCGGGCGTCCAGCGGTGGAGCATGCGTATACCCATGCCCGCATCCTTGCGGCCGGGAGGCCGGGGGGCGTTCTGACGGGGGCTACCGGAGTGAAAGGCCCCTGCGGGCTCGGGCCGGGGGGGTCTGCCGTGGCGGGAGTCGCGGATGGTTGCCCGGAGCGGCGGCGGGGTTCCTCCCGCGGAGGCCGTTGCGCGGACGCCGTGACCACTGCGGCCGCTGCGCGCGGGCGCCGGAGCGGCCGCGCGCCGTGACCACTGCGGCCGGGCACGGCAACCGAAGTGGCGCCGGCCACGCAGGCACCGCACCCGCAGGGACGGCGGGGGCCCGCAGACACCACCCCCACCCCCGCAGCCACGGCGCAGGCGACCACGCGAGCCGTGCACGACACCACCGCAGCGGCGAGAGCGCGCAGGCACGACGACTGTCAGCGGAGGCGGTCCGCAGGACCCGCACCCGCAGCGGCGCGCACCCCGGGCGGCGCCGCAGGCCCCGAGCACCCCAGGACAACTCCCGCCCCGGGACCCCCGGCACCACCGGCCGCCGGCACGCACCCCCCTGCCCAGCCGTCGGAGACTAGTGCGCGGCCGATTCCCAGTCCGGGCCCACGCCCACCGATACGTCCAGGGGGGCCCTCAGGTGGACGGCGGCAGCCATTTCCCGGCGGACGAGTTCCTCCGTGGCCGCACGCTCGCCCGGGGCGATCTCCAGGACGATCTCGTCGTGGACCTGGAGGAGCATGCGGGACTTGAGGCCGGCCTCGCGCAGGGCCTCGTCCACCTTGAGCATGGCGATCTTGACGATGTCGGCCGCCGTGCCCTGGATGGGCGCGTTCAGCGCCATGCGCTCGGCCGCCTCGCGGCGCTGGCGGTTGTCGCTGTTGAGGTCGGGCAGGTAGCGGCGCCGGCCGAAGAGCGTCGCCGTGTAGCCCGTGGCCCGGGCCTCGTCGACCGCCCGGCGCAGATAGTCCCGGACGCCGCCGAAACGCTCGAAGTAGGCGTCCATCAGGGCGCGGGCCTCCCCCGCGTCGATGTTCAGCTGCTGGGACAGGCCGAACGCCGACAGGCCGTACGCGAGGCCGTACGACATCGCCTTGATCTTGCGGCGCATCTCCGCGTCCACGGCGGCGGGCTCGACGCCGAACACCTGGGAGGCCGCCGTGGTGTGCAGGTCCTCGCCGGAGGTGAACGCCTCGATCAGGCCCGCGTCCTCGGAGAGGTGGGCCATCACGCGCAGTTCGATCTGGCTGTAGTCCGCGGTCATCAGGGACTCGAAGCCCTCACCGACGACGAAGCCGCGTCGGATGGCGCGGCCCTCGTCCGTGCGGACGGGGATGTTCTGGAGGTTGGGGTCGGTGGAGGACAGGCGGCCGGTCGCGGCCACCGTCTGGTTGAAGGTGGTGTGGATCCGGCCGTCGCCCGCGACCGTCTTGATCAGGCCCTCGACCGTGACCCGCAGCTTCGCCTGCTCGCGGTGGCGGAGCATGATCACCGGCAGTTCGTTGTCGGTCTGGGTGGCGAGCCAGGCCAGGGCGTCGGCGTCGGTGGTGTAGCCGGTCTTGGTCTTCTTGGTCCTGGGCAGGGCCAGCTCGCCGAAGAGGACCTCCTGGAGCTGCTTGGGCGAGCCCAGGTTGAACTCGTGCCCGGCCGCCGCGTGCGCCTCCTTCACGGCCTGCTGCACCGCACCGGCGAACATCTGTTCCATGGCTTCGAGATGGGGCCTGTCGGCCGCGATGCCGTGCCGCTCCATGCGGGCCAGCAGCACGGAGGTGGGCAGCTCCACGTCCCGCAGCAGGTCCGTCGCGCCCACCTCCCGCAAGCGGCCCTCGAAGGCCTCGCCCAGGTCGAGGACCGCGCGAGCCTGGATCATCAGGGCCTCGGCCTCGGCGCCGTCGTCCGCGCCGAAGGCCAGCTGGCCGTCGGCCGTCGCGGCGGGCGCCAGCTCCCGGTGCAGGTACTCCAGGGACAGCGCGTCCAGGTCGAAGGAGCGGCGGCCCGGCTTGACCAGGTAGGCGGCCAGCGCGGTGTCCATGCCGACGCCCTCGACGCTCCAGCCGTGCTCGGCGAAGACCCGCATGGCGCCCTTGGCGTTGTGCAGGACCTTGGGCCGGGAGGCGTCGGCCAGCCAGGCCGCGAACGCGTTCTCGTCGGCCTCGTCCAGCTCGGACGGGTCGAACCAGGCGGCCGCGCCGTCGGCCGCGGCCAGCGCCACCTCGGCGACCGAGCCGGCGCCCAGGGCCCAGGCGTCCACGGTGGCCACGCCGAGCGTGCGCGTGCCGTGCCGCGCGAGCCACGGGGCCAGCTCGCCCGCACCGAGGACCGTGCCGTCCAGCTGGACGCCGTCCGTGCTGACCGGCGTGGCCTCCGCCTCCTCGGCGCCCGGGTCGACGGCGAAGAGCCGCTCCCGCAGGGACGGGTTGCGGATCTCCAGGGTGTCCAGGATCATCGCGACCGCCTTGCGGTCGTAGGCCGCGCGCTCCAGGTCGGCGACCGCCTTCGGCAGCTCGACCCGGCGCTCCAGCTCGGTGAGCCGGCGGTTGAGCTTGACCGCCTCCAGATGGTCGCGGAGGTTCTGCCCGGCCTTGCCCTTGACCTCGTCGACGCGCTCGACCAACTCGGCGAAGGAACCGAACTGGTTGATCCACTTCGCGGCCGTCTTCTCGCCGACCCCGGGGATGCCGGGCAGGTTGTCGGACGGGTCGCCGCGCAGCGCCGCGAAGTCCGGGTACTGGGCGGGCGTCAATCCGTACTTCTCGAAAACCTTCTCCGGGGTGAACCGGGTCAGCTCCGAGACGCCCTTCGTCGGATACAGCACCGTGGTGTGCTCGCTGACCAGCTGGAAGGAGTCTCGGTCGCCGGTGACGATCAGCACCTCGAAGCCCTCGGCCTCGGCCTGGGTGGCGAGGGTGGCGATGATGTCGTCCGCCTCGTACCCCTCCACGGCGAAGCGCTGGGCGTGCATCCCGTCGAGCAGCTCGCCGATCAGTTCGACCTGCCCCTTGAACTCGTCCGGGGTCTTGGAGCGGTTCGCCTTGTACTCCGTGAACTCCTCGGAGCGCCAGGTCTTGCGGGAGACGTCGAAGGCCACCGCGAAGTGCGTGGGCGCCTCGTCACGCAGGGTGTTGGCCAGCATCGACGCGAAGCCGTAGATCGCGTTCGTCGGCTGGCCGGTCGCGGTCGTGAAATTCTCCGCGGGCAGCGCGAAGAACGCGCGGTAGGCCAGCGAGTGCCCGTCCATGAGCATCAGCCGGGGACGGCCGCCGGGGTTCTTGTCGGTCTTCTTCGATGCTGAATCTGCCACGTCCCCGATCCTGCCACGAGCCACTGACAACGACGGCCCTCGGACCGGGGGCGCTCGCTGTCAGCACCCCGTGCGAGGATCTGGGCAGTACTTCACACCGCAGTCGAAGGGGACCGTGCGATGGCGACGAAGCCACCCAAGGGTGATCCGGTACAGGACGCGCCGCAGGTCGCGGAGCCGAAGCACGCCGCCGCCGGGCTGCCCGCCATCGGGCACACCCTGCGCATCGCCCAGCGGCAGATGGGCGTGAAGCGGACCGCGCTGACGCTGCTGCGCGTGAACCAGAAGGACGGCTTCGACTGCCCCGGCTGCGCCTGGCCGGAGCCGGACCACCGGCACAAGGCGGAGTTCTGCGAGAACGGGGCGAAGGCGGTGGCCGAAGAGGCCACCCTGCGCCGGGTCACCCCCGAGTTCTTCGCCGCGCACCCGGTCGCCGACCTCGCCGGCCGCAGCGGTTACTGGCTCGGCCAGCAGGGGCGGCTCACGCACCCCATGTATCTCCCCGAGGGCGGCGAGCACTACGAGCCGGTCTCCTGGGAGCGCGCCTTCGACATCATCGGCGAGGAGATCGCCGCCCTCGGCTCTCCCGACGAGGCCGTCTTCTACACCTCGGGCCGCACGAGCAACGAGGCCGCGTTCCTGTACCAGCTCTTCGCCCGGGAGCTGGGCACGAACAACCTGCCGGACTGCTCGAACATGTGCCACGAGTCGTCCGGCTCGGCACTCTCCGAGACGATCGGCATCGGCAAGGGCAGCGTCCTGCTGGAGGACCTCCACCAGGCCGACCTGATCATCGTCGCCGGGCAGAACCCCGGCACCAACCACCCGCGCATGCTCTCCGCGCTGGAGAAGGCCAAGGCGAACGGCGCGAAGATCATCAGCGTCAACCCGCTGCCCGAGGCGGGTCTGGAGCGGTTCAAGAACCCGCAGACCCCGCAGGGCATGCTCAAGGGCGCCGCGCTGACCGACCTGTTCCTGCAGATCCGCCTCGGCGGTGACCAGGCCCTCTTCCGGCTGCTCAACAAGCTGATCCTGGCCGAACACGAAAGCGCCCCCGGCGCGGGCGCGGTCGACGAGGAGTTCATCCGCGAACACACGCACGGGTACGAGGAGTTCGCGGCGGCCGCCCGCTCCGCCGACTGGGCCGAGACGCTCACCGCGACCGGCCTGTCCCGGCGGGAGATCGAGGAGGCCCTGCGCATGGTGCTCGCCTCGAAGCGGACCATCGTCTGCTGGGCCATGGGCCTCACCCAGCACAAGCACTCCGTCCCGACCATCCGCGAGGTGGTCAACTTCCTGCTGCTGCGCGGCAACATCGGCCGCACGGGCGCGGGCGTGTGTCCGGTGCGCGGTCACTCGAACGTGCAGGGCGACCGCACGATGGGCATCTTCGAGCGGCCGGCCCCGGCCTTCCTGGACGCCCTGGAGAAGGAGTTCGGGTTCGCGCCGCCGCGCGAGCACGGCTTCGACGTCGTACGCGCCATCGGCGCGCTGCGCGACGGTGAGGCGAAGGTCTTCTTCGCCATGGGCGGCAACTTCGTCTCCGCCTCCCCCGACACCGAGGTCACCGAGGCGGCCATGCGGCGCGCGCGGCTGACCGTGCACGTGTCGACGAAGCTCAACCGCTCGCACGTCGTCACCGGCGCGCGGGCGCTGATCCTGCCGACGCTCGGGCGCACCGAGCGCGATCTGCAGGCCGGCCCGGACGGGCGGGGCACCGAGCAGTTCGTGACCGTCGAGGACTCCATGGGCATGGTGCACGCCTCCCGGGGGCGGCTGGAGCCCGCGAGCCCGCATCTGCTGTCCGAGCCGGCCATCGTGTGCCGGCTGGCGCGCCGCGTGCTCGGCGGCGGCAGCACGGTGCCGTGGGAGGAGTTCGAGCGGGACTACGCGGCCGTCCGTGACCGCATCGCGCGCGTGATCCCCGGTTTCGAGGACTTCAACGCGCGGGTGGCGCGCCCCGGCGGCTTCGCGCTGCCGCACGCCCCCCGCGACGAGCGGCGCTTCCCGACGGCGACGGGGAAGGCCAACTTCACGGTGGCGCCCGTGGAGTATCCCGAACTGCCCGAGGGGCGCCTGCTGTTGCAGACGCTGCGTTCGCACGACCAGTACAACACCACGATCTACGGTCTCGACGACCGCTACCGGGGCATCACGAACGGGCGCCGGGTGGTGCTGGTGCACCCGGCGGACGCCGGGGCCCTCGGGGTGGCCGAGGGGTCGTACGTCGACCTGGTCAGCGAGTGGAAGGACGGCGTGGAGCGGCGGGCGCCCGGCTTCCGGGTGGTGCACTACCCGACGGCGCGGGGCTGCGCGGCGGCGTACTACCCGGAGACCAACGTCCTCGTCCCGCTGGATGCCACCGCGGACACCAGCAACACCCCGGCCAGCAAGTCCGTCGTGGTCCGTCTGGAACAATCGACGACCGACTGAGCGTTTGCTCAGCCGATATCAGGCGCACCACCGCATGACGAACGGAGCCGGGTCCCATGGGTGAACAGCAGCACGTGAAGTTCCCGCAGGAGGTCATCGACGAGTACGCGGCGCTCGGCGTCGACCTGCCGGCTCTGTTCTCGGCGGGCCATCTCGGCACCCGGATGGGCGTGCAGATCGTCGAGGCCTCGGCGGAGCGGGTCGTCGGGACGATGCCGGTGGAAGGCAACACCCAGCCCTACGGGTTGCTGCACGGGGGCGCGTCCGCCGTGCTGGCGGAGACCCTCGGTTCGGTGGGGTCGATGCTGCACGCGGGCAGCTCGAAGCTCGCGGTCGGGGTCGACCTGAACTGCACGCATCACCGGGGGGTGCGGTCGGGGCTGGTCACCGGGGTGGCGACACCCGTGCACCGGGGGCGGTCCACGGCCACGTACGAGATCGTGATCAGCGACGAGGAGGGGCGGCGGGTGTGCACCGCCCGGCTGACCTGTCTGCTGCGTGAGGCTCCCGGGGCGCAGAAGGCCTGAGGGGACGGCTCCGGGGCGTAACGCTGTGTAACACGCGCGCAATGCGGCGGCGCGATGTCATCTCCACGGCGACCCGCCCCGGGGCCTTTGTGATTCCGCCACGCGCGGCCCGCGACCGAGCGGGACCCGTGTCGCTCCCAAGGCCAAGCGGAAGTGCGGATTCTCAATATGTGGACGGAGCGGAAATTCCGCCAAAACGGCCGAGAGTCTCCCGCCCGGAAGGTCGCCGTCCACGCCGTCATAACAAGAAAGTCACAAGCCAGCGCACGGCGATGCCGTTGTCTGCACACCGGCCTTAGAGTCACGGCCAGTCACCGCTCCACCGGGAGTTCGGTACCGGCACCGCAAACCCCGTCCCCGCAGGGACGGATGTGCCTGCGGAAAGGACTGATTGTGCGACAGCGTTCCATGGTGATTCTTACCTCCGTGCTGACCACCGGGGCTCTGACTCTCACCGCGTGCGGCTCCCGCGACAGCAGCAACAAGAGCGGCGACAGTGGCAACACCGTCGTCACCATCGGCGTCGACGCCCCGCTGACCGGCCAGAACTCCGCCACCGGCCTCGGCATCCAGTACGGCGCGCAGATCGCCGTCGACGACGCGAACAAGAACAAGACCGTCCCCGGCGTCACCTTCAAGATCCAGGCCCTGGACGACAAGGCGCTGCCCGCCACCGGTCAGCAGAACGCCTCCCAGCTGGTCGCCGACAAGAGCGTGGTCGGTGTGGTCGGCCCGCTCAACTCGGGTGTGGCGACGCAGATGCAGCAGGTCTTCGCCACCGCCAACATGGTGCAGATCTCCCCGTCCAACACCGCCCCGGAGCTGACCCAGGGCAAGAACTGGCAGACCTCGAAGTCCCGCCCGTTCAAGACGTACTTCCGCACCGCGACCACCGACGCCCTCCAGGGCGCCTACGCGGCGGACTACGCCTTCAACGGCATCCACAAAAAGAAGGCCTTCGTCGTCGACGACAAGCAGACCTACGGCGCCGGCCTCTCCAAGATCTTCCGCGAGCAGTTCACCAAGCAGGGCGGCCAGGTCATCGGCACCGACCACGTCAGCGTCGGCGACCGCGACTTCTCCACCCTCGTCACGAAGATCAAGAACTCCGGCGCCGACCTGCTGTACTACGGCGGCCAGTACGACGAGTCCGAGGTGCTGACCAAGCAGCTCAAGGACGCCGGCGCCAAGATCCCGCTGTTCGGCGGCGACGGCATGTTCACCCCGACCTACATCAAGACCGCCGGCGCCGCCTCCGAGGGCGACCTCGTGACCTCCATCGGTGTCCCGGTCGACACCCTGCCCGCCGCCAAGGACTTCGTGGCCACCTACAAGGCCAAGAAGTACCCCGGTGACTACGGCACCTACGGCTCGTACTCCTACGACGCCGCCACCGCCATCATCAAGGCCGTCGGCTCGGTCGTGAAGGACGGCAAGCTGCCCTCCGACGCCCGTTCCCAGATCGTCGACGCCGTCCAGAAGACCTCCTTCGACGGCATCTCCGGCAAGATCGCCTTCGACGAGTACGGCGACACCACCAACAAGCAGCTGACCGTCTACCAGGTCACCAAGGGCGTGTGGAAGTCCGTCCAGAGCGGCGTCGCCAACCCGAAGTAACCCGACCCGGACACCTCGGCACCACCCAGGGCCGCGCGGCGCAGACCACCGTCACCGCGCGGCCCGCCTTCTACCTCCCCCTTGACTCTCCCCACCACATGGAGGCCATGCGGTGAACACCCTGCCGCAGCAGCTGGCCAACGGGCTGTTCCTCGGCTCGATGTACGGTCTGATCGCCATCGGCTACACGATGGTGTACGGAATCGTCCAGCTCATCAACTTCGCCCACGGCGAGATCTTCATGACCGGAGGGTTCGGAGCCCTCACGGTCTACCTCGCCCTGCCGGCCGGCATATCCATGTGGATAGCCCTGCCGGCGATGCTGATCGGCGGCGCGCTCGTCGCCGTGCTCATCGCCGTCGGCGCCGAGCGCTTCGCCTACCGGCCACTGCGCGGCGCGCCCCGTCTCGCACCGCTGATCACCGCGATCGGCCTCTCGCTCGCCCTTCAGCAGGCCGTCTTCAACCTGTACCCGAACGCCAAGTCCGCCCGGGTGTTCCCGCAGCTGCCGTTCGGGCCGTACCACCTCGGCTCGGTCACGATCCAGAGCGGTGACGTCTTCCTGATCATCGCCGCACCGATCTCCATGGCGATCCTCGCCTTCTTCGTGCGGCTGTCCCGCACCGGCCGCGCCATGCAGGCCACCGCGCAGGACCCGGACACCGCGCAGCTCATGGGCATCGACACCAACCGCATCATCGTCATCGCCTTCGCCATCGGCGGCCTGTTCGCCGCGGTCGCGGGTGTCTCCTACGGCCTCAAGTACGGTTCGGTCTCCTACGACATGGGCTTCATCGCCGGTCTGAAGGCGTTCACCGCGGCCGTCCTCGGCGGCATCGGCAACGTCTACGGCGCCATGCTCGGCGGTCTCGTCCTCGGTCTCGCCGAGGCCATGGCGACCGCGTACATCGCCGACATCCCCGGCATGCAGCAGCTCGGCGGCCAGGGCTGGGCAGCCGTGTGGGCCTTCGTCCTCCTCATCCTCGTACTCCTCTTCAGGCCACAGGGCCTGCTCGGCGAACGCGTCGCGGACAGGGCGTGAGCGACATGACCGACACCACCCCCGAGACCACGGCCGCGGCCGCGCGCGGGCCCGTCCCGCTGCCGGCGTCCGCCGCCCGGCTGCTCATCGCCGTCGGCGCGGTCGGCACCATCGCCAGCACCTTCCTCAGCTGGACCTGGACCCCCGACTTCCCCGGTGACCTGACCGTCTACGGCTACCCGGCGGGCCTGCAGATCCTCGCCCTGGTCGCCGGCGCGCTCACCCTGCTGTACGGCCTCACCCTGTTCGACGTGCCGGGGCTGCGCTGGCTGAACCCGGGCAACGCCACCACGCCGGTGCTGCTGGCGACGCTGTCCGCGTTCGCCGTCTGCTGGTTCACCGGCATCGCCATCGCCGTCGACCTCGGCGGCCTGGTCAACCTGGACCCGGGCGGTTTCGTCGCGATGGCCGCCTCCGCGCTCCCGGTGATCGGCGCCCTGGCCCTGCCGCACCCCGCCCCGGGCGCCGGCTTCCGCGGCTACCTGACCAAGCCCGAACAGCCCCGCCCCGGCAGGCTCTCCGGCATCGCCGAGCGCGGTGTCATCACCGCGGGCACCGCCGTCGGTCTGATCGCGTTCACCTACGGCATCGGGATCGACAACAACGCGAGCGAAACCTTCATCGGTTTCCTCCTGTTGCTCCTGTTCGCCGTCCTGGCCCTGGTGCACGCCGGGCTGCTGGACCGGTACGCGACGATCTCCGCCCGGCACAAGAGCTTCGCCACCACCCTGGCGTTCCTCGCCGCGGTGATCTTCCCGTTCACCCAGAGCGACGACCACAACGCCAACATCGGCGTGAACATCCTGATCTTCGCCACCGTCGCCCTCGGCCTCAACATCGTCGTCGGCCTGACCGGTCTGCTCGACCTGGGTTACGTCGCGTTCCTCGGCGTCGGCGCCTACGCGGCCGCCCTGGTCTCCGGCTCGGAGTACTCCCGGTTCTCCGGCGTCCACTTCCCGTTCTGGGCCGCCGCGCTGACCGGCATGGCCGCCTCGCTGGTCTTCGGTGTCCTGATCGGCGCGCCGACCCTGCGGCTGCGCGGCGACTACCTGGCGATCGTGACGCTCGGCTTCGGTGAGATCTTCCGTATCACCGTCAACAACCTGGACGGCGACTCCGGCCCGAACATCACCCGTGGCCCCAACGGCATCACGCAGATCCCGGACCTGAACATCTTCGGGTTCAATCTCGGCGAGGCGCACGACATCGGCGGGTTCACCCTGGGCCGGTTCGCCAACTACCTGTTCCTGATGCTCATCGTCACGGCGATCGTCGTGCTCGTCTTCACCCGCGCGGCCGACTCCCGCATCGGCCGCTCCTGGATCGCCATCCGCGAGGACGAGACCGCCGCCACCGCCATGGGCATCAACGGCTTCCGGGTCAAGCTGATCGCGTTCGCGCTCGGCGCCTCCCTCGCGGGTCTGGCCGGCACCGTGATGGCGCACGTCAACTACAGCGTCAACCCGCAGCCCTACCAGTTCGCCGGCGCGGCCCCGCCCAACTCGGCGTTCCTCCTGGCCGCCGTCGTCCTCGGCGGCATGGGCACCGTCAGCGGCCCGCTGCTCGGCGCCAGCGTGCTCTACCTGGTCCCGGAGAAGCTCCAGTTCCTGCAGAACTACGAACTGTTCGCGTTCGGTATCGCGCTCATCCTGCTGATGCGCTTCAGGCCGGAGGGCATCATCGCCAACCGCCGCCGCCAGCTGGAGTTCCACGAGACCGGCCAACTCGACGTACCGGACCAGACGACGCTGACCGACGAACCGGCCGTCACCAAGGCAGGGGCGTAAAGCACGATGACAACACCGTCGACACCTGTACTCGAAGCCCGTGACGTCACCATGCGCTTCGGCGGCCTGACCGCCGTCCGCTCGGTCGACTTCACCGTCAACAGCGGCGAGATCGTCGGTCTGATCGGCCCGAACGGCGCCGGCAAGACCACGTTCTTCAACTGCCTCACCGGCCTGTACGTGCCGACCGAGGGGACGGTCTCGTACAAAGGCTCCGTCCTTCCGCCCAAGCCGCACCTGGTGACGCAGGCGGGCATCGCCCGTACGTTCCAGAACATCCGGCTGTTCGCCAACATGACGGTTCTGGAGAACGTCCTGGTGGGCCGGCACACCCGCACCAAGGAGGGCCTGTGGTCGGCGCTGCTGCGCGGGCCCGGCTTCCGCCAGGCGGAGAAGGAGTCCGAGGCGCGGGCCATGGAACTCCTGGAGTTCATCGGGCTGGCCGCCAAGCGCGACCACCTCGCCCGCAACCTGCCCTACGGCGAGCAGCGCAAGCTGGAGATCGCGCGTGCGCTGGCGTCCGAGCCGGGGCTGCTCCTGCTGGACGAGCCGACGGCCGGCATGAACCCGCAGGAGACCCGGACCACCGAGGAACTGGTCTTCGCCATCCGGGACAAGGGCATCGCCGTGCTCGTCATCGAGCACGACATGCGCTTCATCTTCAACCTGTGCGACCGGGTGGCGGTCCTCGTGCAGGGCGAGAAGCTCGTCGAGGGCACGTCCGAGGTCGTCCAGGCCGACGAGCGGGTCGTGGCGGCCTACCTCGGCGAGCCCTTCGAGGGCGACCCGGGCGCGGCCGAGGCCGCCGAAGTCGAGGCCGCGGAGGCCGAGGCCGCCGAGGCGGCGACGACGGCCGACGCGTCGAGCACCACCGGCACCACCAAGGGAGAGGCCCAGTGACCGCACTGCTGGAGGTCGAGAACCTCAGGGTCGCCTACGGCAAGATCGAGGCCGTCAAGGGCATCTCGTTCAGCGTGGAGGCCGGCCAGGTCGTCACCCTCATCGGTACCAACGGCGCCGGCAAGACGACCACCCTGCGCACGCTGTCGGGTCTGCTGAAGCCGGCCGGCGGGCGGATCGTCTTCGACGGCAAGCCGCTCGCCGACGTCCCCGCGCACAAGATCGTCGCGCTCGGGCTGGCCCACTCCCCCGAGGGCCGGCACATCTTCCCGCGGCTGACGATCGCGGAGAACCTGCAGCTCGGCGCCTTCCTCCGCAAGGACAAGGAGGGCATCGAGAAGGACATCCAGCGGGCCTACGACCTCTTCCCGATCCTGGGCGAGCGGCGCAAGCAGGCGGCGGGCACCCTCTCGGGCGGTGAGCAGCAGATGCTGGCGATGGGCCGGGCGCTGATGTCCCAGCCGAAGCTGCTGATGCTGGACGAGCCGTCGATGGGTCTGTCGCCGATCATGATGCAGAAGATCATGGCGACCATCGCCGAGCTGAAGTCCCAGGGCACGACGATTCTGCTGGTCGAGCAGAACGCCCAGGCGGCGCTGTCGCTGGCGGACCAGGGCCATGTGATGGAGGTCGGCAACATCGTCCTGTCGGGTAGCGGGCAGGACCTGCTGCACGACGAGTCGGTGCGGAAGGCGTACCTGGGCGAGGACTAGACCCTGTCGCGACGACAGGGCCTCCAGGGTCTTCCGCGCGTACGACGAGGCCCGCGCCCGTTCTCCGGGGCGCGGGCCTCGTCGTGTGCGTCCGGGTGGGCGTGGGTCAGCCCTTGGCGGCCTTCTTCTCGTCACTGTCCGCGATGACCGCCTCGGCGACCTGCTGCATCGACATGCGGCGGTCCATGGAGGTCTTCTGGATCCACCGGAAGGCGGCCGGCTCGGTCAGTCCGTACTCGGTCTGCAGGACGGACTTGGCGCGGTCGACCAGCTTGCGGGTCTCCAGCCGCTGGGTGAGGTCGGCGACCTCCTTCTCCAGCTGCCGCAGTTCGTTGAACCGGGAGACGGCCATCTCGATGGCCGGGACCACGTCGCTCTTGCTGAACGGCTTCACCAGGTAGGCCATGGCACCGGCGTCCCGGGCGCGCTCGACCAGGTCGCGCTGTGAGAAGGCGGTGAGCATCAGGACCGGCGCGATGGACTCCTCGGCGATCTTCTCGGCCGCCGAGATGCCGTCCAGCTTCGGCATCTTCACATCGAGGATGACCAGGTCGGGCCGGTGCTCGCGGGCCAGCTCCACGGCCTGCTCGCCGTCCCCGGCCTCGCCTACGACGGAGTACCCCTCCTCCTCCAGCATCTCTTTGAGGTCGAGCCGGATCAGGGCCTCGTCCTCGGCGATGACGACTCGGGTCGTCAGCGGAGGCACGTGCGACTTGTCCTCGTCGGGCACGTCTACGGGCTGGGGCGACTCGGCGGTCACTGGGGCTCCTCGTTCAGGGCAGGGGTACTGCTGACAAGAGCCTACCTAGCTACGGTATGGTGGACGCGCGGAGGGTCGGGGGAAACCTTGGATTCTGCGAGCCCCGGTAGCCCAATTGGCAGCAGGCAACGGATTCAAAACCCGTACAGTGTCGGTTCGAGTCCGACCCGGGGCACTTTTCCTTGCATTCCAAGGTCGCCGCTCGCGCCACTTATTCGCCAATGATCGAGGCCCCTCTTTCGCAGGGGCCTTTCGTCATGACGCGCTCATTCCCTCTTTCGGACTGTCGTCCTCGCCGATGTGATGGACGCGCACCATGTTCGTGGAGCCGGAGACACCGGGCGGGGAACCCGCCGTGATGACCACGACGTCACCCTTGCGGCAGCGGCCGTATTTCAGCAGCAGTTCGTCCACCTGGTCGACCATCGCGTCCGTGGAGTCGACATGCGGGCCGAGGAACGTCTCCGCACCCCAGGTGAGGCTGAGTTGGGAGCGGGTGGCCGGCTCGGGGGTGAAGGCCAGCAGCGGGATGGGCGAACGGTAGCGGGAGACCCGGCGGGCCGTGTCCCCGGACTGGGTGAAGGCGACGAGGAACTTCGCGCCGAGGAAGTCGCCCATCTCGGCGGCGGCCCGGGCCACCGCGCCGCCCTGGGTGCGGGGCTTGTTCCGCTCGGTCAGCGGCGGCAGGCCCTTGGCCAGCATGTCCTCCTCGGCGGCCTCGACGATCTTCGCCATGGTCATGACCGTCTCGACCGGGTACTTCCCGACGCTGGTCTCACCGGAGAGCATCACCGCGTCCGTGCCGTCGATGACCGCGTTGGCCACGTCGGAGGCCTCGGCGCGGGTCGGCCGGGAGTTGTCGATCATCGAGTCCAGCATCTGGGTGGCCACGATGACCGGCTTGGCGTTGCGCCGGGCGAGCTTGACGGCCCGCTTCTGCACGATCGGGACCTGCTCCAGGGGCATCTCGACGCCCAGGTCGCCGCGCGCCACCATGACGCCGTCGAAGGCGGCCACGATGTCCTCGATGTTGTCGACGGCCTGCGGCTTCTCGACCTTGGCGATCACCGGGAGACGGCGGCTCTCCTCGTCCATGATGCGGTGGACGTCCGCAACGTCCTTGCCGCTGCGCACGAAGGACAGCGCGATGACGTCGAAGCCGGTGCGCAGCGCCCAGCGGAGGTCGGCCTCGTCCTTCTCGGAGAGGGCGGGCACGGAGACGGCGACGCCGGGCAGGTTCAGGCCCTTGTGGTCGGAGATGACGCCGCCCTCGACGACCCGGGTGTGGACGCGGGGACCGTCGACGGAGGTGACCTCCAGGCAGACCTTGCCGTCGTCGACGAGGACCCGCTCACCGGGGGCGACGTCGGTGGCGAGGCCCGCGTAGGTGGTGCCGCAGCGGTGGCGGTCGCCCTCGACCCCGTCCTCCACCGTGATGGTGAAGGAGTCGCCGCGTTCAAGGAGTACGGGTCCTTCACTGAAGCGGCCGAGCCGGATCTTCGGGCCTTGAAGGTCGGCGAGGATCCCCACGCTGCGGCCGGTCTCGTCCGAGGCCTTCCGCACACGCCGGTAGCGCTCCTCGTGCTCGGCGTGGGTGCCGTGGCTGAGGTTGAAACGAGCGACGTCCATTCCGGCCTCGACCAGTGCCTTTATCCGGTCGTACGAGTCGGTGGCGGGCCCCAGAGTACAAACGATCTTTGCTCGGCGCATGATTCGAGCCTAGGCCTTACCCGCGGGTAGATAATCTGCCGGACATGTCTACTCAACAACCTTTGGGTAAAGGGCTATTGACAAGTGTTGAATTGTGCGGTGCGCCGCTCCTATGAGCACAAATTCGGGGGCGCCATCGTGAAGTGGGCGCTGACCTGAGCGGTGACACGCAGGCGCGGCGGTTCGAGATCGAGCGGCTGCGGGGGCTGGGCGGAGTCGGCGACGGCGAGGCGGCGGGTGCCGCGGTCGAAGGCCGCGCGCGGGCGCTCGGCGCCGGTGTCGGCCAGCTCGACCAGGGCCGTCAGCGAGGTGCCCAGGGCCTGGGCGTACTCCCGGGCGCGCCGCACGGCCTCGCGCGCCGCCTGCTGACGGGCCTCGCCGTGCACCGGGGAGTCGGGGCGCAGGGCCCACCAGGGGCCGTCGACCCGGGTCAGCTCCAGGTCGGCCAGCCGGGTGGTGACCTCACCCAGGGCGGTGAAGTCGGTGAACTCGGCGGTGAGGTAGACGCTGCCCCGGTAGCCGCGGACGCGCTCGCCCCGGCCCCGTTCGGCGAGCTCCGGGCTGAGGGAGAAGGCGCCCGTCGACAACTGCCGCACGGCGTCCCCGTACGACTTGAGGAGGTCGAGGGCGGCGGCGTTGCGGCGCGTGAGGTCGTCGAGGGTGGAGCGCCGGTCGCGGTTGAGGGCGCCGACCGTGACACCGATGCGCGCGGTCTCGGGCTCGACCTCCAGTTCGGCCTCGCCACGGACCACCACGAGGGGGGACTCGGGGGTGCCGTACGGACGGGTCGCATCGGTGGTCATACGTCCCACTCTGTCAGAGGTCCAGGAGTGACAGGTCGACGGCGTCGGCGATGGCCTTCGCGCCGGCGTCATTGACGTGCAGGCCGTCGCCGCTGTTGAACTCGGGACGGATCCGGTCGGGCGCCGCCGGGTCCGCCACGGCCGCGGCGACGTCCACCACCCCGTCGAAGGGGTGCCGGTCCCCGAGCAGCCAGTCGTTGACCTCGCGCCGCACGGCCTGGCCGGTGTCGGTGTCGTAGCCGTCGTAGACGGTGCCCCGGTACGGGCCGATGGTGGAGCCGATGACGGTGAGACCGGCGGCGTGCAGCCGGTCGGCGAGTGCCGTCAGGCCGTTGACCAGCTCCTCGGCGGTGGGCGGCTCGCCGGGTTCCGGGAAGGCGATGGTGCCCGGCAGGCCGAGGTCGTTGAGACCGATGTGGATCAGGACGTGGCTGACGCCCGGCTCGGCGAGGACATCGCGGTCGACGCGGGCGAGCAGGTGTTCGCCGATCTCGTCGGTGAGCAGCCGGTTGCCGGAGATGCCCTGGTTGACGATCCAGCCGCGGGTCAGCCGTCGGCCGAGCTGTGCCGGGAAGCTGTTGTCGAGGCCGGGGGTGGTGGCCGCGCCCTCGATCCAGGAGTCCCCGAAGGCGACGGCGATCCGCGTGCCCTCGGGCGCCCGGACGTCGGCGCCGATCCCGAAGTGGCCGGTCGCCACCTCCTCGGCGTCCGGCAGGGTGGTGGCGGACGTCCGGTCACCGGGCACGGCGTACCCGATGTCGTACGGCACCGCGGAGAAGGAGGTGAGTCCGGTCTCGCCCGGCAGGTAAAGGCTGACGGTGAGTTCCTGCCCGGCCGGGACGGGCCGTTCGACGGGGTCGCTGACGCGCTCCTCGCCGACGGGGACGGTGACGGCGGTGGCGCCGTCGAAGGTCAGCGGGGTGTCGGTCGCGGGGTCGATGCCGTGGCCGGTGGTGCGCCGGGCGAGGCGGGCGCCGCCGATCTCCAGGGGTTCCTTGCCGTAGCGGTTGCCGATCCTGATGCGCAGCGCCTCACCTCCTCCGGCCAGGCGCAGGGACTGCCGTACGGTCTGGTCGGTGAAGCCTCTGCTCTCGAAGAGCCGGAAGCTCTCATGGGGGTTGATGACGGCGGTGCGGTGGGCTGCGATCCATGTTGTGGTCATGGCATGGCCCAACACCACCGTCATCGGGGATCTTCCGGGGTTTGCCTGGTTATTGCCGGTCGTCCACCAGGGGTGTCAGCCGCATGGCCTGCCGGGCGGCCGGGATCCGGTGCCTCGGCCCGTCGAGTCCGAAGCTGGTGAAGGCCGTGCGCGCGGGCAGCGGGTAGGGCTCCTTTTCGGTCAGGGAGTTGAGGATGGTGGCGCTGCGCCAGGCGGCCAGGCCGAGGTCGGGGGCGCCGACGCCATGGGTGTGCAGTTCGGCGTTCTGCACGTACACCGAGCCGGTGACGGAGGGGTCGAGGACGAGCCGGAAGTTCTCGTCGATGCGCGGGCGTTCCCTGCTGTCACGGCGCAGATAGGGGTCGAGTCCGGCGAGGATGCGGCCGAGCGGGCGTTCGCGGTAGCCGGTGGCGAGGACGACGGCGCCGGTGGTGAGGCGGGAGCGGCTGCCCTGCTGGACGTGTTCCACGTGCAGTTCCAGCTGGGTGGTGGCGATGCGGCCGGCGGTGCGGACCTGGACGCCCGGGGTGAGCACGGCGTCCGGCCAGCCGCCGTGCAGGGTACGGCGGTACAGCTCGTCGTGGATGGCGGCGATGGTGTCGGCGTCGATGCCCTTGTGCAACTGCCACTGGGAGGCGACGAGCCGGTCGCGGACGGGTTCGTCGAGGGCGTGGAAGTACCGGGTGTAGTCGGGGGTGAAGTGCTCCAGGCCCAGCTTGGAGTACTCCATGGGCGCGAACGCCTCGCTGCGGCCGAGCCAGTGCAGCCGCTCGTGGCCGAGGGGGCGGTGGCGCAGCAGGTCGAGGAAGACCTCGGCGCCCGACTGTCCGGAGCCGACGACGGTGACATGGTCGGCGGCGAGGACGGTGTCGCGGTGTTCGAGGTAGTCGGCGGCGTGCAGGACGGGCACTCCGGGGGCCTCGACGAGGGGCCTGAGCGGATCGGGGACGTAGGGGGCGGTGCCGACGCCGAGGACGATGTTCCTGGTGTACGTACGGCCGAGGGCCTCGGCCTCTCCCTCGGCGTCGAGCTGGGTGAAGTCGACCTCGAAGACGTCGCGTTCCGGGTTCCAGCGGACGGCGTCGACCTGGTGGCGGAAGTGCAGGCCGGGCAGGCTCTCGGCGACCCAGCGGCAGTAGGCGTCGTACTCGGCGCGCTGGATGTGGAAGCGCTCGGCGAAGTAGAAGGGGAAGAGCCGGTCGCGGCTCTTGAGGTAGTTGAGGAAGCTCCAGGGGCTGGTGGGGTCGGCGAGGGTCACCAGGTCGGCGAGGAAGGGCACCTGGATGGTGGCGCCCGCGATGAGCAGCCCCGGGTGCCAGTCGAAGCCGGGGCGCTGTTCGTAGAAGACGGAGTCGAGTTCGGCGAGCGGGTCGGCGAGGGCGGCGAGGGAGAGGTTGAAGGGACCGATGCCGATGCCGACCAGGTCGCGGGGTGCTTCGGGCTCGTGGCGTGGGGGGTTTGGCATCGGGCTCATCGAAACGTCGTTCCTTCCACGAGTTTCAGCAGGTCGGCCAAGTCGTCCGGCCGGGTGTGGGGGTTGAGGAGGGTGACCTTGAGCCAGAGCCGGCCGTCGAGGCGGGCCCGGCCGAGGACGGCCCGGCCCTGGTGGAGGAGGGTGCGGCGTACGGCGGCCACGGTGTCGTCGGCGGCCTGGGCGGGGCGGAACAGGACCGTGCTGATGGTGGGCCGGTCGTAGAGGTCGAAGCCGGGGTGGTCCTGGACGAGGGCGGCGAACTCCTTGGCCCGCTCGCAGACTTGGTCGACGAGGGCGCCGAGGCCGGTGCGGCCGAGGGTCTTCAGGGTGACGGCGATCTTGAGGATGTCGGGGCGGCGGGTGGTGCGCAGCGACCGGCCGAGCAGGTCGGGGTACCCGGCTTCGGAGTCGTCGTCGGCGCTCAGGTAGTCGGCGCGCTGGTGGAGTGCGGCGAGGTCACGGGGGCGGGCGACGGCGAGCAGGCCCGCGGCGACCGGCTGCCAGCCGAGTTTGTGCAGGTCGAGGGTGACGGTGTGGGCGGCTTCGAGACCGGCCAGCTTCTCCTGGTGCCGGTCGCTGAACAGCAGGCCTCCGCCGTAGGCGGCGTCGATGTGCAGCCGGGTGCCGTGGGCGGCGCACAGGCCGGCGATCTCGGGCAGCGGGTCGATGAGGCCGGCGTCGGTGGTGCCCGCCGTGGCGGCGACCAGCAGCGGGCCGGACAGCGCGGTGAGGGCCTCGTCGAGGGCGGCGGGGTCGAGGGTGCCGCCCGGTGCGGGGACGACGACCGGGTCGGGCAGTCCGAGCAGCCAGGCGGCGCGCGGCAGCGAGTGGTGGGCGTTGGCGCCGCAGACCAGGCGGACGCTGCCGCCGTGCGCCTCGCGGGCGAGCAGCAGGGCGAGCTGGTTGGACTCGGTGCCGCCGCTGGTGACCAGGGCGTCGGCGAGGCCGGCCTCCTGGGCGAGGGTACGGGCGACGACGCTCTCCAGGGCGGAGGCGGCCGGGGCCTGGTCCCAGGAGTCCAGCGAGGGGTTGAGGGCGCTCGCGGCGAGGTCGGCGGCGGTGGCGACGGCGAGCGGCGGGCAGTGCAGATGGGCCGCGCACAGGGGGTCGGCGGGGTCGGCGGCGCCTTCGGCGAGGGCGTGCACGAGGACCCGCAGGGCGTCGGGGTCGCCCTCGTCGGGCAGGACGTCCCCCACGGCGTCGGCGACCCGGGCGGCCACGGCGTCGGGTCCGCCGGCCGGCAGCGGGCCGCCCCGGGCCCGGCCGCCGGCCCGCAGCGCGTCGAGGACGGTGTCCAGGAGCGGCCGCAGGGCGACGGGGCCGTCGGGTCCTGAGGCGAGGGGCGGCAGGCTCATGGGTTCTCCTCCGGGGCGCGGCGAGGCGGACGTCCGTGGGGAATTCCAGCTTGTATGGGAAGAGTCCCGCGCGTCCCGAAAGCCCGGCGATCTCAACCCGAAAGTGGTATCGCGGTGCGGGGAAAACCTTGGGCAAGGGGTGCGGGCCGCACTAACGTCGGTCGGATGACGGACGCGTGGATGATCGACGTACCGGGTGAGCGGGTGGTGGTCCGGGAGCCCGGGCCCGCGGACGAGGCGCCGCTGCTCGCCCTGTTCGAGGAGTGCGAGGACTGGTTCGTGGCGGCGACCGGGCTGCCGTCCGGGCCGGGTGACGTGCAGAGTCTGTTCTACTCGCTGCCGGAGGGGGCGAGCCCCGACGACAAGGTGCTCCTGGTGGTGGAGCGGGACGGGGTGGTCACGGGCCTGTTGGACGCCGTACGGAACCATCCCGAGCCCGGGTCGGTGGCGGTGGGCATGTTCCTGCTGGCGCCCTGGGCGCGCGGGCGGGGTCTCGGCCGGGCGGTCGCCGAGTTCCTGCTGGCGCGCGCCGAGGACACCTCGCTGGTGACGGCGACGGTCCCGCCGGGCTGGCGCTCCGGCGAACGGTTCCTGGAACGCCTGGGCTTCACCCTGGAGGCGGCCGCCCCGCGGCGGGCCGAGGTGGGCAACCGGCGGGCGGGGCCGCGCGAAGGGGACGCGCGGCGGGCGGTGCTGCGTCTGGCGCCGGCCCGGCGGACCGGCTCGGCGGAGCGGGACGGCGCCTCGTGAGCGCGGGCCGGCACGGCCCTGTCGCCGGATCGGCCCCGGGGAGCCGGTGAGCCGCCGTCCGCCCGCCCCTCGTCATCCGCGCCGGACGCGCAACGCCCTGGCCAGGTCGTCCAGTTCGTCGGCGAGCTTGCGGCGCAGGGCCGCGCTCGGCTCGGCGTCGCGCAGACAGGCCTCGCCCAGGGCGAGGTTCTCGGCGTCGACGGCGTAGGCGGGGAAGGCCCAGCGGCCGGTGGCGACGGCGATGGCGGGGCCGCGACGGGCGGCGAGGGCCACCGCGTCCTTGTAGTAGCGCGGCACGTACTCCCGTACCAGTTCACTCTGTTCGGGCTGCCAGAAACCCTGGGCGGTCGCCGTGAACAGGTAGTTCGACAGATCGGTCGAGTCGTCGGCGGCGAACATCGCCTCCCAGGCCCGGCGCTTGGCCTCGGGGTCGGGCAGGGCGGCGCGGCAGCGGGCGGCGCCCTCCTGGCCGGTGGCGGACGGGTCGCGCGCCAGCTCCGCGTCGATGGCGGCCTCGTCGGTGGCATCGAGGACGGCGAGCCGGCCGAGGATGCGCCAGCGCAGCTCGGGGTCGAGTTCCGGGCCGCCGGGCACCGTGCCGTCGGCGAGCCAGGCGGCGATGGCGTCGGGGTGGGCGGCGACGTCGATGAAGTGCCGTACGGCGATCAGCCGCAGGCCCGGGTTGTCGCCGTCCTCGGTGCGCCGGATGAGGTCGCGGCACAGGGAGGTCAGGGTGGCCAGGGCGGCCGGGCGGTCCTCGGGCGCCAGGTAGCGGTCGGCGATCTGGGCGCAGGCGAAGGACAGGACGCCCTGGACGAGGGCCAGGTCGCTCTCGTGCGGGAGGTGGGCGCGGGCCGTCTCCAGATAGGCGGCGGGCGGGAGTTCGCCGTCGCGGACCGCGTCCCTGAGGGCGTTCCACACCACCGCGCGGGTGAGCGGGTCGGGCAGCCCGGACAGGCGCGTGCGGACCGTGTCGAAGGACTCGGCGTCGAAGCGGACCTTGGCGTAGCCGAGGTCGCCGTCGTTGAGGAGGAGCAGTGCGGGGCGCTTGCCGAGGGGCTGCGGGGCGGTCTGCGGGATGTCGAGGTCGATGCGCTCGCGCAGGACGAGCCGGGCCTCGTCGGCGAGGTCGTGGTCGTAGAGGCCGACGGTGATGCGGTGCGGGCGGCTGCCCGCGCGGTCGACGGTCAGGGTGCGGGTGCCGTCGGGGGCGGTGGCCAGGCGCGGGGTGAGCGTGTCGACGCCGGTGGTGCGCAGCCAGGTGTCGGCCCAGGCGTGGACGTCACGGTCGGTGGCGGAGGCGAGGGAGTCGATGAAGTCGGCGAGGGTGGCGTTGGCGAACCGGTGCCGGGCGAAGTGGGTGTTGATGCCGGCCAGGAAGTCCTTCTCGCCGAGCCAGGCCACCAGTTGGCGCAGCGCGGAGGCGCCCTTGGCGTAGGAGATGCCGTCGAAGTTGAGCAGGGCGGCGGCGGTGTCGTCCACGGCCTCGGGGGCGACCGGGTGGGTGGAGGGGCGCTGGTCGGCGTCGTAGCCCCAGGCCTTGCGGGCCACGCCGAAGTCGACCCAGGGCTCGGTGAAGCGGGTCGCCTCCAGGGTGGTCTGGTAGCCCATGTACTCGGCGAAGGACTCGTTCAGCCAGATGTCGTCCCACCACTTGAGGGTGACGAGGTCGCCGAACCACATGTGGGCCATCTCGTGGGCGATGACCATGGCACGGGTCTGCCGCTCGGTGTCGGTGACGGCGGAGCGGTAGACGAACTCGTCGCGGAAGGTGACCAGGCCCGGGTTCTCCATGGCGCCGGCGTTGAACTCCGGGACGAACGCCTGGTCGTAGGAGTCGAAGGGGTAGGGCTCCTCGAACTTCTCGTGGTAGCGGTCGTAGCACGCGCGCGTGATGCCGAGGATTTCCTCCGCGTCGGCGTCCAGGTGGGGCGCCAGTGAGCGGCGGCAGTGCAGGCCGAGGGGCAGGCCGCGGTGCTCGGCGCGCACGGAGTGCCAGGGGCCGGCGGCGACGGCGACCAGGTAGGTGGAGATCAACGGCGTGGGGGCGGCCCGCCAGCGGCCCTCGCCGAGGTGCTCGGTGACGCCGTTGGCCAGCACGGTCCAGTCCTGCGGCGCACTGACGGTCAGTTCGAAGACGGCCTTCAGGTCGGGCTGGTCGAAGGCGGCGAAGACGCGCTGCACGTCGTCCATGAACACCTGGGTGTAGACGTACGTCTCGCCGTCGGTGGGGTCGGTGAAGTGGTGCATGCCCTCACCGGTGCGGGAGTAGCGCATGACCGCGTCCACGCACAGCTCGTGCTCGCCCGCCGTGAGGTTCTTCAGGGGCAGCCGGTGCTGGTCCAGGGTCTCCGGGTCCATGGGCTGTCCGTCGAGGGTGACCGAACGCAGCTCGGCGGGCTTGACCTCGACGAACGTCTCGCCCTCGGTCCGCGCGGTGAAGCGGATCACGGTACGGGAGGCGAAGGTCTCGGACCCGGTGGTCAGGTCGAGATCGATCGTGTAGCGGTGGACGTCGAGGAGCTGTGCTCTCAGCTGCGCTTCGTCGCGCGTCAGTACGGACATGAACGACATGCTGCCTGATGGCGCCGACAGCGCACAGGGGTGGATCGGTACACGGCTTATGTCCGGTCCTGCGCCGGGGTGCCGTGGCGCGCCTCCCGCTGGGGCGGCACCCGGCTGTCGGTGGTGGGGGTGGGGTGCGGGTGGGGCTGTCGGTCCTCCACGGCGGCCGTACGGTCCCTGACCAGGGCGCGCAGTTCGCGGATCTCCCGCTCCAGGGCGAGCCTGCGCTGGTGGGCGTCGTACAGGTACTGGACCTTGGTGCGCAGGGACCAGGGGTCGACGGGCTTGATGAGCAGGTCGGCGACGCCCAGGCCGAAGGCGGTGGCGGCCAGTTCCTGGTCGGGGCCGAAGCCGGTGAGCAGGATGACGGGGATGTGCTGGGTCTGTTCCAGGCGGCGCAGATAGCGCACCACGTCCAGGCCACTGACGCCGGGCATGCGCACGTCCAGCAGCAGGAGACCGACCTGCCGGCGGAGCACCTCCTTGAGCGCCTCGTCGCCGCTGGTGGCGTGGGCGAGGGGGTGGCCGAGGGAGACGAGGGCGCTCTCCAGCGCGTAGAGCGTGTCCTTGTGATCGTCGACGATCAGGATCCTGGCATCCGACGGCATGGCCCGACGTCCCTCCGCATGGACCACCAGCTTACGTCTCCGCTCCGCGACGGAGGGCCCGGCGGACGGCGGGAAGTGCCCGCCCGGGGTCAGTCGGCCTGGAGTGCCTGGCCGTTGAGGGTGTCCTCGGCGATGCTCTCGTGGTGCCTGATCACCTCGGCGATGATGAAGTTGAGGAACTTCTCGGCGAAGGCCGGGTCGAGCTTGGCGTTCTCGGCGAGGGTGCGCAGCCGGGCGATCTGCCGTGCCTCGCGGGCCGGATCGGCGGGCGGCAGCCGGTGGACCGCCTTGAGGTGTCCGACCTGCTGGGTGCACTTGAACCGCTCGGCGAGCATGTGGACGACGGCCGCGTCGATGTTGTCGATGCTGTCACGAAGCCGGTCCAGCTCCGCGCGCACCGCGGGCTCGACGTCACCGTTACCGGTGTTGCTGGGGGTCATGGGGCCAACCCTAAGGGGCGCGGGCGGGTCTCGGGGCGCCGGGCGCAACTCACGCGGGATCCGCGCACGGCGGCCTAGAGTGGAGAGGAGTTCTGGGCGTCTTTGGGGGTACGGACGTGGCGAACGGCGGACCGGTCGAGCACGGATTCCCGCATCTGGAGACGGTGCGGGCCGCTGTCACCGCGCTGTACCGGCGGCTGTCGTACGACACCGTCCAGACCTTCCCGGCCAGCGTGGCCCCCGCGGACGTGGCCTTCTGTGACACCGACGACCTCCATCTGGGCGCCCAGCGGGTGGCCCGTGAGCTGGTGCGGCACTTCCGGCTGCCGGACGCCCGCATGATCATCGGCTTTCGCGAGATGACCCACGCGGCGAACGTGGAACTGACGGCGGGCCCGGAGTACTTCATCGAACTGAACGACCGCTTCCGCACCCATCGCCGGGACATCGGCGCGGCTCTCGCCCACGAGGTGATGCACGTCTACCTGCACCGTCTGGACCTGTCCTTCCCCAGCACCGCGGAGAACGAGATCCTCACGGACACGGCCACGACGTACCTGGGCGCGGGCTGGCTGCTGCTGGACGCCTACCGCGAGGACGCGGCGTCCTCCCAGAAGCTGGGCTACCTCACCCCGGAGGAGTTCGGCTACGTCCTGGCCAAGCGCTCCCTGGTCTTCGGCGAGGACCCCTCCGTGTGGTTCACCAGCCCGCAGGCCTACACGGCGTACGTCGAGGGCCTGGCCCTGGCCCGCCGGGACGAGCAGCAGCCACCGCTCACCGCGGCCGGCTGGGCGGGGCGCCGCCGTTACGCCCGCGACCGGCGCCACCCGCCCGTCTCCCAGGAGGGCGTCCCCTACACCTTCACCCCGGACAGCGGCGGCCGGCTCCGGGTCTCCTTTCCCTGTCCCACCTGCCACCAGCGGATCCGGGTGCCCGTACGGGGGCGGGTGCGCGCGCGGTGCGGACTGTGCCGGACCGTACTGGAGTGCGACACCTAGGACGCTTCCGCAAGCCGTGTCATGGGGCCTGGGCCCCGTACACCGCCCCCGGCTCCTGTGCCGCCGCGAGCAGTTTCAGTGCCGTCTCGCCCGCCTCGGCCGGGGCCCAGCGGGCGCCCTTGTCGGCGGTGGGGCCCGGTCGCCAGCCCTCCATGACGGTGATCCGGCCGCCCTCCGCCTCGAACACCCGGCCGGTCACCCCGGCGCTCGCGGCGGAGCCGAGCCAGACCACGAGCGGGGAGACGTTCTCGGGGGCCATGGTGTCGAAACCGGCGCCGGGGGCCGCCATGGTCTCCGCGAAGGTACGTTCCGTCATACGGGTGCGGGCGGCCGGGGCGACGGCGTTGACCTGCACGCCGTAGCGCGCCAGTTCGGCCGCCGCGACCAGGGTCAGCCCGACGATCCCGGCCTTCGCCGCGCTGTAGTTCCCCTGCCCGACCGAGCCCAGCAGCCCCGCCCCGCTGCTGGTGTTGACGATCCGGGCCACCGGCGCGCGGCCCGCCCTGGCCTCGGCCCGCCAGTGCGCGGCCGCGTGCTTGAGCGGCAGGAAGTGGCCTTTGAGGTGGACGCGCAGCACGGCGTCCCAGTCGCCCTCGTCGAGGTTGACCAGCATCCGGTCCCGCAGGAAGCCGGCGTTGTTGACGAGGGTGTCGAGCCGGCCGTATCTCTCCACCGCGGTCCGGATCAGGGAGGCGGCCCCGCCGCTCGTGGCGACGTCGCCGCCGTGCGCGACCGCCTGGCCGCCCGCCGCCCGGATCTCCTCCGCCACGGCCGCCGCCGGGTGGTCCGGTTCCGGCGTCCCGTCGAGACCGACGCCCAGGTCGTTGACGACGACGCGCGCGCCCTCGGCGGCGAAGGCCAGGGCGTGGGCCCGGCCCAGTCCCCGTCCGGCACCGGTGACGACGACGACCCGGCCGGCGCAGATTCCGCTCATCTCACTCCTCCTCCTTCTTCTCCTCTGTCCCCGCTGTTCGGGCGGCTGTCGCGGCTGTTCGCCCGGCCGTCTCGGCTGCTCGCCCGGCCGACTCCGCCGTCGGTCCGGCCTGGTTCGCGGTCGCGGCGTCGAGGAACGCGGGCCGCTCCCCGCCCCCGTGCACGTGCAGGCTCGCCCCGCTGATGTAGGCGGCTTGCGCGGAGGCGAGGAAGACGGCGGCGGCACCGACATCCGTGGGCGCCGCCAGCCGCCCGAGCGGGACGGTGCGGGAGACCGCCTCGATGCCGTCCTCGCCGCCGTAGTGGAGGTGGGACAGCTCGGTGCGGACCATGCCGACGAGGAGCGTGTTGACGCGCACCTCGGGCGCCCACTCCACCGCCATCGAGCGGGCCAGGTTCTCCAGCCCCGCCTTGGCCGCCCCGTACGCGGCCGAGCCGGGCGAGGGGCGGCCGCCGCTGACGCTGCCGACCATCACGACCGAGCCCCGGGACCGCCGCAGGTGCGGGTAGGCGGCGAGGGAGGCGGTGAGCGGGGCGATCAGGTTCAGTTCGATCACCCGTACGTGCCGCTCGCTGTCGCCGTCGGCCAGGAGCCGGTACGGGGTGCCGCCCGCGTTGTTGACGAGGACGTCGAGCCGGGGCAGCGCCTCGAAGAAGGCGCGGACGGCGGGCGGGTCGCGCACGTCGAGCGAGGCGAACTCCACGCCGTGGAGCGGGTGTTCGGGTGGGCGGCGGGCGCAGGCCAGGACCCGGGCGCCCGCCTCGGCGAAGGCCCGGGCGATGCCCGCGCCGACCCCCCGGGTGCCGCCGGTGACGACGACGGTCCTGCCGTGCAGCGAGTTGTCCACAGGCTCTCCCGCTTGTCATCGCCGACTGCTAGCTTCGAACCCTCACCTAACAAATGTTTGGTGGAAAGGCGTTGAGTGCGAAGGTAGCTGATGCGTCCATGGGTGTCTCCACTTCGTCCCCGGAAAAGGGGATTGCGCTCGTCACGGTCGACTTCCCGCCGGTGAACGCGCCGCCGGTGGCCGGCTGGTTCGCCCTGGCCGAGGCCGTGCGCGCGGCGGGCCGCGACCCGGAGGTCCGGTGCCTGGTGCTGGCCGCCGAGGGCCGGGGTTTCAACGCGGGCGTGGACATCAAGGAGATACAGGCGCACGGGCGGCAGGCGCTGATCGGCGCCAACCGGGGCTGCGCGCAGGCCTTCGCGGCGGTGTACGAGTGCGAGGTCCCGGTGGTGGCGGCGGTGCAGGGTTTCTGCCTGGGCGGCGGGATAGGCCTGGTGGGGAACGCGGACGCGATCGTGGCGAGCGAGGACGCCTCCTTCGGGCTGCCCGAGCTGGACCGGGGCGCCCTGGGCGCGGCCACGCATCTGGCCAGGCTCGTCCCCCAGCATCTGATGCGGACGCTGTACTACACCTCGCGCACCGTGAGCGCGGCCGAACTGCACGCCCACGGCTCGGTGTGGCGGGTGGTGCCGGGCGACGGGCTGCGAGCGGCGGCGCTGGAGCTGGCCCGCGAGATCGCCGCCAAGGACGGCGATCTGCTGCGCATGGCGAAGGCGGCCATCAACGGCATCGACCCGGTCGACGTGCGCCGCAGCTACCGCTTCGAACAGGGCTTCACCTTCGAGGCCGATGTCGGTGGCGTGGCCGGCCGTGTCCGTGACTCCTTCGGGAAGGAGGGTGCGTAGGTGAGCGACAAGACGATGACCGCCGACGAGGTGGTCGCCCGCCTGGAGAGCGGCATGACCCTCGGCATCGGTGGCTGGGGGTCCAGGCGCAAGCCGATGGCCCTGGTCAGAGCGTTGCTCCGGTCCGACATCGGCGATCTCACGATCGTCTCGTACGGCGGCCCGGACGTCGGCGCGCTGGCCGCTGCCGGACGGATCCGCAAACTGGTCACGGCCTTCGTCACCCTCGACTCGATCCCGCTCGAACCTCACTACCGGGCGGCGCGTGAGCGGGGCGCCTTCGAGCTGACGGAGATCGACGAGGGGATGTTCATGTGGGGTCTGCGGGCTGCGGCGAACCGGCTGCCCTTCCTGCCCGTGCGGGCGGGTCTCGGCTCGGACGTCATGCGGGTCAACCCCGGTCTGCGCACGGTCACTTCGCCCTACGAGGACGCCGAGACGTTCGTCGCGATGCCCGCGCTGCGGCTGGACGCGGCCCTGGTGCACGTCAACCGCGCCGACCGGCTGGGCAACGGGCAGTACCTGGGCCCGGACCCCTACTTCGACGACCTGTTCTGCGAGGCGGCGGAGGCGGCCTACGTCTCGTGCGAACGGATCGTCGACACCGCCGAGCTGACCAAGGAGGCGCCGGCCCAGACGCTGCTCGTCAAACGGCATGTGGTGGCCGGGGTGGTGGAGGCTCCGAGCGGCGCGCACTTCACCTCCTGCGCCCCCGACTACGGCCGGGACGAGGGTTTCCAGCGGCTGTACGCGTCCACGCCCTGGCCGGAGTTCGCCGAGCGGTTCCTCGGCGGGGACGAGCAGGCCTACCGGGCGGCGGTGGCGAACTGGTGGAAGGAGCAGGGGAAATGAGCGACACCGAGGGCCCCCTGCCCGCGGCCACCCGTGCCGAGCACTGCGTGATCGCCTGCGCCGAGGCATGGCGCGGCGGCGGGGAGATCCTGGCGTCCCCGATGGGCCTGATCCCCTCCCTGGGAGCGCGGCTGGCCCGGCTCACCTTCGCGCCGGACCTGCTGCTGACCGACGGCGAGGCGCTGCTCGTCCGCCCGGACGGCACGGCCGAGGGCTGGCTGCCCTACCGGCAGCATCTGGCCCTGGTGGCGGGCGGCCGGCGGCACGTGATGATGGGGGCGAGCCAGATCGACCGGTACGGCAACCAGAACATCTCCTGCATCGGCGACTGGGCGAGGCCCCGGCGGCAGTTGCTCGGGGTGCGCGGGGCGCCCCTCAACACGCTGAACAACCCGACGAGCTACTGGATCCCGAGACACTCCCGGCGGGTCTTCGTGGAGCGCGTGGACATGGTGTGCGGGGTGGGGTACGACCGTGCGGCCGGCCTGTCGGGCACGGCCCGCCACCACCGGATCCCCCGGGTGGTCTCCGAC
This sequence comes from Streptomyces sp. NPDC006739, assembly GCF_042869815.1. Taxonomy (NCBI): domain Bacteria; kingdom Bacillati; phylum Actinomycetota; class Actinomycetes; order Kitasatosporales; family Streptomycetaceae; genus Streptomyces; species Streptomyces sp. NPDC006739. Next base: position 278,879 of record NZ_JBIAGM010000002.1, read on the forward strand.
CTCGGCGTGTTCGACTTCGCCACCCCGGACCACTCGATGCGGCTGGCGTCGGTGCACCCGGGGGTGAGCGTCGGGCAGGTGCGGGAGGCGACCGGCTTCGCGCTCACGGTGCCGGACGAGGTCCCGCACACACGGGAGCCCTCGGCCGGGGAACTGCGCCTGATCCGCGAGGTGCTGGACCCGGACGGCGCCCGGGAGCGCGAGGTCGCGCAGGGGGCGAGGAGCTGATGGAGAGCGCGCTCACCCGGCTGGTCGGGGTCCGCCATCCGATCGTGCAGACGGGGATGGGCTGGGTGGCGGGTCCGCGCCTGGTGTCGGCGGCGGCGAACGCGGGAGCGCTCGGCATCCTGGCCTCCGCGACGATGACGCCGGACCGGTTGCGGGCGGCGGTGCGCGAGGTCGCCGCCCGCACCGACGCGCCGTTCGGGGTGAACCTGCGCGCGGACGCGGCCGACGCCGGCGACCGGGTCCGTCTGATCATCGAGGAGGGGGTGCGGGTGGCGTCCTTCGCCCTGGCGCCCTCCCGGGAGCTGATCGCCGAGTTGAAGGCCGCGGGGGTGGTCGTGATCCCGTCGGTCGGGGCGCGGCGGCATGCCGAGAAGGTCGCGGCGTGGGGCGCGGACGCGGTGATCGTGCAGGGCGGGGAGGGTGGCGGGCACACCGGCGAGGTGGCGACGAGCGTGCTGCTGCCGCAGGTGGTGGACGCGGTGGGGATACCCGTCGTGGCGGCGGGCGGCTTCTTCGACGGGCGGGGTCTGGTCGCGGCGCTGGCGTACGGGGCGGCGGGGGTGGCGATGGGCACGCGGTTCCTGCTCACCTCGGAGTCGACGGTGCCGGACGCGGTGAAGGAGAGATACCTGGCGGCGACGGTCCGGGACGTGACGGTCACCCGGGCGGTGGACGGTCTGCCGCACCGGATGCTGCGCACGGACCTGGTGCGGGCGCTGGAGGACTCCGGCCGGACACGAACGCTGTTCCGGGCCCTCCGCCGGGCGGCCGGATTCCGGAAGCTGTCGGGGCTCACCTGGCGGGACCTGGTGCGTGACGGGCTCGCCCTGAGGCACGGCAAGGAGCTGTCCTGGAGTCAGGTGCTGCTGGCGGCGAACACGCCGATGCTGCTGAGGTCGGCGATGGTGGACGGGCGGACGGACCTCGGGGTGATGGCGGCGGGGCAGGTCGCCGGGGTGATCGACGACCTGCCGTCGTGCGCGGAACTGGTGGAGCGGATCATGAAGGAGGCGGAGGAGGTGCGGCGGAGACTGGCGGCCGTGGGGTGAGGTTCACAGCCGTTCGACGATCGTCACGTTGGCCTGGCCGCCGCCCTCGCACATGGTCTGCAGGCCGTACCGGCCGCCGGTGTGCTCCAGTTCGTGCAGCAGGGTCGTCATCAGTTTGGCGCCGGTGGCGCCGAGGGGGTGGCCGAGGGCGATCGCGCCGCCGTTGACGTTGACCTTCTCCGGGTCGGCGCCGGTCTCCTCGAGCCAGGCCAGGACGACCGGTGCGAAGGCCTCGTTGATCTCGACCAGGTCGAGGTCGCCGATGGTCAGACCGGTCTTCTTCAGTGCGTGGGCGGTGGCGGGGATCGGCGCGGTGAGCATGCGGATGGGGTCCTCGCCGCGCACCGACAGGTGGTGCACGCGGGCGCGCGGACGCAGACCGTGTTCCCGGACCGCCCGCTCGGAGGCCAGCAGCAGGGCCGCCGCGCCGTCGGAGACCTGGGAGGAGCAGGCGGCGGTGACGGTGCCGCCGGCGATGACCGGCTTCAGGGCGGCCATCTTCTCCAGGGAGGTGTCCCGGCGCGGGCCCTCGTCGGTGCGGACGTCGGCGTAGGGCACCAGTTCCCGGTCGAAGCGGCCCTCGTCGATGGCCCGGACCGCCCGCCGGTGCGAGCGCAGGGCGAACTCCTCCTGGTCCTGGCGGCTGATGCCCCACTTGGCGGCGATCATCTCGGCGCCGGCGAACTGGTTGACGGGCTTGTCGCCGTAGCGGCTCCGCCAGCCGCTGCTGCCGGCGAAGGGACCCTGGGTGAACCCCAGCGGCTCGGCGGCCTGCCGGGTGGCGAAGGCGATCGGGATCTGGGACATGTTCTGCACCCCGCCCGCGACGACCAGGTCCTGGGTGCCGGAGAGCACGGCCTGTGCGGCGAAGTGCACGGCCTGCTGCGAGGAGCCGCACTGCCGGTCGACGGTCACGCCGGGCACCTCCTCGGGCAGCCCGGCCGCCAGCCAGCAGGTCCGGGCGATGTCCCCGGCCTGCGGTCCGACCGTGTCCAGGCAGCCGAAGACGACGTCCTCGACGGCGGCCGGGTCCACGCCCGAGCGTGCGACCAGTTCCTTGAGCACGTGCGCGCCCAGGTCGGCCGGGTGCACCCCGCTCAGCCCGCCCCCGCGTCGTCCGACGGGCGTGCGCACCGCTTCGACTATGTAGGCCTCGGCCATGACAACTCCCTCACAGGAAAGGCATGTTCACGATGAAGGGACTATGCGCGTACGGCGATCCCGTCCAGCACCATCGACAGGTACTGCCGGGCGATCTCCTCCGGGCTGTGCTGTCCGCCGGGCCGGTACCAGGAGGCGGCGACCCAGACCGTGTCGCGCACGAACCGGTAGGTGAGGCGGACGTCGAGGTCGGAGCGGAACGCCCGCTCGGCGACCCCCCGCTCCAGGGTGGACAGCCAGGCCTTCTCGAACCTGCGCTGCGAGTCGGCGAGGAAGGTGAACCGGTCCTGCGCCACGAGCTGTCTGCTCTCCTTCTGGTAGATCGCGACGGCGGCGCGGTGCCGGTCGATCTCCCGGAAGGACTCGGTGACCAGCGCCTCCAGCGTCCGGCGCGGTTCGAACCCGGCGGCCAGGACGGTGTCGTAGCCGTCCCCCAGTTCGTCGAGGAAGGTCCGCAGGATCTCCTCCAGCATCGACTCCTTGGAGTCGAAGTGGTAGTAGAGGCTGCCCGCGAGCATGCCCGCCCGGTCCGCGATCTTGCGTACGGTGGTGGCGTTGTAGCCCTGCTCGGCGAAGACCTCGGCGGCGGTTTCGAGGAGTTCGCGGCGGCGCGCGGGCGCGGCGGTCACCTGGGGCTTCTTCTTGGTCGGCACGGGTCCATTGTGGTCCTACGGATGCCGGCTGCTGACGGAGACGACTTCGCCCGTCATGTACGAGGAGTAGCCGGAGGCCAGGAACACGATGACGTTGGCCACCTCCCAGGGTTCGGCGTACCGCCCGAAGGCCTCGCGGGCGGTCAGTTCCGCCAGCAGCTCAGGGGTCGTCACCTTCACCAGGTGCGGGTGCATGGCGAGGCTGGGCGAGACGGCGTTGACCCGCACCCCGTACCCGGCCGCCTCCATCGCCGCGCACCGGGTCAGCGCCATCACCCCGGCCTTCGCGGCGGCGTAGTGGGCCTGCCCGGCCTGGGCGCGCCAGCCGACGACCGAGGCGTTGTTGACGATCACCCCGCCGCTCCCGTGCTCCCCGAACAGCCGGAGCGCGGCCCGGGTGCACCGGAAGGTGCCGTTCAGCGTCACGTCGAGCACGGTCGACCACTGCTCGTCCGTCATGTCGACGAGGGCCGATGTGCCGCCCAGGCCCGCGTTGTTGACGACGACGTCCAGCCGGCCGTGCTCCCGCAGCGCCGTGTCGAACAGCGCGCGCACCTGGGCGTCGTCGGTGACGTCGCAGGGCGTCGCCGTGACGGCCCCGGGGAACTCCCGGGCCAGTTCGGCCTCGTGTTCCTTCAGGCGGCGCGGGTGGGCGTCGCTGATCAGCACCCGTGCGCCCTCCTCCAGGAAGCGGCGCGCGGTCGCCCCGCCGATCCCCGCTCCGGCCGCCGCGGTGATGACGGCGGTGCGGTCCTTCAGCAACCCGTGCCCGGGGACGTACGCCGGGCTCTCGACGCCTGTCATGGGCCCACGCTAACCTACCAAACACTTGTTAGGGAAGGATGGTGCCGTCGTGGACCTCACCCACGCTCCGGCCGACGAGGAGTTCCGCGCCGAGGCCCGCGCCTGGCTGGACGCGCACGTGCCGCGTACCCCGCTGCCCTCCCTGGAGACGGCGGAGGGCTTCGCGGCACACCGCGCCTGGGAGGCCGAACTGGCCGCGGACCGCTGGTCGGTGGTGTCCTGGCCGCGGGCCTACGGCGGCCGGGACGCCGGGCTGCTGCGCTGGCTGGTGTTCGAGGAGGAGTACTACGCGGCGGGCGCGCCCGGGCGCGTGGGCCAGAACGGGATCAGCCTGCTCGCCCCCACCCTCTTCGACCACGGCAGCGAGGAGCAGCGCGCCCGGGTGCTGCCGCCCATGGCCCGTGGCGAGGTGATCTGGGCGCAGGCCTGGTCCGAGCCGGAGGCGGGCTCCGACCTGGCCGCGCTCACCTCCAGGGCGGTCCGCACCGACGGCGGCTGGCTGATCGGCGGGCAGAAGACCTGGTCCTCGCGGGCCGCCTTCGCCGACCGGGCCTTCGGCCTGTTCCGCAGCGACCCCGGGGCGCCGAAACCCCATCAAGGCCTGACGTACCTCATGTTCGACCTGCGCGCGCCGGGGGTCACGGTCCGCCCGATCGGCCGCCTCGACGGCAGGCCGGCCTTCGCGGAGCTGTTCCTGGACGAGGTGTTCGTACCGGACGAGGACGTGATCGGCGAGCCCGGGCAGGGCTGGCGCATCGCGATGTCGACGGCGGGCAACGAACGCGGACTGACCCTGCGCTCACCCGGCCGCTTCCTCGCCGGTGCCGACCGCCTGTTCGAGCTGTGGCGCGCCCGCGGCTGCCCGGCATCCGAACGCGCGCGGGTGGCGGACGCCCTCGTCGGCGCCCGCGCCTACCAGCTGTTCACCTATGCCGCCGCCTGCCGTTTCCTGGACGGCGCCGAACTCGGCCCCGAGTCCAGCCTGAACAAGGTCTTCTGGTCCGAGTACGACCTCGCACTGCACGAGACGGCGCTCGATCTGCTCGGCGAGGACGGCGAGCGGGCGGACACGGCATGGGCGGAGGGCTACGTCTTCTCCCTGGCCGGCCCCATCTACGCGGGCACCAACGAGATCCAGCGCGACATCATCGCCGAGCGCCTGCTCGGCCTGCCGAAGGGACGCCGCTGATGCGCTTCCTCCTCGACACCGAGCAGCGCGCCTTCGCCGACTCCCTGCACGCGATGCTGACGGCCGCGGACACGCCGTCGGTGGTGCGGGACTGGAACCGCGGCGACCACACCGGCGGGCGGGCGCTGTGGTCCCGCCTCGCCGAGGCGGGGGTGTTCGCGCTCGCGGTGCCCGAGACGTACGACGGGCTGGGCGCCCACCCCGTCGAACTGGCCGTGGCCTTCCTCGAGCTGGGCAGACACGCGGTGCCCGGACCGCTGGTGGAGACGGTCGCGGCGGCCGTGCTGCTCGCCGGGCCGGGCCCGTCGGCCGAACGGTTCCTGCCCGGGCTGGCGAAGGGCGCGACGATGGCGACGGTGGCCCTCGGGACCCACGCCCTCGACGGCGACGCGGCGGACCTCCACCTCGCCCTGACCCCCGAGGGCCTGCGCCTGTCCCCCGGCCCCGGCCCGGTGCGCCGCTCCCTGGACCCCGCCCGCCGGCTCACCCCCCTCGCCCCCGGCGGTGAACTCCTCAGCCCCCGCCCACCGGTCGACCGCGCCCTGGCCTGGGCCCGGCTGGCCACCGCCGCCCAGGCCCTCGGTGTCGGGCTCGCCCTGCTCGACCGGACGGTCGCGTATGTCGGGCAGCGGACCCAGTTCGGCGTCCCCGTCGGCTCCTTCCAGGCGGTCAAGCACCGGCTGGCGGACGCGAAGATCGCCCTGGAGTTCGCCCGGCCCCTCCTCTTCGGGGCCGCGCTGACCCTCGACGCGGCCGATGTGGCCGCCGCCCGACTGAGCGCGTGCGAGGCGGCCTACAGCACCGCGCGCACCGCGCTCCAGTTGCACGGCGCGATCGGCTACACGGCGGAGTACGACCTGTCCCTGTGGCTGACCAAGGCCCGCGCCCTGCGCACGGCCTGGGGCGGCCCCGACGAGTGCCGGGACCTGGTCCTGGCGGGCGCGGCCGGCGGTACCGCCCGTGGTGCCGCCGACGGGGGACGCCGCCGGTGAGTTCCCGGTGGGCGCGGGCAAAGCGGCGGCGCCTGCCCGTTCGTCCGGTCGGGGACTGGGGGGCAGGCGCCGTCTTCGGGGGGTCCGGGGGCAAGCCCCCGGACACCAGCCCGTACGCCGTTGTACGGGACGTTCTCTCGGGCGTGGCTCAGACCATCAGCGAGCGGTCCGTCGGCCGGATCGGGGCCGGCAGTTCGCTGGCACCCGTGAGGAAGCGGTCCACGCCACGGGCGGCCGAGCGGCCCTCCGCGATGGCCCACACGATGAGGGACTGGCCGCGGCCCGCGTCACCGGCGACGAAGACACCGGGGACGCTGGTCTGGAATTCGGCGTCGCGGGCGATGTTGCCGCGCTCGTCGAGGTCCAGCCCGAACTGGTCCACCAGGCCGTTCTCCCGGTCGGTACCGGTGAAGCCCATGGCGAGGGTGACCAGCTGGGCGGGGATCTTGCGCTCGGTGCCCGGCTTCTGGGTCAGCTTGCCCTCGACGAACTCCACCTCGGTCAGGTGCAGCCACTGGACGTTGCCGTCCTCGTCGCCCTCGAAGTGGGTCGTCGAGACCGAGTAGACCCGCTCGCCGCCCTCCTCGTGCGCCGAGGTGACCTTGTACAGCATGGGGAAGGTCGGCCAGGGCTGGGCGACCGGGTGCCGCTCGTCGTTCGGGCGGGGCATGATCTCCAGCTGGGTGACGGAGGCCGCGCCCTGCCGGTGGGCGGTGCCCACGCAGTCCGCGCCGGTGTCACCGCCGCCGATGACGACGACGTGCTTGCCCTCGGCCGAGATCGGCGGCGCCACATAGTCGCCCTCCTGGACCTTGTTGGCCAGGGGCAGGTACTCCATCGCCTGGTAGATGCCCGTCAGTTCCCGGCCCGGGACCGGGAGGTCACGGGCGGTGGTGGCACCGGCCGCGACGACGATCGCGTCGTACCGCTTCTTCAGGTCGGTCGCCTTGAGGTCGCGGCCGATCTCGATGCCGGTGCGGAAGCGGGTGCCCTCCGCGCGCATCTGCTCGATACGGCGGTTGATGTGCCGCTTCTCCATCTTGAACTCGGGGATGCCGTAGCGGAGGAGGCCTCCGATGCGGTCCGCGCGCTCGTAGACGGCGACGGTGTGGCCGGCCCGGGTCAGCTGCTGGGCGGCGGCGAGTCCCGCCGGGCCGGAGCCGATGACCGCGACCGTCTTGCCGGACAGGCGCTCGGGGGCCTGCGGCCTGACGTCGCCGGTGTCCCACGCCTTGTCGATGATCGAGACCTCGACGTTCTTGATGGTGACCGGCGGCTGGTTGATGCCCAGCACACAGGCCGACTCGCAGGGAGCCGGGCAGAGGCGACCGGTGAACTCCGGGAAGTTGTTGGTCGCGTGCAGGCGCTCTGAGGCGGCCGCCCAGTCCTCACGGTAGGCGTAGTCGTTCCACTCGGGGATCAGGTTCCCCAGCGGACAGCCGTTGTGGCAGAACGGGATGCCGCAGTCCATGCACCGGCTGGCCTGCTTGCTGATGATCGGCAGCAGGGAGCCGGGGACGTAGACCTCGTTCCAGTCCTTGACGCGCTCTTCGACGGGGCGGGTCTTGGCGACCTCACGGCCGTGGTTCAGGAAGCCCTTCGGGTCAGCCATTGATCGCCGCCTCCATCATCTTCTCGGTGATCTCGGTCTCGGAGAGACCGGCTCGCTCGGCGGCGTCCTTGGCGGCGAGCACTGCCTTGTACGTGCTGGGAATGATCTTGCTGAACCGCTGCACGGCCACGTCCCAGTCGGCGAGCAGCTTCCCGGCGACCGTCGAGCCGGTCTCCTCGGCGTGGCGGCGCACCACGTCGTGCAGCCACTGCTTGTCCGTGTCGTCCAGCGCCTCGACGGAGTCCACGTTGCCGGCGTTGACGTTGTCGCGGTCCAGGTCGATCACGTACGCGATACCGCCGGACATGCCGGCCGCGAAGTTGCGGCCCGTCTCGCCGAGGACCACGGCGTGACCGCCGGTCATGTACTCGCAGCCGTGGTCGCCCACGCCCTCGGAGACGACCGTCGCGCCGGAGTTGCGCACGCAGAACCGCTCACCGGTACGGCCGCGCAGGAACAGTTCGCCGCCGGTCGCGCCGTAGGCGATCGTGTTGCCCGCGATCGTGGAGAACTCGGCGAGGTGGTCGGCGCCCCGGTCGGGACGGACGATCACCCGGCCGCCGGACAGGCCCTTGCCGACGTAGTCGTTGGCGTCGCCCTCCAGGCGCAGCGTGACGCCGCGCGGCAGGAAGGCGCCGAAGGACTGGCCGGCCGATCCGGTGAAGGTGATGTCGATGGTGTCGTCGGGCAGGCCCGCACCGCCGAACTTCTTCGTCACCTCGTGGCCGAGCATGGTGCCGACCGTGCGGTTGATGTTGCGGATGGCGACCTGGGCGCGCACCGGCTGGGCGTCGGTCGCGCCGGAGGCGGCCAGGGCGTCGGCGGCGAGCTTGATCAGCTCGTTGTCCAGCGCCTTCTCCAGGCCGTGGTCCTGGGCGACGGCCTGGTGGAGCACCGCGCCGTCGGGCAGCTCGGGCACGTGGAAGAGCGGCTCCAGGTTCAGGCCCTGTGCCTTCCAGTGGTCGACGGCCCGCTGGACGTCGAGGACCTCGGCGTGGCCGACGGCCTCCTCGATGGAGCGGAAGCCCAGCTCGGCGAGCAGCTCGCGGACCTCCTCGGCGATGAACCGGAAGAAGTTCACGACGTACTCGGCCTTGCCGGAGAACCGGTCCCGCAGGGTCGGGTTCTGGGTGGCGATGCCGACGGGGCAGGTGTCCAGGTGGCAGACGCGCATCATGACGCAGCCGGAGACGACCAGCGGCGCGGTCGCGAAACCGAACTCCTCGGCGCCGAGCAGCGCGGCGATGATCACGTCACGGCCGGTCTTCAGCTGTCCGTCGGTCTGCACCACGATGCGGTCGCGCAGGCCGTTGAGCAGCAGGGTCTGCTGGGTCTCGGCGAGGCCCAGCTCCCAGGGACCGCCGGCGTGCTTGAGCGAGGTCAGCGGCGAGGCGCCCGTACCACCGTCGTGACCCGAGATGAGCACGACGTCCGCGTGCGCCTTGGACACACCCGCGGCGACCGTGCCGACACCGACCTCGGAGACCAGCTTGACGTGAATCCGCGCCCGAGGGTTCGCGTTCTTCAGGTCGTGGATCAGCTGGGCCAGGTCCTCGATGGAGTAGATGTCGTGGTGCGGCGGCGGGGAGATGAGGCCCACGCCCGGGGTGCTGTGCCGGGTCCTGGCGACCCAGGGGTAGACCTTGTGGCCGGGCAGCTGGCCGCCCTCGCCGGGCTTGGCGCCCTGGGCCATCTTGATCTGGATGTCGTCCGCGTTGACGAGGTACTCGCTCGTCACGCCGAAGCGGCCGGAGGCCACCTGCTTGATGGCGCTGCGCCGGGCCGGGTCGTACAGACGGTCCGGGTCCTCGCCGCCCTCACCGGTGTTGGACTTGCCGCCCAGCTGGTTCATGGCGATGGCGAGGGTTTCGTGCGCCTCCTTGGAGATGGAGCCGTACGACATGGCGCCGGTGGAGAAGCGCTTGACGATCTCGGAGACGGGCTCGACCTCGTCGACGGAGATCGGCTGCCGGTCCGACTTGAAGCCGAACAGGCCGCGCAGCGTCATCAGGCGCTCGGACTGCTCGTTCACCCGGGACGTGTACTTCTTGAAGATGTCGAAGCGGCCGGAGCGCGTGGAGTGCTGGAGGCGGAAGACCGTCTCCGGGTCGAACAGGTGCGGCTCGCCCTCGCGGCGCCACTGGTACTCGCCCCCTATCTCCAGGGCGCGGTGGGCCGGGGCGATCCCGCTGGCCGGGTACGCCTTCGCGTGCCGGGCGGCGACCTCCCGGGCGACGACGTCGATGCCGACGCCGCCGATCTTGGTGGCGGTGCCGTTGAAGTACTTCGCGACGAAGGCCTCGTCGAGACCGACGGCCTCGAAGACCTGGGCGCCGCGGTAGGACGCGACGGTCGAGATGCCCATCTTGGACATGACCTTCAGGACGCCCTTGCCGAGGGCGTAGATCAGGTTGCGGATGGCCTTCTCGGCCTCGATGCCGGGCAGGAAGGTGCCCGCGCGGACCAGGTCCTCGACGGACTCCATGGCCAGGTACGGGTTGACGGCGGCGGCGCCGAAGCCGATGAGCAGGGCGACGTGGTGGACCTCGCGGACGTCACCGGCCTCGACCAGCAGGCCCACCTGGGTGCGCTGCTTGGTGCGGATGAGGTGGTGGTGGACGGCCGAGGTGAGCAGCAGCGACGGGATCGGGGCGTGCTCGGCGTCCGAGTGGCGGTCCGACAGGACGATCAGCCGGGCGCCGTTGTCGATGGCGGCGTCCGCCTCGGCGCAGATCTCCTCGATGCGCGCGGCGAGGGCGTCACCGCCGCCGGAGACCCGGTACAGGCCGGAGAGCGTCGCGGCCTTGAAGCCGGGCATGTCGCCGTCGGCGTTGATGTGGATGAGCTTGGCCAGCTCGTCGTTGTCGATGACCGGGAAGGGGAGCGTGACGCTGCGGCAGGAGGCGGCCGTCGGCTCCAGGATGTTGCCCTCCGGACCCAGCGACGAGCGCAGCGAGGTGACCAGCTCCTCGCGGATCGCGTCCAGCGGCGGGTTGGTGACCTGCGCGAACAGCTGGGTGAAGTAGTCGAACAGCAGCCGCGGGCGCTCGGACAGGGCCGCGATCGGGCTGTCCGTGCCCATCGAGCCGATCGGCTCCGCGCCGGCCTTGGCCATCGGGGCCAGGATGACGCGCAGCTCCTCCTCGGTGTAGCCGAAGGTCTGCTGGCGGCGGGTGACCGAGGCGTGGGTGTGCACGATGTGCTCGCGCTCGGGCAGGTCGCCCAGCTCGATCTCGCCGGCCTCCAGCCACTCGGCGTAGGGGGCCTCGGCGGCGAGCCGCGCCTTGATCTCGTCGTCCTCGATGATGCGGTGCTCGGCGGTGTCGACGAGGAACATGCGGCCGGGCTGCAGCCGGCCCTTGCGGACGACCTTGGCCGGGTCGATGTCGAGGACGCCGACCTCGGAGCCGAGGACGACGAGGCCGTCGTCGGTGACCCAGTAGCGGCCGGGGCGCAGGCCGTTGCGGTCGAGTACGGCGCCGACCTGGGTGCCGTCGGTGAAGGTGACGCAGGCCGGGCCGTCCCAGGGCTCCATCATCGTGGAGTGGAACTGGTAGAAGGCGCGCCGGTCCGGGTCCATGGAGTCGTGGTTCTCCCACGCCTCGGGGATCATCATCAGCACGGAGTGCGGCAGCGAGCGGCCGCCCAGGTGCAGGAGTTCGAGCACCTCGTCGAAGGACGCCGAGTCGGAGGCGTCGGGCGTACACACCGGGAAGATGCGGTCCAGCTTCTCCTGCTGTCCGAACAGCTCGGAGACCAGCTGGGACTCGCGGGCGACCATCCAGTTGCGGTTGCCCTTGACGGTGTTGATCTCACCGTTGTGGGCGACGAAGCGGTAGGGGTGCGCGAGCGGCCAGCTCGGGAAGGTGTTGGTGGAGAACCGGGAGTGCACGAGCGCGATCGCGGAGGCGAAGCGGCGGTCGGACAGGTCCGGGAAGAAGGGCTCCAGCTGACCGGTGGTGAGCATGCCCTTGTAGACGATCGTCCGGGCGGAGAGCGAGGGGAAGTAGACGCCGACCTCGCGCTCGGCGCGCTTGCGCAGCACGAACGCCTTGCGGTCCAGCGCGATGCCCTCGCTGGCGCCGTCGGTGACGAAGACCTGCCGGAAGGCCGGCATGGTCGAGCGGGCGGTGGCGCCCAGCAGTTCGGGGGCGACCGGGACCGCGCGCCAGCCGAGGACCGTCAGGCCCTCCTCGGCAGCGATCGTCTCGATCCGCGAGACGGCGTCCTCGATGCCGTCCTCCGGGAGGAAGGCGATGCCGACGGCGTACGAGCCTGCCGCGGGGAGGTCGAATCCGGCCACCTCGCGGAAGAAGGCGTCGGGCACCTGCGAGAGAATGCCCGCGCCGTCCCCGGAGTCGGGCTCGGAGCCGGTGGCGCCGCGGTGCTCCAGGTTGCGCAGAACCGTGAGCGCCTGCTCGACCAGCGCGTGGCTCGCCTCGCCGGTGAGGGTGGCCACGAAGCCGACGCCACAGGCGTCGTGCTCGTTGCGGGGGTCGTACATACCCTGCGCAGCAGGGCGAGCATCCATGAAGGACCAGTTCTGGCCATTCGCGGAATGCTGGGACGGCTGGCGCGGCGTACGCATCGGCTCTCCCGTCGTCGTCTCAAGTGGCTGGAACCCCTCCCAGGCTCTTGAGGCTCTGGGGGAGCAGATTGCCGAGGGACGACGTTGGCCCTCTGCGGAGTGCAAAATTTCGTGCAGGTTACATGATGGAGCGGTTCTCGGGAACCGGATACTCCGTTCCAGCATGCGGACGCCGCTGTGGCGGCGGGGTACCACGCACGGGCGGCAGAAGTATGGGGGAACCGATCCGGACAAGATCGATCAGATCGGTGCCGGTCGGCCCACGGGGCGGGGGGAGCGTCGTCGCCCACCCCGCAGGTGTACGGCAGGCGTCATTGCCCACAGCGCTTACGGCTCATGCCCGGTGGTCACGCGGTCGAAACCAGCGAGTAATGGCTATCTATGCGGCCCAACGCATAAGTAGCGGTACGGCTATCCTACGGCCGTACCGAACAGGCTGCCCAGGGCGTACGTCACACCGGCCGCCGCCCCGCCCAGCACGAGCTGCCGCAGCCCGCTGTACCACCAGCTGCGCGCGGTCACCCTTGCCACCACGGCGCCGCAGCCGAACAGCCCGACGAGCGCGAGCAGCAGGGCCGGCCACAGCGCGGTCGCGCCCAGCAGGAAGGGCAGGACGGGCAGCAGCGCGCCCAGCGCGAAGGAGCCGAACGAGGACACGGCCGCGACCAGCGGCGACGGCAGATCGCCGGGGTCGATGCCCAGTTCCTCGCGGGCGTGTATCTCCAGGGCCTGCTCGGGGTCCCGGGACAGCTGCCGGGCGACTTCCCGGGCCAGCTCGGGTTCGACGCCCCGGCTCTCGTAGAGCGCGGCCAGCTCGCGCTCCTCGTCCTGCGGGTGCTTGCGCAGTTCGCTCCGCTCGACGTCGAGCTCGGCCTCGACCAGCTCACGCTGGGAGGCGACGGAGGTGTATTCTCCGGCCGCCATGGAGAAGGCGCCGGCCGCCAGTCCGGCGAGACCCGTGATGACGATGGTCTGATGGCCCACCGAGCCGCCCGCGACGCCGGTCATCAGGGCGAGGTTGGAGACCAGGCCGTCCATGGCGCCGAAGACGGCGGGGCGCAGCCAGCCACCGTTGACGTCCCGGTGCGTGTGGTTGTCGCGGTGCGCCTCGTGCAGCGCCGCCTCGGTTTCGATGATGGCCATGAAGGGGTCCCCCAGGAAGCTTAGCCAAAGCTAACTTTGGATCGGTTCTACTTTTCGACAACACCGAATCTACGCCCGGCATTCCGTCCCCGCCAGCAAGGAAAGGCTGGGCTAACCTGCGGTTTTGGCGATGCGACCGGGTGACAGCACCCTGTCCGAGGCTCCCCCGCACCCCGGTGGGGGGACATCTCCCCAAAGGGCTCCGCGCCCTGGCGGAGCCGCCCCGGAGGTGTGGCCCTATGGCATCGATCCGCGAACGGGCGTGCGGCGCGCTGCTCGGGCTGGCCGTCGGCGACGCGCTCGGGGCGCCGGCGGAGAACCTGAAGCCCTCCGAGATCCGGGCCCGCTGGGGCCGCATCACCGGGTACGTGGCCGAGAAGCCGTCCGGCACCGACGACACCGAGTACGCGATCTTCTCCGGCCTGCTGCTGGCCCGGCACGGCTCGGCGCTCACCCCGGCGCACGCGGAGGCGGCCTGGCACGAGTGGATCGCCGACCGCGCGGAGGGCCGCTTCCGGGGGGCGGGCTTCAGCGAGCGCGGCACGCTGGAGAACCTGCGCCGGGGGCTGGCGGCACCCATCTCCGCCCAGCACCGGCACGCCTGGAGCGACGGGCTGGCGATGCGGGCGGCGCCGTTCGGGGTGTTCGCGGCGGGGCGCCCGGGTGAGGCGGCACGGCTGGTGGCGATCGACGGCTCGGTCAGCCATGAGGGCGAGGGCATCTACGGCGGCCAGGCGGTCGCCGCCGGGGTGGCGGCGGCGATGGCGGGCGCCCCGGCCGCCGTGGTCGTCGCCTCCGCGCTCGCGGTGGTCCCCGACGACTCCTGGACGGCCCGCTCCCTGCGCCGTGCCGTCGCGGTCGCCCACCGGGGCGAACGCGCGGTGCGCTCCGCGGTCGTCATCGGCGGCTACCCCTGGACCGACCTGGCCCCCGAGGCGGTCGCCCTCGCCTTCGGCGCGTACGCGGCGGCCGACGGCGACTTCCGGGAGGCGGTCCTGACGGCCGTGAACATGGGCCGCGACGCGGACACCACGGCCGCGGTGGCGGGCGCCCTCGCGGGCGCAACCCAGGGCAGCGCGGCGATCCCGGCCGAGTGGTCCGCGGCGATCGGCCCGGCCCGGGGCAGCTGCCTGCCGTCGATGGCCGGCCGCCACGTCCTGGAGGTGGCCGACCTGCTGGTACCCCAAGAGGCCCCGGCCCCCGTGAAGCCCCTGAGACTCCCAGGGCGAAGCCCCCTCCCGGCCCCCACCACCACGGCCGCCACCGCCGCCCCCACCACTGCGGCCACCGCCGCCCCCTCCACTGCCGCCACTGCCGCCGCCCTCGCCGCTGCGACCGCCGCCGTCACCGCCACCTCGGCCACCTCGGCCACCCCGGACACCCCGACCACCCCAGTCGCGCCCACCACCTCAGTCGCGCCCACCACAGCACCCACCGGCACCACTGCCGCCACCCCGGCCACCGCCGCTGTAGCGGCCATCACTGCCGCCACCCCGGCCACCGCCGCTGTAGCGGCCACCACGCCCACCGGCACCACTGTCGCCACCCTCACCGCCGCTTCCCCCCACCCCGCCGTCGCAGGCACCCCCACCGGCGAGTCCCGGTCATGACGCGGCGTATCGAAGGGCTCCTGCTCGGCCTCGCCGCAGGCGACGCCGCCGGCTGGCCCGCCGCTCGGCACCGGGCCGCGCGGATGCCCGAGTGGACCCGGCGGCTGACGCGCGAGCTGGACACCTTCGCCGAGCAGAACGCCACGACCACCCTCCCGGTGCCGATCGCGCTCAACCAGCCCCCGGAGCCGCTGCGCCTCGGCCCCTCCGACGACGCCGAGTGGGCGGCGTTCGCGGCCGAGGCGGTGCTGCGCGCAGGCGACGACAGCGCGCTCGGCGACCTCAGCAGGGAACGCCGGACGCGCGCCGCCATCGACCTCACCTGGAGCGCCGTGGCCTGCGAGGTCGCCGCGGCGGCGGAACGCGCCCCGGAGATCGAGTCGGCCGTGCTGCCCCTGCGCGCCCGTATCTCCGTGCGCGCCGGACTCGGCAACCTCGCCGCCGGCCTGCGTCCGCCCGCCAGCGGCCACGACAACCCTCACTACTTCGACGACGCGGCCTGCGTCCGCGCCTGTGTGCTCGCGGTGGCCCACCCCGGCGACCCGGGAGCCGCCGCCGACCTGGCCGAGTTCGACGCCCGTTACACCCAGGACGGCGACGGTGTGCACGGCGCCCGGGCGATGGCCGCCGCCCTCGCGCTGGCCCTCGCCGGAGCCGACGTCGACGCGTGCGTCACGGCGGCGCTCGCCGAGCTGCCGGCCGGGACGGAGATCGGCCGCAACGCCCGCCACGCCCTGGCGCTGGCCCGGGACGCCGGCCCCGCCGTCGGCGCCTTCGCCCTCGTCCCCCTCCTCGAACACCAGATCGTGGACCATGTCTACAGCTACGGCATCGCCGCCGCCGAGACGGTCCCCGTCGCCCTCGCCCTGGCCACCGCCGCACGGGGCCGCATCGCCGAGGCCGTCCCCGCGGCGGCCTGTCTGTCCCGGGTCGCCGACTCCGCCCCCGCCCTCGCGGGCGCCCTCACCGGAGCCCTCGGCGGCGGCGACGCCGTTCCGTCCGCCTGGCGGGAGGCCTGCCGCGTCCTGCCCGGCTGCACCCTGCCCCGCCTCACCGGCACCGACCTGGTGGAACTCGCCGGACTCCTGGAAGCCGCGCAACCGCCCCCTCCGGGGGGATGATTCGGGCATGACGCCCAAAGGAGAAGAAATCAAACGGGCAGCGGACGGCGGGCCGCGTCTGTCGCGGCTGGACGAACGGATCACCGGGGCCCTCGTCGGAGCCGCCGTCGGCGACGCCCTCGGCGGCCCCGTCGAGGGCTACTCCCCCGACCAGATCATGGAACGGCACAGCGGCCGTGTCACCGGCGTCGTCGGCCCCTGGAACGGTGCCGCCTGGCGCACCGCCCGCCCGCTCGCGCCGTACCACAAGGGCGACGGCCATGTCACCGACGACACGTTGATGACGCACGCGCTGGTACGGGTGTACGACCAGGTCCGCGACCACCTCGACGCCTACGCCGTCGCCGACCACCTGGTCCCCGACCTGATGACGAACCCGCGCTGGATCCCGGAGCTGGAGGCCGAGGCGCTTCCCCTGCACCGGATCTTCCTCGCGGAGAAGTGGCTGGTGGCACGACTGGCCTACGGTCACGCCGACCCCAGGGAAGCGGGCGTGGGCAACATCGTCAACTGCGGTGCGGCGATGTACATGGCGCCCGTCGGCCTGGTCAACGCGGCCCGTCCGGAGGCGGCGTACGCCGAGGCGCTGGACATCGCCGGCGCCCACCAGTCGTCGTACGGCAGGGAGGCGGCCGGCGTGTTCGCGGCGGCCGTGGCGGCGGCGGTGACGCCCGGCGCGACCCCCGGGTCGGTGGTGGCGGCCTGCCTGGAGCTGGCGAAGGACGGCACCCGCAAGGCCATCGACGCGGTGTGCGAAGTGGCCGCCCGCCACGGCGACTTCGAGTCGGCACTGGTCCCGCTGCGGGAGGCGGTCGCCCCGTACGACACGGTGGGCCCGGACTACCGCAACCCCTCGCTGGCCGCCCGCCGCCCGTCCCGGCTGCACGCCGTCGAGGAACTCCCCGTCGCCCTCGGCATGCTGCTGGTCTCCGGCGGCGACTACCGCGCGGCGGTCCTCGGTTCGGTCAACTACGGCCGCGACTGCGACTCGATCGCGACGATGGCCGGTGCCCTGGCCGGCGCCCTCGGCTCCCCCGTGCCCGAGGAGTGGTCCAAGACGGTGGCCGAGGCGAGCCGCCTGGACCTGTGGGAACCGGGCCGTGTCCTCACGGAGGTGGCCCGGGAGGTGTACGAACGGGACGTACGACGCCGACGGTCTCACGAACGGGCGTTCGCAGAACTCGGGGGCTCCGGATGCTCCGACTGACCTGGGTCCAGCCCGAGGACCTGCTGGGTCATGAACTCGACCAGGCCAGGCAGGACGGCCGTGAGCCCAGGGCGATCGAGGCGAGGTGGCGGGCGGCGGGCGGCGGCCGGGCGCCGCGGCGGGCCGGGGCCTCGGGGCCGCGGGCCTCGCGCTATCTGCGGTTGCTGGCGGACGACCTGCTGGACGAACTGGCGGACCTGCCCAGCAGACTGACGGAGGACGAGCCGACGGAACTGGAGAAGATCAGGAAGCTGTGTCCGCACTGGCCGGCCCGGCCCGCCGGCCCCGGCGGCCCGGACCCCGGCCCGCTCGGCCTGGAGGCGGCCTGGCTCGGCAGAGCGGTCGGCTGCCTCCTGGGCAAACCGGTGGAGAAGCTCCCCCTGGACGGCATCCGCCGACTCGCCAGGTCCACCGGCAACTGGCCCCTGACCACCTGGTTCACCGCGCGGGGCGTCCCCGGGGACCTCCTGGAGACCTATCCGTGGAACCATCGCTCCGCCGCGACCAGCCTCGCCGAGAACATCGACGGCATGCCCGAGGACGACGACCTCAACTACCCGCTCCTCAACCTCCTGCTGCTCGAACGCCACGGCAAGGCCTTCACCACCACGGACGTGGCGGGGCTCTGGCTCGACGAACTCCCGGCCGGCCGCACCTTCACCGCCGAACGCGTCGCCTACCGCAACCTCCTCACCGGTGTCGAGCCCCCGCACACGGCCCGCCACCGCAACCCCTTCCGCGAATGGATCGGCGCCCTGATCCGCGCGGACGTGCACGGCTGGACCAACCCCGGCGACCCGGCCGCCGCTGCCGAACAGGCCCACCGCGACGCCACCCTCACCCACACCGCCAACGGCGTCTACGCGGCCATGTTCACGGCCGCCGCCATCGCCACCGCGGCCACCGGCACCCATGACGTGCACGCCTGTCTGCGGGCCGGCCGCTCGGTGATCCCGCCCCGCTCCCGGCTGGCCCACGCCGTCGGCCACGCCGTCCGACTGGCCGAGCGGCACGAGGACTTCGACACGGTCGTGGACGAACTGCACGCCCTCCACTCCCCCGTCCACCACTGGGTCCACGCGATCCCCAACACCGCCCTGCTCGCCGCCGCCCTCACCCACGCCGACGGCGACTTCACCGGCTCGGTCTGCCGTGCGGTGTCCGGCGGCTGGGACACCGACTCCAACGGCGCGACCGCCGGCAGCATCGCCGGCCTCCTCGCGGGCAGCCCGACCGCGCTCCCCCACCGCTGGACGGCCCCCCTGAAGAACCGGCTCGCCACCTCCGTCGCCGACTTCGACGGCACCGGCTTCGACACCCTCGCCCATCTCACCCACGCGCTCACTCACCCGGAGGCGAACCGCCCATGACCCACATCGCCGTGCTCGGCAGCACGAACATGGACCTCGTCGCGTACGTCGAGAAGGCGCCGCAACGCGGGGAGACCGTGACGGGACGGGAGTTCCACACGGTCCCCGGCGGCAAGGGCGCCAACCAGGCGATCGCCGCGGCCCGGGCCGGCGCCACCGTCTCGATGATCGGCGCGGTCGGCAACGACGCCTTCGGCGTCCGGCTGCGCGACACCCTCGAACACTCCGGTGTGGACACCGACTCGCTGCGCACGGTCGAGGGGCCGTCCGGCACCGCGCACATCGTGGTGGACGACGAGGGCGCCAACGCCATCGTGGTGATCCCCGGCGCGAACGGCACCGTCGACCACCTCTCCGTCGGCGACGAGGGCGTCATCGCCTCCGCCGACTCGCTCCTGCTGCAACTGGAGATCCCGCTGGACGCGGTCCTGGCCGGCGCGCAGGCCGCCCGCCGGCACGGCGTCCGTACCGTCCTCACCCCCGCCCCCGCCCAGCCGCTGCCCCCCGAACTCCTCGAAGCCGTCGACCTGTTGGTGCCCAACGAGTACGAGGCGGTCACCCTCACCGGCCGCACCGACCCGCGCGACGCCGCCATCGCGCTGCTCGAACTGGTGCCGGAGGTGGTCGTCACCCTGGGCGCGGCGGGCAGCCTGTACGTGTCCCGGCACGCGGAGCCGCTCGTGGTCCCCGCGCCCCGGGTGACGGCGGTGGACTCGACCGGCGCGGGCGACACCTTCGCCGGCGCGCTCGCGGTGGCCCTCGCCGAGGAGAAACCGGTCCGGGAGGCGCTGACCTGGGCGGCAGCGGCGGCCTCGATCTCCGTGCAGCGGCCGGGGGCGTCGGCGTCGATGCCGTACCGCCCGGAGATCGAGGCGCAGTACACCGCATGAGCGCCCCCACCGCTTCGGGCGCTTCGGCCCCGCCGCTGAGCGGTCTGCGGGTCCTCGATCTGGCGACCCTCTTCGCCGGCCCCCTCGCCGCCACCCTGCTCGGCGACTTCGGCGCCGAGGTCGTCAAGGTCGAGCACCCCGAACGGCCCGACCCGTCCCGGGGCCACGGCCCCGCCAAGCACGGGATCGGTCTGTGGTGGAAGGTGCTCGGGCGCAACAAGCGCACCATCACCCTCGACCTGTCCAAGCCCGGCGGCCGGACCACCCTGCTGCGGCTGGCCGCCACCGCGGACGTCGTCATCGAGAACTTCCGCCCGGGAACCCTGGAGAAGTGGGACCTGGGCTGGGAGGAGCTGGCCGCCGTCAATCCGCGGCTGGTGCTGACCCGGGTCACCGCCTTCGGACAGTTCGGCCCGTACGCGCACCGGCCGGGCTTCGGCACGCTCGCCGAGGCGATGAGCGGCTTCGCCGCCGTCACCGGGGAGCCGGACGCGCCCCCGACCCTCCCGCCGTTCGGCCTCGCCGACTCCATCGCGGGCCTGGCGACGGCGTACGCCGTGCTGACCGCGCTGGCCGCGCGGGAGCGCACCGGCGAGGGCCAGGTGGTGGACATGGCGATCATCGAGCCGATCCTGACCGTCCTCGGCCCGCAGCCGACCTGGTACGACCAGCTCGGTCTGGTGCAGCCGCGCACCGGCAACCGGTCCGCCAACAACGCCCCCCGCAACACCTACCGCACGGCCGACGGCGCCTGGATCGCGGTCTCCACCTCCGCCCAGTCGGTGGCGGAGCGGGTGCTGCGCCTGGTGGGGCGTGCGGAGCTGATCGACGAGCCATGGTTCGCGACCGGCGCCGGCCGGGCCGCGCACGCCGCGGTCCTGGACGAGGCGGTCGGCTCCTGGATCGCCGCCCGCGGCCGCGCCGAGGTCCTCGCGGCCTTCGAGAAGGCGGAGGCGGCGGCGGCCCCGGTCCAGGACGTCCGGGACGTGCTGGCGGACCCGCAGTACCAGGCCCTGGACACCGTCACCACGGTGGACGACCCGGAGCTGGGACCGCTGCGCATGCAGAACGTCCTGTTCCGGCTGTCCGCCACGCCCGGCGCGATCCGCTGGGCGGGCCGCCCGCACGGCGCCGACACGGACGCGGTCCTCGCCGAACTGGGCCTGACCGCGGCCGAGCGCCACGCCCTGCGCGAGGAGGGCGTCCTGTGACGCCGTTCCCGCTGACCTGGCTGTACGTCCCGGGGGACCGCCCGCACGTGGTGGCCAAGGCGCTGGTGTCGGGCGCGGACGTGGTGGTGATCGACTTGGAGGACGCGGTCGCCCCCGACCGCAAGGAGTACGCCCGAGCGGCCACCGCCGACCTGCTCCGCGAGCACCTCCCGGTCCCGGTCCAGGTGCGCGTCAACGCGCTGGACGGTCCCTGGGCGGCGGCGGACCTCGCCGCGGTGGCCCCGCTGGCGGGCGTGTCGGGGCTGCGGCTGCCGAAGGTGACGTCGCCGGAACAGGTGCGGCGGGTCGCCGGCGCCACCACCCTGCCCCTCTACGCCCTCCTGGAGACGGCCCTGGGCATCGAGCACGCGTACGCCGTCGCCGCCGCGCACCCCTCGCTGCGGGGCATCTCCCTCGGTGAGGCCGATCTCAGGGCCGACCTGGGTCTGCGGGACGAGGCCGGGCTGGACTGGATCCGCTCCCGTGTGGTCGTCGCCGCCCGCGCGGCCGGTCTCCCCCCGCCGCCCCAGTCGGTCCACCCCGACATCCGGGACCTGCGGGGACTCGCCGCGAGCTGTGCCCACGGGCGCGCGCTGGGCTTCCTGGGCCGGGCGGCGATCCACCCCCGTCAGCTGCCGGTGATCGAGCGGGCGTACCTGCCCACGGAGGCGGAGGTCGAACAGGCCGAGACGGTCGTCAAGGCTGCGTCCGCGAACCCGGGCGCGCAGGCCCTGCCGGACGGGCGCTTCGTGGACGCGGCGGTGGTGGCGGCGGCGCGGCGCACGCTGTCCCTGGTCGGGCGGTCCTGACACACGGCGAGGGCGCCCGGAGTACTCCGGGCGCCCTCGGTGCCGTACGGCCGCCGGTCAGCTCTTCTTCGTCGCCGAGCCGGCCTCGTCCTTGGCGTCGGAGTCCTCGGAATCGCCCGGCTCGCCGGCCCGGGCGTCGGCGGGCCCCGCCGTGTCCTCGGTCTTGTCGCCGGTCTTCGCCTCGGCCTTGTCCCCGGCCTTCACCTCGGTCTTGTCGACCCCGTCGGAACCGCTCTCCGTCTCGGCCCCGGTGCCGGGCTCCGCCTCCAGGGCGCCGGGTTCCACCACCGCTTCCCGGCCCGGCCGCTTCTTGGAGGACACCACGATGTACAGCACCGCGAGCAGGAACACGATCATCGCGGTCCAGTCGTTGAGGCGCAGGCCCAGGATGTGGTGGGCGTCGTCGACGCGCATGTACTCGATCCAGCCCCGGCCCACGCAGTACGCGGCGACGTACAGGGCGAACGCCCGGCCGTGGCCCAGCGTGAAGCGGCGGTCGGCCCAGATGACCAGGAAGCCGACGCCGACGCACCACAGCGACTCGTAGAGGAACGTCGGGTGGTAGTAGCCCGGGACCCGGCCGCCCTCGGAGGAGGTGATGTGCAGCGCCCACGGAAGGTGCGTCTCGCGCCCGTACAGCTCCTGGTTGAACCAGTTGCCCCAGCGGCCGATCGCCTGCGCGAAGGCGATGCCGGGCGCGATGGCGTCGGCGTACGCGGGCAGCGGGATGCCACGGCGGCGGGCGCCGATCCACGCGCCGACCGCGCCGAGCGCGATCGCGCCCCAGATGCCGAGACCGCCCTGCCACACCTTGAAGGCGTCGACCCAGTCACGGCCCTCGCTGAAGTACAGCTCGTAGTCCGTGATCACGTGGTAGAGCCGGCCGCCGACCAGGCCGAAGGGCACGGCCCAGACCGCGATGTCGGCCACCGTGCCGGCCCGGCCGCCGCGGGCGATCCAGCGCTTGTTGCCGAGCCAGACGGCTACGAAGACACCGATGATGATGCAGAACGCGTAGCCGCGCAGCGGGATGGGGCCGAGGTACAGCACCCCGCGCGACGGGCTGGGAATGTAGGCAAGTTCCATGGCAGGGTCGACGCTACCGTGCCGGGCCGGGCCGACGGCAGGCAGCCCGGCTACGGGTCCATAACGGGGACGTGAGAAACGTTTACGGCCGGGTCCTCACTTCTGGGCGGCCTCCACCATCTGCTTGAGCTTCGCCGGGGTCATCGTCTGGTCCTGGTAGATGTTCCTGCCGCCCAGCAGCACGGTCGGGGTGCCGGTGAAGCCGCCGGACTGGAAGGCCTTGTGGGACTTGTTCACCCAGCTGTTGTGGGTGCCGTCCTTGACGCACTTCTGGAACGCGGGCGTGTCCAGGCCGTTCACCTTGCCCGCCAGCCCGATCAGCTTCGCGTCGTCGGAGAACGCGTCCTCGGTCTCCCTGGGCTGGTTCGCGTAGAGCACGTCGTGGTAGTCACGGAACTTTCCGGCGTCCTGGGCGCAGGCCGCCGCGTTGGCCGCGTCCCGGGAGCCGGTGCCGCCGAGGTTGCCGTCGATCAGCCGGACCAGGTGGTACTCGATTCTGAGCTTGCCGGAGTCGGTCAGCTCGTGGAGCGTGGGCCGGTACGCCGTCTCGAAGGCCATGCAGGCCGGGCAGCGGAAGTCCTCCCACACGGTGAGCGTCGACCTGGCGCCGTCCTTGCCGACCGGGATCGCCAGGCTGTCCTTGCCCTGCGCGCCGGACGGCGCCACGACCGGGCCCGCGCTGCCCTTGCTCTTGCCCGCCTTGGCGGCGACCACGCCGATCACCGCCGCCAGGCCCAGGACGCAGACGATGCTCGCGCCGACGATCAGCGTGCGCCGCCGCCGCTCCACGGACTTCTGCTTCTCACGCTCGACCGCCAGCCGCTCCCGGGCGGTGCGCTTTCCGTCATGGTTCTTCTCGCTCACACCCCCAGAACGAACCGGGGAGGCGCAGCGCGCCTCCCCGGTCCCAGGTCCACCCGTTCGGGTGAGCGAATGTTCCGTTGCGCGCGCCTACACCTGTCCGCGCACGCCCCTGGCCAGGTCACCGGCCAGCTCCCGGACCGCATCGAGGCCGGCCGCGTGGTCCGGCGCGTCCAGCATCCGCTTGACGAACGCGGAGCCGACGATCACGCCGTCGGCGAAGCCGGCGACCTCGGCGGCCTGGGCCGCGTCGGAGACGCCGAGCCCGACGCAGACGGGCAGGTCGGTGCCGGTGGCCCGGGTGCGTTCCACCAGGTCCTGGGCCTGCGCGCCGACCGACGCGCGGGTACCGGTGACGCCCATCAGGGAGGCGGCGTAGACGAAGCCGCTGCCCGCCGCCGTGATCTGGGCGAGCCGGGCGTCCTTGCTGCTGGGGGCGACGACGAAGACGGTCGCGAGGCCGTGCTTGTCGGCGTGCTCCCGCCACAGAGCCGACTCCTGCACCGGCAGGTCGGGCAGGATGCAGCCCGCCCCGCCCGCCTCGGCCAGTTCGGCGGTGAACCGCTCCACGCCGTAGCGGTCGATCGGGTTCCAGTACGTCATGACGAGGACCGGCTTCCCGGTGGCACCGTGGGCCTCGCGGACCGTGCGCATCACATCGGCGATCTTGACGCCGCCGCGCAGGGCGATGTCGTCGGCGGTCTGGATGACCGGGCCGTCCAGGACGGGGTCGCTGTGCGGCAGACCGACCTCGACGACGTCGGCACCGCCGGCGAAGACGGCCTTGATCGCCTCGATGCCGCCGTCCACGGTCGGGAACCCGGCCGGGAGGTAGGCGATGAGCGCGGAGCGGCCCTCGGCCCTGGCGCCGGCGAGGGTGTCCGTCAACAGCTGGCCCCTCTTACTGTTGAACGCAGCGCCGCTCACTTGGCGTCCCCCTCGATCTCGGCGGTGTCGGCCGCGTTGGCGGCGACCTCGGCGTCGGTGTCGTACAGGCCGAAGTAGCGGGCGGCGGTGTCCATGTCCTTGTCGCCGCGGCCGGACAGGTTGACGATGATCAGCCCGTCCTCGCCGAGTTCCCTGCCGACCTCCAGCGCGCCCGCGAGTGCGTGCGCGCTCTCGATCGCCGGGATGATGCCCTCGGTGCGCGACAGCAGGCGCAGGGCCTGCATCGCCGCGTCGTCGGTGACCGCGCGGTACTCGCCCCGGCCGCTGTCCTTCAGGTAGGAGTGCTCGGGACCGATGCCCGGGTAGTCCAGACCGGCCGAGATCGAGTACGGCTCGGTGATCTGGCCCTCCTCGTCCTGCAGGACGTAGGAACGCGAGCCGTGCAGGATGCCGGGCTCGCCGGCGGTGAGGGTGGCCGCGTGCTCGCCGGTCTCGACACCGTGGCCGGCCGGCTCGCAGCCGATGAGGCGTACGCCCTCGTCGGGGATGAACGCGTGGAAGAGGCCGATGGCGTTGGAGCCGCCGCCGACGCAGGCGACGGCCGCGTCGGGGAGACGTCCGGCCCGCTCCAGGATCTGGCGGCGGGCCTCGACGCCGATGACCCGGTGGAAGTCGCGGACCATCGCGGGGAAGGGGTGCGGGCCGGCGACCGTACCGAAGAGGTAGTGGGTGTGGTCGACGTTGGCGACCCAGTCGCGGAAGGCCTCGTTGATCGCGTCCTTCAGCGTGCGGCTGCCGGACTTCACCGCGATGACCTCGGCGCCGAGCATGCGCATGCGGGCCACGTTGAGGGCCTGGCGCCGAGTGTCGATCTCACCCATGTAGATGGTGCACTCGAGGCCGAACAGGGCGCACGCGGTCGCGGTCGCGACGCCGTGCTGTCCGGCGCCGGTCTCCGCGATGACACGGGTCTTGCCCATGCGCCGGGTGAGCAGGGCCTGGCCGAGCACGTTGTTGATCTTGTGGGAGCCGGTGTGGTTGAGGTCTTCCCGCTTGAGGAAGATCCGGGCGCCACCCGCCTCGGCGGCGAAGCGGGGGACCTCGGTGAGGGAGCTGGGCCGGCCGGTGTAGTGGACCAGCAGGTCGTCCAGTTCGCGGGCGAACTCCGGGTCGTGCTTGGCCTTGTCGTACTCGACGGCCACCTCGTCCACGGCGGCGACGAGGGCCTCCGGGATGAACTTGCCGCCGAAGCTGCCGAAGTAGCCTTCGGCTGTGGGGACTTGACCCTCCGGGTCGGGGATGAAGAAGTCGCTGGGCATGCGGAAACCTCACGGTGAGTGCGTGGAAAAGACACTGTTTCGCCGTGGGGGCGGAGTCCGTCGTGCGACCTCAGGCCGTGTGTGGCTCGTCGCGCTCGCGCGGCGGAAGCCGCACGTTCGACACTGCCCCGCGCCCCTGTGGGGCGCGCTGCCATCGACGGCCGTTCACCTGGCCGGGTTCGTCTCCGATGACGTAACGCACCCTGCGACCGTGCACCCGGCGTGCCGGGGCGCGGCAGCCGCGAGGACGGCAGCCGCGCGCGAGGCGGGCGTACCGGTCCAGGGTCGTCGTGGTGGGAGTCATCGGGGTCAGCCTACCGGGTGATCAACCGCGTCCGTGCCGCAGAGCGGGATGCTCGCCGGCCGCCACCAGGTCCGACACCGCCGTCTTGGGATCCTTGCCCGTCACCAGGGACTCGCCGACCAGGACCGCGTCGGCGCCGGCGTTGGCGTAGGCGATGAGGTCGTGCGGGCCGCGGACGCCGGACTCGGCGACCTTGACGATGTGGTCCGGGATCTCGGGGGCGATCCGCTCGAACGTGGTGCGGTCGACCTCCAGCGTCTTCAGGTTGCGCGCGTTGACGCCGATGATCCTGGCTCCCGCGTCCACCGCCCGCTCCACCTCGTCCTCGTCGTGGACCTCGACGAGCGGGGTGAGGCCGATGGAGACGGCGCGCTCGATCAGCGACTCCAGGGCCGGCTGGTCGAGGGCGGCCACGATCAGCAGCGCGAGGTCGGCGCCGTACGCGCGGGCCTCCCACAGCTGGTACGACGTGACGATGAAGTCCTTGCGCAGGACCGGGATGTCGACCCGGGCGCGCACGGCCTCCAGGTCGGCCAGTGAGCCGCCGAAGCGGCGCTGCTCGGTCAGGACCGAGATGACGGCCGCGCCGCCCGCCTCGTAGTCCGCCGCGAGGCCCGCCGGGTCGGCGATCGCGGCCAGCGCGCCCTTGGACGGGCTGGACCGCTTGACCTCACAGATGACCTTGACCCCGTCGCCGCGCAGGGCGGCCACGCCGTCCTTGGCGGCACGGGCGTTCGCCGCGCGCTCCTTGAGCTCGTCGAGGCTGACGCGCGCCTGCCGCTCCGCAAGGTCGGCACGGACTCCGTCGATGATCTCGTCGAGCACACTCACGCGAGCGGCCCCCTTCCAGACGGTCGTTTTCCTTCAGGTTCTGAAAACCCGTGGTCACTGCGATGGTATCCGCAGGAGCGGGAAGGCCTCACATCCGGCCGACGGCGGTCCCACTACCTGGACGTTCATGGATTGATCAAGGATGCAGCCAGCCACCGAAGGGCAGGTTCCGGACAAGCGTGAAGACCAGCAGCAACGCGCCCACGGTCCACATCTGGGTCCGCCCCAGCTCGGTGGGCACCGGTCGTCCGCGTACCGCGCGGACCACCCAGACGGTCCACAGCACGGCGAAGCCCAGGTAGGCGGCCACACCCGCCGCGTTGTCCCGGAGCGCGCCGAGGAAGTCCCCGTGGATGAAGGCGTGCGCGCTGCGCAGGCCGCCGCAGCCGGGGCAGTACAGGCCGGTGAGCCGGTACAGGGGGCAGACGGGGTAGTGGCCGGGCTGGTTCGGGTCGACGGTGCCGACGTAGGCGAAGGCCCCGGCGACGGCGGTGAGGATCCCGGCCGGGACGGCGAGCCTGCCCCACAGGGCGGTGGGCGTCGCCTCGGCGGCGCTGTGGCTGTCGGCGTTCACGCCTCGCATTGTGCCCTGTACCGCGGGAACACGCGCGCGAGGGGCGGCCGGCACCCTCGGTGCCGGCCGCCCCTCGCGGAGGCGGTGTCAGCTCTCGGCGCCGGCCGGCTCGCGGGTCGCGGCGGGGGCGACGTGCGGAACGGCGTGCGTCCGCTTCGGCTGGCCCAGGCCCATGGAGCGCATCACGGCGCCGACGACACCGCCGAGGACCACGATCACCATGCCGGCCCAGAAGCCCACCGGCTGTGCCATCACCATGAAGGCCCCCGCCACGCAGAAACCGATGATCGCGATAGTGACACCGGTCCAGGCGGCCGGGGTGTGACCGTGGCTGCTGCCCGCCATGACTTGCTCCTCGCTGCTGTGTGCTTCTCGTACGACGTGAGTCGTCATACGTCATTGTCCCGTACGCCCGCGCCCGCCGTGAGCGGGGGTGGCGTCTGTTTCGCCACATCGGTACGGGCGCCGCCGCCGGCTACGCCCCGGTCGGGTCCTCGCCCCGGTCCAGCGCCTTCCAGATCTCCTCGGGGCGCTCGGGATCGGCGGCCCGGGCCGTGCGGCGGGGGCGCTGGGTGCCGCGCTCGTAGCGGCCGGACATGGCGGGCCACAGGCGGCCGTAGCGCAGGGCGAGCAGGCCGGCGAGCAGGATCAGGGCGCCGCCGACGGCCGCGACGTAGGGCCAGCCGGTGTGGCTGAGGGCGGCGACCGTGGCCGAGGTGTCGCCGGTGGCCTGGGCGGCCTTGTCGTCGAGCGCGGAGCTGTCGGAGGCGCCGACGAGGGCCGCGGCGACGATCCCGGCGCCGGACAGCGCGAGCAGCCCGGCGACCAGGAAGCGGCCGGCCCGGCGGACGGCGAAGACGGCGACGAGCGCGGCGAGGCCCACTATGGCGAGGGCCGCGGGGACGCCCGTGACGTCGCTGCCCTTGGCGGTCAGCGGGAAGGCGCCGCCGGCCACCGTCGCGGTGCCCTCCGACCAACGCTGCCGGGTGGCCAGGAGCGCCACGGCCGCGCCGAGCGCGCCGCACAGCAGCGCCACGGCGAGACTCCGGCGGCCGGAGCGGGCGCCCACGGCGGCCTCGGAACGGGGGTGGGGAACAGCAGTCACGTACTCCACTATCCCCCGAACCCCGGGCGAACCGTCACCCGGGGTTCACGTGAGAAGCACCCCACTCCTGCGGAAGCGCCCTACTCGCCCAGCCGGTTGGCGGTGTGCACCGCGCGCAGGACCGCCGCCGCCTTGTTGCGGCACTCCTGGTCCTCGGCGAGGGGGTCGGAGTCGGCGACGATGCCGGCGCCCGCCTGGACGTAGGCGGTGCCGTCGCGCAGCAGGGCCGTACGGATGGCGATGGCGGTGTCGGAGTCGCCGGCGAAGTCGAGGTAGCCGACGCAGCCGCCGTACAGGCCGCGGCGGGAGGGTTCGAGTTCGTCGATGATCTGCATCGCGCGGGGCTTGGGGGCGCCGGAGAGGGTGCCCGCCGGGAAGCAGGCGGTCAGCACGTCGAAGGCCGTACGGCCCTGGGCCACCCGGCCGGTGACCGTGGAGACGATGTGCATCACGTGCGAGTACCGCTCGACGGACATGAAGTCGACGACCTCGACGGAGCCGGGCTCGCAGACCCGTCCGAGGTCGTTGCGGCCGAGGTCGACGAGCATCAGGTGCTCGGCGCGCTCCTTGGGGTCGGCGAGCAGCTCGTCCGCGAGGGCCTGGTCCTCCTGCGGGGTGGCCCCGCGGTGCCGGGTGCCGGCGATGGGGTGGACCATGGCCCGCCCGTCCTCGACCTTCACGAGCGCCTCCGGGGAGGAGCCGACCACGTCGAAGCCGTCGAAGCGGAACAGGTACATGTACGGGGACGGGTTGGTCGCCCGCAGCACCCGGTACACGTCCAGGGCGCTCGCGGTGCACGGCGTCTCGAAGCGCTGCGAGGGGACGACCTGGAAGGCCTCGCCGGCCCGGATGCGCTCCTTGACGTCCTCGACGGCCGCCTGGAAGTCGGGGCCGCCCCACCGGGCCGTGTACTCGGGGAGTTCGGAGGGCGGCAGGGCGGTCGCGGGCTGGGCGATCGCCCGGGACAGGTCGGCCTCCATGGCGTCGAGCCGGGCCACGGCGTCGGCGTGGGCCTCGTCGACGCCGGTGTCGAGATCGTTGTGGTTGATCGCGTTGGCGATCAGCAGGACGGAGCCCTCCCAGTGGTCCATGACGGCGAGGTCACTGGTGAGGAGCATGGTCAGCTCGGGCAGCCGCAGGTCGTCCCGCTCGCCGGGGCCGATCTTCTCCAGGCGGCGGACGATGTCGTAGCCCAGGTAGCCGACCATGCCGCCGGTGAACGGCGGCAGGCCCTCCTGGTGGGGGGTGTGCAGGGTCTGGATGGTGGCGCGCAGCGCGGCGAGGGGGTCGCCGTCGGTGGGGACGCCGACGGGCGGGGTGCCCTGCCAGTGCGCCTGGCCGTCGCGGGCGGTGAGCGTGGCCGCGCTGCGGACGCCCACGAACGAGTACCGGGACCAGGAGCGGCCGTTCTCCGCGGACTCCAGCAGGAAGGTGCCGGGTCGCTCGGCGGCGAGCTTGCGGTAGAGGGCGACCGGGGTGTCGCCGTCGGCGAGGAGCTTGCGGGTGACCGGGATGACGCGGCGGTCGGTGGCGAGCTTGCGGAAGGTCTCGAGGTCCATGGCGGCCGACCTTACTGATCCGAGGCGGCGGCGGGGGAACCGGCGCCGTCACCGAGGAGTACGTCGGCGTCGAAGCAGGTGCGGTCGCCGGTGTGGCAGGCGGCGCCGACCTGGTCGACCTTGACCAGCAGGGTGTCGGCGTCGCAGTCGAGCGCCACGGACTTCACCCACTGGACGTGGCCGGAGGTGTCGCCCTTGACCCAGTACTCCCGGCGGCTGCGCGACCAGTAGGTGCAGCGGCCGGTGGTCAGCGTGCGGTGCAGCGCCTCGTCGTCCATCCAGCCGAGCATCAGCACCTCACCGGTGTCGTACTGCTGGGCGATGGCGGGGACGAGCCCGTCGGCGGCGCGCCTGAGGCGGGCGGCGATCTCCGGGTCGAGGCTGCTGGGCCGGGGCGTGCCGGTCGTACTGGTCATGGGTGCCATTGTGCCGCGCGGCACCGACAGGGCCGGGGTGTTGTCCACTGTCCGGACCCGGTGGGCGGTCGTAGGCTGACCGCATGTCGACTTTCGCCAAGCGTGAACGGCTCCTGCTCGCCGACCTCTTGGAAACCGCCGGTCCGGACGCCCCGACCCTCTGCGAGGGCTGGCGGACCCGGGACCTGGCCGCGCACGTGGTGGTGCGCGAGCGGCGGCCGGACGCGGCCGGGGGCATCGTGATCAAGCAGCTCGCCGGCCGGCTGGACAAGGTGATGGAGGAGTTCGCGGCCAAGCCGTACGAGGAGCTGATCCAGCTGATCCGGACGGGACCGCCGCGTTTCTCGCCCTTCCAGCTCAAGCAGATCGACGAGATGTCGAACACGGTCGAGTTCTACGTGCACGCGGAGGACGTCCGCCGGGCCCAGTCCGACTGGGCGACGCGCGAGCTGGACCCGGTGTTCCAGGACGCGCTGTGGTCCCGGCTGGAGCGCACCGCGCGGCTGGTGGGGCGGGGGGTGCCGACGGGGCTGGTGCTGCGCCGTCCGGACGGCCAGACGGCGGTGGCGCACCGGGGCACGCCGGTGGTCACGGTGACCGGTGAGCCGTCCGAACTGCTGCTGTTCGCGTACGGCCGGCAGCAGGCGGCCAAGGTGGATCTGGACGGGGACGCGGACGCGATCGAGACGCTGCACGAGTCCAGGCAGCTGGGCATCTGAGCGGTCCGGGCCGAGCCATCCGAGGGGCTGCCGTGATCAAGGTCGCGATGACCGGTGTGTACGTCGACGACGTGGCGGCGGCGCACGCCTTCTACACCGGGGTGCTCGGCTTCGAGACCCGCACCCACCTGGACCTGGGCGGCGGCACGCTGTTCGTCACGGTCGGCGCGCCGGACGGGGCCCAGCGGGACCTCCAGCTGCTGCTGGAGCCCGGCGGCGGCCCCGTCGCGGAGCCGTACCGCCGGGCCCTGTACGAGGCCGGGATCCCCTGCATCGTCTTCTCGGTGGACGACCTGCACGCGGAGTACGAGCGGCTGCGCGCCCTGGGCGTCCGCTTCACGCATCCGCCGCAGGAGCAGGGCCCGGTGATCGCGGCGGTGCTCGACGACACGGTGGGCAACCTGGTGCAGCTGACTCAGCCGAAGGGGTGAATCAACGGTCCGGCGGGGCGGGTGTCACCGGACGGGGTGGCCCGCCTCCCGCAGTGCCTGCTTCACCTCGCCGATGCGCAGGTCGCCGAAGTGGAAGACGGAGGCCGCCAGGACCGCGTCCGCGCCCGCCGCCACGGCCGGCGGGAAGTCCTCGAGCCGGCCGGCGCCGCCCGACGCGATCACCGGGACAGTGACGTGCTTGCGGACGGCCGCGAGCATCTCCAGGTCGTAGCCGTCCCTGGTGCCGTCCGCGTCCATGGAGTTCAGCAGGATCTCGCCGGCGCCCAGCTCGGCCGCCCGGTGGGCCCACTCCACGGCGTCGATGCCGGTGCCGCGACGGCCGCCGTGGGTGGTCACCTCGAAGGTGCCTTCGGGGGTACGGCGCGCGTCCACCGACAGCACCAGCACCTGCCGGCCGAAGCGTTCGGCGATCTCCCGGATCAGGTCGGGGCGGGCGATCGCCGCCGTGTTGACGCCGACCTTGTCCGCGCCCGCCCGCAGCAGCTTGTCCACGTCCTCGGCCGTACGGACCCCGCCGCCCACCGTCAGCGGGATGAACACCTGCTCGGCCGTGCGGCGGACCACGTCGTAGGTCGTCTCACGGTTGCCCGAGGACGCGGTGATGTCCAGGAACGTCAGCTCGTCGGCGCCCTCGGCGTCGTAGACCTTCGCCATCTCGACGGGGTCGCCCGCGTCGCGCAGGTTCTGGAAGTTGACGCCCTTGACGACCCGGCCGGCGTCCACGTCCAGGCAGGGGATGACTCGTACCGCCAGGGTCATGCGGACACTCCTCGGAACGCCTCCACCTCGATCTCGACGACCAGGCTGGGGTCCACGAAACCAGAGACGATGATCATGGATGTGGCGGGCCGGACGGTGTCGAACAGCTCCTTGTGGGCGCGCCCGACCTCCTCCACGTCCCGGGCGTGCGTGATGTACATGCGCGTGCGCACGACGTCGTCACGACCGAGTCCCACCTGCCCCAGCGCCGCCAGCGCGATGTTGAAGGCGTTGACCGCCTGCTCGTACGGTCCGCCCCCGGCGATCTGGCCGTCCACCATGGACGTGCAGCCGGAAACCAGCACCAGACCGTTCGGCAGCTCCACCGCGCGGGAGTAGCCGAACTCGTCCTCCCAGGGCATGCCGCTGCTCACGCGTCGCACAT
Source organism: Streptomyces sp. NPDC006739 (assembly GCF_042869815.1). Taxonomy (NCBI): domain Bacteria; kingdom Bacillati; phylum Actinomycetota; class Actinomycetes; order Kitasatosporales; family Streptomycetaceae; genus Streptomyces; species Streptomyces sp. NPDC006739. The sequence goes on from NZ_JBIAGM010000002.1 coordinate 311,774, forward strand.
CGCTCACCGGTCCACCGCCTCCAAGGCCTCTTCCAGGGTGAACGCCTTCGCGTAGAGGGCCTTCCCGACGATGGAGCCCTCGACACCGAGGGGTACCAGTTCGGCGATGGCCCGGAGGTCGTCCAGGGACGACACGCCGCCGGACGCCACGACCGGCCGGTCCGTCGCCGCGCAGACGTTCCGCAGCAGCTCCAGGTTCGGGCCCTGGAGGGTGCCGTCCTTGGCGATGTCGGTGACCACGTAGCGGGCGCAGCCCTCCTTGTCGAGCCGGGCCAGCGTCTCGTAGAGGTCGCCGCCGTCGCGGGTCCAGCCGCGGCCGCGCAGCGTGGTGCCCCGGACGTCCAGGCCCACCGCGATCTTGTCGCCGTGCTCGGCGATGACCCCGGCGACCCACTCGGGGGTCTCCAGTGCGGCGGTGCCGAGGTTCACCCGGGTGCAGCCGGTGGCCAGGGCCGCGGCCAGGGAGGCGTCGTCCCGGATGCCGCCGGACAGCTCCACCTTGATGTCCATCGCCTTGGCGACCTCGGCGATCAGCTCACGGTTGTCGCCGGTGCCGAAGGCGGCGTCCAGGTCGACCAGGTGCAGCCACTCGGCGCCGGACCGCTGCCAGGCGAGGGCGGCCTCCAGGGGGGAGCCGTACGACGTCTCGGTCCCGGACTCGCCGTGCACCAGGCGGACGGCCTGGCCGTCGCGGACGTCGACGGCGGGGAGGAGTTCGAGCTTGGCCATGGTCTACAGGGTTCCGATCCAGTTGGTGAGCAGCTGCGCTCCGGCGTCGCCGGACTTCTCGGGGTGGAACTGGGTGGCCCACAGGGCGCCGTTCTCCACGGCGGCCACGAACGGCTTGCCGTGCGTGGACCAGGTCACCCTGGGGGCCTTCATGGTCGGGTTGTGCACTTCGAGGGACCAGTCGTGGACCGCGTAGGAGTGCACGAAGTAGAAGCGGGCGTCCGCGTCGAGGCCGGCGAACAGTTCGGAGCCGGCCGGCGCCTCGACGGTGTTCCAGCCCATGTGCGGCACCACGTCGGCCTGCAGCGGCGCGACGGTGCCGGGCCACTCGTCCAGGCCCTCGGCCTCGACGCCGTGCTCGATGCCGCGCGCGAACAGGATCTGCATGCCGACGCAGATGCCCATCACCGGCCGGCCGCCGGACAGCCGGCGGTCGATGATCCAGTCACCGCGCGCCCCGCGCAGGCCCTTCATGCAGGCGGCGAAGGCGCCGACGCCCGGCACCAGCAGGCCGTCGGCGTTCATCGCCTTGTCGAAGTCACGGGTGATCTCCACGTCGGCTCCCGCGCGCGCGAGGGCACGCTCGGCGGAGCGGACGTTGCCGAAGCCGTAGTCGAAGACGACCACTCGCCTGGGAGCGCTCAATTCCACACCTCCAGCCTCAGGATGCCCGCGGCCAGACACATCGCGGCGCCGATCGACAGCAGCACGATCAGGCTTTTCGGCATCTGCTGCTTGGCGAAGGAGATGATGCCGCCGACCAGGAAGAGGCCGACGACGATCAGAAGGGTCGACAGTCCGTTCATGGCTCTACAGCGCGCCCTTCGTGGACGGGAGGATGCCGGCCGCGCGCGGATCGCGCTCGGAGGCGTAGCGCAGGGCCCGGGCGAGCGCCTTGAACTGGCACTCCACGATGTGGTGGGCGTTGCGCCCGTAGGGCACGTGCACGTGCAGCGCGATCTGCGCCTGGGCGACGAAGGACTCCAGGATGTGCCGGGTCATCGTGGTGTCGTACTCGCCGATCATCGGCGCCATGGTCTCGGGCTCGGTGTGCACCAGGTAGGGACGGCCGCTCAGGTCCACCGTCACCTGGGCGAGGGACTCGTCCAGCGGGACCGTGCAGTTGCCGAAGCGGTAGATGCCCACCTTGTCGCCGAGGGCCTGCTTGAAGGCGGCGCCGAGGGCGAGGGCGGTGTCCTCGATGGTGTGGTGGGAGTCGATGTGCAGGTCGCCGTCGGTCTTCACGGTCAGGTCGAACAGACCGTGCCGGCCGAGCTGGTCGAGCATGTGGTCGTAGAAGCCGACGCCGGTGGCGATGTCGGTCCGCCCGGTGCCGTCGAGGTCTATCTCTACCAGGACCGAGGTCTCCTTGGTGGTGCGCTCGACCCTTCCGACGCGTACATCGCGAGTCATCCGTCCAGCTCCTTCTTCAGGTCTCGTACCGCGTCGAGGAACGCGTCGTTCTCTTCGGGGGTTCCGGCGGACACCCGCAGCCACCCCGGTACGCCGTTGTCGCGGACCAGGACACCCCGGTCGAGGATCCGCTGCCAGGCGCGGTGGGCGTCCTCGAAGCGGCCGAACTGCACGAAGTTGGCGTCGGACTGCGTGACCGCGTAGCCGGTCGCGCGCAGCTCGGCGACCAGCCGGTCCCGCTCCGACTTCAGCTGCTCGACGTACTTGAGCAGGGTGTCGGTGTGCTCCAGGGCGGCCAGGGCGGTCGCCTGGGTGATCGCGGAGAGGTGGTAGGGCAGCCGTACCAGCTGTACGGCGTCCACCACCGCCGGGTGCGCGGCGAGGTAGCCGAGGCGCAGTCCGGCCGCGCCGAAGGCCTTCGACATGGTCCGCGAGACGACGAGACGGGGCCGGCCCTCCAGCAGCGGCAGCAGCGAGCGGCCGTGGCTGAACTCGATGTAGGCCTCGTCCACGACCACCATCGACGGCTTGGCGGCCTGGGCGGCCTCGTACAGCGCGAGGACCGTCTCGGGCGGGACCGCGTTGCCGGTGGGGTTGTTGGGGGTGGTGACGAAGACGACGTCCGGGCGGTGCTCGGCGATGGCCCGGCGGGCCGCCGCGAGGTCGATCGTGAAGTCCTCGCCCCGCGGGCCGGAGATCCAGCCGGTGCCGGTGCCGCGCGAGATGAGCGCGTGCATCGAGTACGACGGCTCGAAGCCGATGGCCGTACGGCCCGGTCCGCCGAAGGTCTGCAGCAGTTGCTGGATGACCTCGTTGGATCCGTTGGCGGCCCAGACGTTCGGCAGGCCGACCTGGTGGCCGGACGTGTCGGTCAGGTACTTGGCCAACTCGGTACGCAGCTGGACCGCGTCCCGGTCGGGGTAGCGGTTCAGGTGGCGGGCGGCCTCGCGCACCCGCTGCGTGATCCGCTCGACCAGCGGCTCGGGCAGCGGATAGGGGTTCTCGTTGGTGTTCAGCCGTACGGGCACGTCCAGTTGGGGCGCGCCGTAGGGGGACTTGCCGCGCAGCTCGTCCCGCACGGGCAGGTCGTCGATTCCGAAGCTCACTTGCTCGCCGGTACCTTCCACCCGAACCTCGCCTTGATCGCCGCGCCGTGCGCGGGCAGGTCCTCCGCCTCGGCCAGCGTCACCACGTGGTGCGCGACCTCGGCCAGCGCTTCCTTCGTGTAGTCGACGATGTGGATGCCGCGCAGGAAGGACTGGACGGACAGGCCGGAGGAGTGGCACGCGCAGCCGCCGGTGGGCAGGACGTGGTTGGACCCGGCCGCGTAGTCGCCGAGCGACACGGGCGCCCAGGGGCCGATGAAGACCGCGCCCGCGTTCCGCACCCGGCCGGCCACCTCGGCGGCCCGGGCGGTCTGGATCTCCAGGTGTTCGGCGCCGTACGCGTCGACCACCTTGAGGCCCTCCTCGATGCCGTCGACCAGCACGATCGCGGACTGCCGGCCGGCCAGGGCCGGCCGGATCCGGTCCTCGACGTGCCGGGTGGCCGCGACCTGCGGCTCCAGTTCCTTCTCCACCGCGTCCGCCAGCTCGACCGAGTCCGTGACCAGCACGGCCGCGGCGAGCGGGTCGTGCTCGGCCTGGCTGATCAGGTCGGCGGCCACGTGCACCGGGTCGGCGCTCTCGTCGGCGAGGACGGCGATCTCGGTCGGGCCGGCCTCGGTGTCGATGCCGATGCGGCCGGTGAAGTAGCGCTTGGCGGCGGCGACCCAGATGTTGCCGGGGCCCGTGACCATGTTGGCGGGGGCACAGGACTCGGTGCCGTGGGCGAACATCGCGACGGCGGTGGCGCCGCCCGCCGCGTACACCTCGTCGACGCCCAGCAGGGCGCAGGCGGCGAGGATCGTGGGGTGCGGCAGACCGCCGAAGTCGGCCTGCGGCGGGGAGGCGAGCGCGATGGACCCGACGCCGGCCTCCTGCGCGGGCACCGCGTTCATGATCACGGAGGACGGGTAGACCGACCGGCCGCCCGGCGCGTACAGGCCGACGCGCTCGACCGGCACCCACTTCTCGGTCACCGAGCCGCCGGGCACGACCTGGGTCGTGTGCGTCGTACGGCGCTGCGCGCGGTGGACGAGACGGGCGCGGCGGATGGACTCCTCCAGGGCCGCGCGGACGGCCGGGTCGAGGGCGTCCAGCGCGTCGGTGAGCGCCTGCGCCGGGACACGGACGGATTCCAGCCGTACCCCGTCGAACTTCTCGGCGAAGTCGATCAGTGCCGCGTCACCCCGATGATGCACGGCCTCGCAGATCGGACGCACCTTCTCCAGGGCGGCCGAGACGTCGAAGTCGGCTCGGGGCAGCAGGTCGCGCAGGGCGGGTCCCTCGGGAAGGGCGTCGCCGCGCAGATCGATTCGGGCCAGGAGGGAATTTCGCAGCACGGTGTCAATTCTCTCAGACCCGGGTCCGGCGCCGTTCGCGCGTATCAATGGCTGATACAGAGCGTGGGCCAACGGCTGATACATAACCTGGCCCGAACCCGGCCGGGACCCGGAAGATCGCCTTCACTTTCGGTGTTCGAGGTGTCACTCAACGGGCATGAACGGGCTGTACGAACACGTGACCGACGAGTAGTTGAGGAAGAAGGAAGAGCAGTGACCGAGGGGGCCGGCTTCAGCGCCGGAGACCTGCCGGAGGACCTGACCGCGGCCGAGGCCGGCATGTGGCAGGCCTTCCGCAACGGCAGCGTGTACGACCTGAGCAGCGGGGACGCCGTCGTGGACGACCCGCACGGCGGGCATCCCTGGGGACCCGAGCGGAGCGTGCGGGCGCGCATCGTCTGCTGGCTGCTGCTGGACGGGCCGCCCGCGCTGGCGGGCCGGGTGGCCTCCCTGAAACTCGCCGGCGTGCGCATCACCGGCACGCTGGACCTGGCGGGCGGCACGGTCGCGCCGTACGTGGAGCTGCGCGGCTGCCGCTTCGACCAGCAGGTACTGCTGCCCGAGGCCCGTTTCTCGACCCTGCGCATGGTGGACTGCTCGGTGCCGCGTCTGGAGGCGGCCCGCGTGCACACCGAGGGCGACCTGCACCTGCCGCGCTGCCGCTTCCTGGGCGGGGTCCGGCTGACCGACGCGCACATCGGTACGGACCTGCTGCTCAACGAGTCGATCGTGTACCGGGACCGCAGCGGCCGTTCGATCGCCGCGGACGGCATGACCGTCGGCCAGGACCTCCAGGCGGAGCTGCTGGAGTCGCACGGCGAGCTGAGCCTGCGCAGCGCCAAGGTCGGCGTCTCGCTGAGCCTGCGCGGCGCCCGGCTGGCCAACCGCTACGCGCGGCTCGCGCTGAACGCGCCCCAGCTGACCGTCGGGCGCACCCTGTACCTGACCCCGGCCGGTGTGGGCAGCCCGCTGCTGAGCGGCACGACCCCCGCGCGCGGGACCCGGATCCAGCGCTTCGAGTGCCAGGGCGGGGTGCGGCTGGACGACGGGCGGTTCGGGGACGCCGTCGACCTGGAGCGGGCCCGGTTCGCCTTCACCGACGACCAGGAGCTGTCGCTGCGCCGGGTGCAGACGCCCGAGCTGCGCTTCCTCGGGGAGCGGCCGCAGCGCGGCAAGGTGGTGCTGTCGGGGGCACGGGTGGTCAACCTGGTGGACCGGGCGGCCAGCTGGCCGGGCCCGGGCAACCTGCACATGGGCGGCTTCACCTACGAGAGCCTGGTGCCGCAGGGCCCCTTCCCGCTGGCCGAGCGGCTGGACTGGGTGGCCGCGGCGACCGCCGAGTACAACCCGGAGCCGTACGAGCGGCTCGCCTCGGTGCTGCGCGGGGCCGGCGAGGACGAGGACGCGCGCGAGGTGCTGCTCGCCAAGCAGCGCCGGCGCCGCGAGACGCTGCCGCTGGCCGCCAAGTGCTGGGGCTACCTCCAGGACTGGACGGTCGCCTACGGCTACCGGCCGGGCCGGGCCGCCGTGTGGATGGCGGTGCTGTGGGCGGCCGGCACGCTCGCCTTCGCGCACGCCCGCCATCCGCCGATGAACTCCGGCGGCCATCCGGCCTGGAGCCCCGCCCTGTTCGTGCTGGACCTGCTGCTGCCGGTGATCGATCTGGGCCAGGTGGGGCAGTGGCAGCTGAGCGGCGGCTGGCAGTGGCTGTCCGCGGTGATGATCCTGCTGGGCTGGATCCTGGCGACCACGGTGGCGGCCGGGGCGACGCGCCTGCTGCGGCGCGGCTGAACCGGGCCGGCTGAACCGGGCCGGCCGGACCGATCGGACCGACCGGGATCACCCGTGGGCGAACAGTCACCTTTTACCCGCCCTTGACCGATGTGCGTACAACTTTCCTCGGCCTTGGCGTTGGGGCTGGCGCAGCGCCCACCTGCGGACTTTCAATGGTCGGCACCATGGCTCTGCTGCCCCCGTTCATCCGCCCCACTCGGATGAAAAGGATCCCCTCGCATCCGGCCGGAGTGCCGGCCGCCGACGAGGTGCTGCTCGACGCGCCCGACGACCGCCTCGGCCCCGCCCTCGTGGCGGCCGGCCGCGGTGAGCACGGGCCCGCCGCCGAGCTGCTGGCCGCCACCCGCGCGGCCGCGCAGTGGGAGAACCGCGACCGCTACACCCGGCGGCTGGCCGCCTTCGCCCGCTCCCGCCCCGAGTGGTTCGACCTGTGGCGTACGGCCGCCCCGCACGACCCCGACCGGCTGCTGCTCGAGGCGCAGCTGGCGGTCGAGCGCGCCTGGCCCTCGCCGGCCCGGGCCGAGCTGCTGCGCGAGGTGAGCCCGCTGATCACGGCCGCCGCGCGCGGCGACAACCGCGATCCGGTGCCGTGGCGGGTCGCGCTGGACCACGCGCGCGGCACGCACGCCGGGCACAAGTACTTCGAGGAGCTGTGGGAGGCGGCCGTCCGCCGCGCCCCGCACCACTACGGCTGTCATGTGGCGGCCCTGCGCTACCTCGCCGCCTCCTGCTGCGTCGTGTGGGGCGACACCCCGCACACCGCGCGCGCCTCGCACCGCCAGTGCCTCGACTTCGCCGACCGGGCCGCGCAGGACGCGCCGGCCACCTCCCTCGTCCAGGCGCTGCCCGCGCGGGCGGCCTACGGCTGCCTGACCGACGACTGCGGTACCGAGGTGCCCCGCGAGCGCCTGCACGCGGCGGCCGACCGGGCGATCGCGCTCTCCGCCCGCTTCCCGGCCGCCGACCCCTGGCCGGCCGAGGTCCGCAACAAGCTGACCTACGTCCTCGTACGGCTGGAACGCTGGGCCGACGCCCGTACGCAGCTGCGCCTCATCGGCCCGTACGCCACCTCCTTCCCCTGGGACCGGATCTCCGACGACCCGCTGGGCGAGTTCCTGCGGCTGCGCGCGGACCTGCTGGAGCGCCCCGGGACCGGACTTCTGCCCGCCCTCGGACGCCCACGGACCGAGCACGGCCGACACGCGCCCGCCGATGACCATTAGGCTGTGGCGCCGTGACCACCGTCCGTCTCCCCCTCTTCCCGCTGAACTCGGCGCTGTTCCCGGGGCTGGTGCTGCCTCTGAACGTCTTCGAGGAGCGCTATCGCGCCATGATGCGCGATCTGCTGAAGACCCCCGAGGACGAACCGCGCCGGTTCGCCGTCGTCGCCATCCGTGACGGCCACGAGGTGGCACCGACCGCCCCGGGCATGCCGGACCCCACCGCCGAGCCCGACCGCGGCCCCACCGCGGGCTTCGGGCCCGACCCGCTCAAGTCCTTCCACGGGGTGGGCTGTGTGGCGGACGCGGCGACCGTCCGGGAACGGTCCGACGGCACCTTCGAGGTGCTGGCGACCGGTACGACCCGGGTGCGGCTGCTGTCCGTGGACACGTCCGGGCCGTTCTTGACGGCGGAGCTGGAGGAGCTGGCGGAGGAGCCCGGGGACGGCGCCGGGGCGCTGGCCGAGGGCGTGCTGCGGGCCTTCCGCCAGTACCAGAAGCGTCTGGCGGGAGCGCGCGAGCGCTCGCTCTCCACGGGCGCGGAACTGCCCGACGAGCCCTCCGTCGTGTCCTACCTGGTGGCGGCCGCGATGATGCTCGACACACCGACCAAGCAACGGCTGCTCCAGGCCCCCGACACGGCCTCGCGCCTGCGGGACGAGCTGAGACTCCTGCGCGCCGAGACGGCGATCATCCGCAACCTGCCGTCCCTGCCCGCGGCGGACCTGACCCGCGGCCCCACGAGCATGAACTGAGGCCACCACCTCCCCATGGCGAAGAAGCCGAAGAACCAGCAGTCGAGGAAGCAGCAGTCCGGCGGGACGCCCGCGACGGCGGCCCTGGCCGCGGCGGGCGTGTCCTTCACGATCCACTCCTACGACCACGACCCCTCCCATCCCTCCTACGGCGAGGAGGCGGCCGAGGCCATAGGGGTGGCGCCCGAGCGCGTCTTCAAGACGCTGGTGGCGGACGTCGACGGCACACTGACGGTGGCGGTGGTACCGGTGGCGGGCTCGCTGGACCTGAAGGCCCTGGCGTCGGCGGTGGGCGGCAAGCGGGCCGCCATGGCCGACCCGGCCCTCGCCGAACGCACCACCGGCTATGTGCGCGGCGGCATCTCCCCGCTGGGACAGCGCAAGAAGCTGCCCACGGTCCTGGACGCCTCGGCGGGCGCCCACGGCACGGTCTGCGTGTCGGCGGGACGCCGGGGGCTGGAGGTGGAGCTGTCCCCCGAGGACCTGGCGAAGCTGACGGAGGCGGTGGTGGCTCCGATCGGACGCGCCTGACGGCGTGCGGGGGTCTGCCCGGGGCGTGCCCCCGCCGCGCCGTACGGTCGGCTAGGCCGGCGGAGCCCCGTACGGCCCCTCCTGCGGGTACTGGCCCTCCAGGTACGGGTCAGGGTCCCGGGGCCCGAACAGCGCCGTGAGTCCGAGGTGCACCAGCACCGCGGCGAACGGCCAGGCCAGCAGCGTCCCCTTCGCCCCGAGCTTCAGCGGAGCCGCGAAGGTCACCCCCTTGCCCACCGCCTTGGCGTGCGCGAGGACGTCCGACTGGGGGCCCAGCCATATCCCGAGCCGCCACGCCAGCAGCGAGCCGAGCAGCCCGCCGACGCCGAGGGCCACCACCAGCGGCACGCCCCCGCGCCGGCGCAGCAGGAACACCACGGCCGCGGTCACCGCTCCGAAGGCCAGCGCCAGCAGCGTGAACGTGCCGTCCGCACCCACCGCCTGCTCACCCTCGGTGTCCTTGAGGTAGACCACCCAGCTCTTGCCCACCTCGTCACCGACCAGCGGCACCCGCGGGGCCAGCCAGCACCACAGCAGCCCGAGCAGCACCCCGCCCAGGGCGACGCCCACCGTGATCACCGCGGCTTCCCGCACTTCGGTCTTCATCCCGGGGCCGTCCTGTTCGTACATGCCCCCCGCCGACCCGGCAGACGGCGTCTGCCAGGCCTGCTGCGAGGACTGGTCGTGCGGCGGCGGAGGCGGAGTCAGCGGTGCGGTCACTCTGACATCGTGCCAGGTGGAGCTGTGCGGCGCGTCACCGGACGGCGGCCCGGCGGTACGCCCGGGTCGCCACGGCCAGCGAGACCACCCCGACACCCGCGCACACGCCCAGGTCAGCGAGGACGAGCGCCCAGTCGGGGCGGGCCCCGAAGGTCCGCGCGTAGGCCTCCACGCCATAGGTCGAGGGCAGCAGATCCCGGGCCAGCCGCACGATCTGCGGCATCCGGTCGGCCGGCAGCACACCGAGCAGCAGCGCCGCCGACATGCCCAGCTGGCCGAGGAGCGTGGCCAGCTCGGGCCGGGGCGCGAGCAGCCCGCAGGCGGCGCCGAGGCCGGAGAGCGCGGCCCCGGCCAGCGGGATCACGGCGAGCAGGATCCACAGGTTGCCCAGCGGCAGCCCGAACAGCACGCACCCGAACACGGCGGTGACCAGGGTGCCGGGCACGGTGAAGGAGGCGTACGCGCCCGCCGCACCGAGCACCACCGCCGCGGGCGGCACCGGCAGCGTCGCGTAGTGGTCGAGCCCGCCGCTGGCCCGCAGCTGCCCGAAGTACTGGGCGAGCAGGTTGAGCGCGACGTAGGCGACGACCACGACGGACGACCCGGCGACCACCCACTGGGCCTCGCCCCGGGTGTCCACCACCCCGCGCATCATGACCATGATGCCGACGGACTGGAAGGTCGCCACGAACAGCAGCGGGATGCGCGCCACCCGGGCACGGGACAGCTGCGCGCGGTAGACGGCCGCCAGCGACGGCCACAGCCGCGCGGACGGCCCCAGCTCGGCCGCGCCACGTGCCGGGCCCGGCACGGCCAGGGCACCGCCCGGCAGGATCTCCGCGGGTACCACACTCACGTCGAGCCGCTCCTCTTTCCGACGGCGGTCGGGCCGCCGTCCCACAGGGACCATACGTCCGCGACGCCCCCCGCGCTCATGCCTTCACCAGTCCCTGCCGGGCGGCGCCGCCCAGGGCCAGGTAGACGTCCTCCAGGCTGGGGGTGGCGAGGGTGAAGTCGTCCAGGGCGGCGAAGGCGGCCCCGCCGGTCACCGTGGCGACGGCGGCCCGGGCCTCCTCGGGCGCGAGCCTGAGCGTCCAGCGCCGCCCGGTCTCCACGGCCCGCTCGCGCAGCGCGGCGACCTCGGGCACCTCCAGCGGCGCCCGCTCCCGCCACACCAGCTCGACCCGCACCTCGCCGGCCACCCGTTCCTTGAGCCCGGCCGGGGTGTCGCAGGCGATGACCCGGCCCTCGTCGAGCACGGCGACCCGGTCGAGGACGGTCTCCGCCTCGATGACGTTGTGGGTGACCAGCAGCACGGTCGCCCCGCGCTCGGAGCGGCGCCGGTCCACGGCCGCCCACACCGCGCGCCGGGCCACCGGGTCCATGCCGGTGGTCGGCTCGTCCAGCACGAGCAGCGGGCGTTCGCCGACGAGGGCGGCGGCGAAGCAGGCGAGCCGCCGCTGTCCGCCGGACAGCTTCTTCAGCGCCCGCCCGGCGATCGGGGTGAGGCCCAGTTCGTCGAGTACGGCGTCCCGCTCGGCGCGGGCCCGCCGCAGGTCCAGGCCGCGCAGGCGTCCGGTGGTCTCGGCGGCGAGGGAGACGGTCAGCTCGTCCAGCGCGGAGGACTCCTGGCCGAGGTAGGCGAGGAGGCGCGCGGCCCGCTCCGGGTGCCGCACGATGTCGTGGCCGAGGATCTCGACCCCGCCGGCGTCCGGCCGCAGCAGCCCGGTGAGCTGCCGCACGAGGGTGGACTTGCCGGCGCCGTTCGGCCCGAGCAGGCCGAAGATCTCCCCGCGCCGGACCTCCAGCGTCACCTCGTCGGTGGCCCGCACCTCGGGCGATCCGGGCGCCCCGCGCCGCGGCCTGACCGCGGGGTAGGTCTTGGTCAGCCCGCGCACCGCGCACACGACGTCATCCTGATGCCGAAGTGCCGGTGCCGCGCGCGTACTCACAAAGGACGAGGGTACGGGGTCCGGGCCCTTTACTCGCCTTTGGGGCCGTCACCCGGCGGCCTCCGGCGCGGTCAGTCCCCCTTGGGGCCGTCCGCGCCGGCCGCCGCCTGCTCGGCCGCCGCGGGCACGTCGATCTCCCGCCAGAAGCCCGCCCGGATGGCGTACCGGTCGTGTTCGTCGATCTGGTCGTCCTTGTGGGCCAGCAGCCCGAAGCGGGCGGCGTAGCGCAGCAGCTCGCCGTCGATGCGGTGCGGGATGCGCGGGTACATCCCGGACAGCTTCTGCAGATTGCCCTGGTCGCCGAGCCGGGAGATCCAGCGCCGGGCGAAGACCTGCCCCACCTCGTAGGGATCCCCGCCGACCGTGGTGATGTCCTCCTCCCGGTCGGCCCAGCGCTGCTCGGCCGTGGTCAGCTGGGCCAGCGTCGGCATGGAGGCGATGTCGGGCGGTTCCGACACCGCGCCCGGCCGGTCGACCCAGCCCTTGTCGGAGGACCACCGCAGGGTCGCGGTCGCCGGGTGCTGGACGGCCTGGGCGCCGGGCGCGCGCAGCGCGGCGAGGTCCTTGGGGGTGGGTACGCCCTTGGGCGCGGGCACCCGTTCCTGCCTGCCGTTCTCCGAGACCGTGGCGGCCTGGGCCCGCTCGTCCTCCTCGGGAGTCCGTTCGGCGGCGAGCGCGGAGTCCGGCAGGGGCGCGGAGAGGATCGCCGCGATCTCCGGCCGGGGCACCGGCTGCGGCGCGCAGACACCGGTCAGCTCCTTGGCCCGTACGGCCTTGGTGATCCACGCGCGGTCCAGCACCCGCCGTTCGTCGGCCTCGGCGACCAGGTCCTCGGACTGGTTGTAGTCGCCGTCGGCGGCCTGCACGGCCCACAGGTGGACGGCGACGCCGTGCTCCTTGGCGGCCATCATGCCCGGCAGCAGGTCACCGTCACCGGTGACCAGGACGATGTCGGAGCAGGCGCGGTTGCGGGCCAGCTCGGTCAGCTCGGCGTGCATGGCGGCGTCCACGCCCTTCTGCGCCCAGCGTCCGTCGCTGCGGGTCAGGGCGCCGAGCCGGACGGTGACCCGGGGCATCACCCGCAGTCTGCGGTGCTCCGGCTGGGGGACACGGTCGGGTGCGCCGTCGAACCAGTAGATGCGCAGCAGCGGACGCTCGGTGTCGTACTCGGCGCGTTCGCGCAGGGCCTGGATCAGTGCCGTGTGATCGACGGTGATCCGGGACCGCGAAGGCTCACCGGCGAGGAGGCTGGCGGCGGCACCCAGCAGATACCCGGCGTCCACCAGGACGATGCAGCGGTCCACGCGACTCACCCTCTTCCCGGGAGGTTTGCTTGCGGCTTTCTTCGAGTCTGCCCGACCGCGCGGGGGTTAACGGCCCGAACTCGATCTTCGGCGTGGCGTTTGTGCGCCAGGCGTCCGCGACCAACCATGTCACACACGGTAATTATCCGAAATGCGCCTGATGTCAGCCTATGTGAATCTGAAGCCGGCCCTGGCCCCTAGATCCCCCACAGGAGGCAGATCACCATGGCCAAGAACAAGAACCGCAAGCAGGGTGGCCCGCAGAACCGCGCTTCGCAGGCCGAGCAGGCTCAGGAGCACGCACAGCGGGCGACGTCGGAGGCGCACGAGTCCCCGGTGTCGCACATCCAGGGCAACCCCGCGGATGTCGCTCGTAAACAGCACAAGCGCTTCGGCCACAACTGAGGCCGCACGGCCGAGTTGAAGCCCGGGCATACACGAGGGGCGCACCCGCAGCGGGTGCGCCCCTCGCACGCTGCCGGTGCGAAGGCCCCTCAGCCCGCCAGGCAGGACGGCCCGAGCAGCACCTTCAGGTCGCCGAAGAGGGCCGGGTCGGGCTTGACCCGGTGCCGGTCGAGGCGCAGCACCGTCGTCTTGCGCGGCCCCTGCAGCTTGATGCGGACCTCGCTCTCGCCCTTGTGGTGGCTGAGGATCTCGCCGAGGCGGCTGACCATCGGCGGGGTGACCCGGGTGGCCGGGATGGTGAGGATCACGGGCGCGTTGGTCCCCGCGTTCGACAGGTCGGGGACCTGCAGCTCCATGGCCACGAGCCGGGGGATGTCCTCGCGCTTGTCGAGACGGCCCTTGACGAACACCACCGCGTCCTCGACCAGTTGGGTCGACACCAGCTGGTAGGTCGCCGGGAAGAACATGCACTCGATGGAGCCCGCGAGGTCCTCCACGGTGGCGATGGCCCAGGCGTTGCCCTGCTTGGTCATCTTGCGCTGCAGACCCGAGATGATGCCGCCGATGGTGACGACCGCGCCGTCCGCGTGCTCACCTCCGGTGAGCTGGGCGATGCCCGCGTCGGCCTTGTCGGACAGCACGTGCTCCAGGCCGAAGAGCGGGTGGTCGGAGACGTACAGACCGAGCATCTCCCGCTCCTGGGCCAGCAGATAGGCCTTGTCCCACTCCTCGGTGGTGAACTCCACGTCCAGTCCGAAGCCGGGCTCGCTGCTCTCCTCCTCGCCCATCCCGCCGAAGAGGTCGAACTGGCCCTCGGCCTCCTTGCGCTTGACCGCGACCACGTTGTCGATCATCGGCTCGAACTGGGCGGTGAGGCCCTTGCGGGTGTGTCCCAGGGTGTCGAAGGCGCCCGCCTTGATCAGGGATTCCGTGGTGCGCTTGTTGCAGGCGACCGCCTCGACCTTGTCGAGGTAGTCGGGGAAGGAGGCGTACTTCCCCTTCGCCTTGCGGCTCTTGATGATCGACTCGACCACGTTCGTGCCGACGTTGCGCACGGCTTCGAGGCCGAACAGGATCACGTCGTCACCCTGCGCGGCGAAGTTGTGCACCGACTCGTTGACGTTGGGCGGGAGCACCTTGATGCCCATGCGCCGGCACTCGTTGAGGTAGACCGCCGACTTGTCCTTGTCGTCCTTGACGGACGTGAGGAGCGCGGCCATGTACTCGGCGGGGTGGTTCGCCTTGAGGTAGGCCGTCCAGTACGACACCAGGCCGTACGCGGCCGAGTGCGCCTTGTTGAAGGCGTAGCCGGCGAACGGGACCAGCACGTCCCACAGGGCCTGGATGGCCTCGTCGCTGTAGCCGTTCTTCTGGGCGCCGGCCTGGAAGATGGTGAAGTTCTTCGCCAGTTCGTCGGGCTTCTTCTTGCCCATCACGCGGCGCAGGATGTCGGCCTCGCCGAGCGAGTAGCCCGCGATGATCTGGGCGGCCTTCTGCACCTGCTCCTGGTAGACGATCAGGCCGTAGGTGACCGCGAGGACCTCTTCGAGGGGCTCCTCCAGCTCCTTGTGGATCGGCGTGATCTCCTGGAGCTTGTTCTTGCGCAGCGCGTAGTTGGTGTGCGAGTCCATGCCCATCGGGCCGGGACGGTAGAGCGCGGAGACGGCGGAGATGTCCTCGAAGTTGTCGGGCTTCATCAGGCGCAGCAGCGAGCGCATGGGGCCGCCGTCGAACTGGAAGACGCCGAGGGTGTCGCCGCGCTGGAGCAGTTCGAAGGTCGTGGGGTCGTCCAGCGGCAGCGACAGCAGGTCGATGTCGATGCCCTTGTTGGACTTCACCATCTTGACGGCGTCGTCCATGATCGTCAGGTTGCGCAGGCCGAGGAAGTCCATCTTCAGCAGGCCGAGCGACTCGCAGCTCGGGTAGTCCCACTGGGTGATGGTCACACCGTCGGTGTGCCTGACCCAGACCGGGACGTGCTCGGTGATGGTCTCGCTGGACATGATCACGCCGGCCGCGTGCACACCCATCTGCCGGACCAGGCCCTCGACGCCCTTGGCGGTGTCGATGACCTTCTTCACGTCCGGCTCGTTCTCGTACATCGCGCGGATCTCGCCCGCCTCGCTGTAGCGCGGGTGCGAGGGGTCGGTGATGCCGTTGAGGTCGATGCCCTTGCCCAGGACGTCGGCGGGCATGGCCTTGGTGAGGCGGTCTCCCATGGCGTACGGGTAGCCGAGCACGCGCGCGGAGTCCTTGATGGCGTTCTTCGCCTTGATCTTGCCGTAGGTGCCGATCATGGCGACCTTGTCGGAGCCGTACTTCTCCGTCACGTACCTGATGACCTCGACGCGCCGGCGCTCGTCGAAGTCGATGTCGACGTCGGGCATGGAGACGCGTTCGGGGTTGAGGAACCGCTCGAAGATCAGGCCGTGCGGGATCGGGTCGAGGTCGGTGATGCCCATGGCGTAGGCGACGATCGAGCCGGCCGCGGAGCCTCGGCCGGGGCCGACCGCGATGCCGTTGTTCTTCGCCCACATGATGAAGTCGGCGACGACGAGGAAGTAGCCCGGGAACCCCATCTGGATGATGACGTCCATCTCGTACTCGACCTGCTTCTGGCGGTCCTCGGGGATGCCGCCCGGGAAGCGGCGCTCCATGCCGCGGCGGACCTCCTCCTTGAACCAGGTCACCTCGGTGTAGCCCTCGGGGATGTCGAACTTCGGCATGAGGTTCTTCGCCTCGAACATGCCGGTGGTGTCGATCTGCTCGGCGACCAGGAGGGTGTTGCGGCAGCCCTCCTGCCAGGCGTCCGAGGAGTCGATGGCGTACATCTCGTCCGTGGACTTGAGGTAGTAGCCGGTGCCGTCGAACTTGAAGCGGTCGGGGTCCGAGAGGTTCTTGCCGGTCTGGATGCACAGCAGCGCGTCGTGGGCGCCCGCCTCGTGGGCGTACGTGTAGTGCGAGTCGTTCGTCACCAGCGGGGGGATGCCGAGCTTGCGGCCGATGTCGAGGAGGCCGTCGCGGACCCGGTGCTCGATGTCGATGCCGTGGTCCATCAGCTCCAGGAAGTAGCGGTCCTTGCCGAAGATGTCCTGGTACTCGGCGGCCGACTTCAGGGCCTCGTCGTACTGGCCGAGGCGCAGCCGGGTCTGCAACTCGCCGGAGGGGCAGCCGGTGGAGGCGATCAGGCCCTCGGACCACTGGGAGATGGTCTCCTTGTCCATCCGGGGCCACTTCTGCAGCCAGCCCTCGGCGTACGCGTCCGAGGAGAGGCGGAAGAGGTTGTGCAGGCCGGTCGCGTTCGCCGCCCAGATCGTCTTGTGCGTGTAACCACCCGAACCGGACACGTCGTCCCGCTTCTGGTGCGGCTGGCCCCACTGGATCTTGCGCTTGTTGCGCCGGGACTCCGGGGCGACATACGCCTCGATGCCGATGATCGGGGTGACCCCGGCCTTCTTCGCGGAGTGGAAGAAGTCGTACGCCCCGTGGAGGTTTCCGTGGTCGGACATGGCGATGTGCGTCATGCCCATTTCGTTGCAGGCGTTGAACATGTCCTTCAGCCGCGCGGCACCGTCCAGCAGCGAGTACTGGGTGTGGACGTGCAGGTGCGTGAAGGGCGGCTTCGACACGGCGTGGCCTCCATGGAAAACACTCGGCGACGGGCTGGCGGACAGTCCTGGGGTCAGCGTCGAAGTCTATGCCTCGGGACTGACACCCGGACGGCTCGGCCGCGTACCTTCACTGCGAGAGTCGCGGGCACTTCCGTGACCGCTCACCCGTTGGAGACGACGCACACGCCGTCGTACACATCCATGCCGTCGAACACATCCCCGCACCAGGAGGCACCCAGCGATGTCGGTCCCCCAGCTCAACGACGAGCAGCGCGGCGAGGAGATCCTCGCCGTCTTCGACACCGCCTTCGGCCGGCTCCTGGCCGCCGACCCGGCCGCGTTCCGGGTGAAGTTCCGCAAGATGGCGGCCTCGGCCTTCGCGTTCTACCGGGGCACGGCGGCGCTCTTCTACCACGACCTGACCGCGAACACGGATTTCGGCTCCCGGCGGGGCGGCCCGTACCTGGACGAGCGCACCTCGCGCGTGTGGATCCACGGCGACCTGCACGCCGAGAACTTCGGCACGTACATGGACTCCAACGGCCGTCTGGTCTTCAACGTCAACGACTTCGACGAGGCGTACGTCGGCCCCTTCACCTGGGACCTGAAGCGCTTCGCCGCCTCCGTCGCCCTCATCGGGTACGCGAAGGCGCTCGGTGACGACCAGATCACCGAGCTGGTGACGGTCTACGCGGCGGCCTACCGCGAGCGGGTGCACGCGCTCGCGACCGGCGCCAAGAGCGACGAGGTGCCGCCGTTCACCCTGGACACCGCGCAGGGCCCGCTGCTGGACGCGCTGCGTGACGCGCGCTCGCTGACCCGCTTCGGACTGCTGGAGTCGATGACCGAGATCCGCGACTTCGAGCGCCGCTTCGCGCCGGGCGGCGGCTCGATCGAGCTGGACGCGGCCACCCGCTACAAGGTGCTGGCGGCCTTCGACGGCTACCTGGAGACGCTGCCTGACGCCTCCCTGGCCCGCCCGGACTCCTACCGGGTCAAGGACGTGGTGGGGCGGCGCGGCATCGGCATCGGCTCGGCCGGGCTGCCGTCGTACAACATCCTCCTGGAGGGGCACAGCGACGCCCTGGAGAACGACGTCGTGATCTACATCAAGCAGGCCCAGACCCCGGCCGTCTCCCGGCACGTCACCGACCCCGCGATCAGCGGCTACTTCCAGCACGAGGGCCACCGCACGGTGATCTCCCAGCGCGCCCTGCAGGCGCACGCCGACCCGTGGCTGGGCTGGACCGAGCTGGACGGCGCGGGCCAGCTGGTCGCCGAGGTGTCGCCGTACGCGGTCGACCTGGACTGGGACGACATCGACGACCCGGAGGAGATCGCGGCCGTCGTCGCGGACCTCGGCCGGGCCACGGCCACGATGCACGCGGCGGCGGACGACCAGTCCGGCGAGTCCCTGGTGCCGTTCTCCACGGAGCGGGCGATCGACGCGGCGATCGCGGCCGACGAGGAGGGCTTCGCGGACCTGCTGACCGACTTCGCGCACGGCTACGGCGCACGCGCGCGTGCCGACCACCAGATCTTCGTCGACCTGTTCCGCAACGGGCGGATCCCCGGCCTGTGACCGACCGGCCGCTCGAAGGGACCTTTTAGGGGTCCCTTACAGCGGCCCATGACACACTCTCCACGCTATGGACATATCCGGGACCCAGCTCAGAGCCGTACGCGCGGCACTGTTCACGGCACTGGTCGTGACGCTCAGCACCGCGTCGCACGTCCTGCTGTCCCGGGTCGCGCTGCCGGCGAACACGGTGGCCGTGGTCGCCCTCGCCGTGTTCGGGCTGGCGTACGCGCTGGCGGGCCGCGAGCGCGGCTTCGGCCGGATCGCCGCCCTGCTGGTGCCGCTGGAGCTGGCCGCGGACACCGTCTTCACCACCGGCCAGCACGTCTGCTACGGCCGCGCGGGCGGCCCCGTCGCCGGCCCGCTGCGCTCGGTCGGCTGGGACGTGCTGTGCGGCGGCGGGAACCCGGTCGGCACCCCGCTGACGCGGGTGACGGCCACCGGCACCGACCGGCTGGCCGCCCTGCTCGCGCACGCCGGCCCGGCGACCGCCTGGCTGCTGCTCGCCGCGCACGTCGCCGTCGGCCTGCTCGCCGCCGCCTGGCTGCGGCGCGGCGAGCGCGCGCTGACCCAGCTGGTCCGCGCGGTGGCCGCCACCACCTTCCGGCCGCTGCTGCTGGCGGCCGCCGCGGTGGCCGTCCGGCCGGCCGCGGCGGTCCGGCGGGTACGGCACACCGGCCGCCTCGCGGCCCCCGCGCTCGAGCGGATCCTCGTGCACTCCCTGGGACGGCGTGGACCGCCGTATCCGGTCGCGTTCGCCTGAAGCACGGCTGAGTACGACCCAGTCCCCCACCCGTATCCCGCGTACGACCTGTGCGCGTCCCCCAGGGAGAACACCAGCATGAGCAAGCGGAACAGCCAGACGGCGAAGACGGCGGCCCGGGAGCGGCTGCGCGAGGAGCGCGAGCGGCAGGCCAGGCGGGCCAAGGCCAAGCGGCAGGCCATCGTGGCCGGCTCGGTCGTGGCCGTGCTGGCGGCGGCCGGCGGCATAGGTTACGCCGTCGTCCAGGCCAACAAGCCCGCCTACTGGGCGGGCCTGAAGGACGCCAAGGTCGTCGCCCCCGCCAACACCACCGGCGCCAAGGGCACCACCGTCGTCATCGGCAAGAGCACCGCCAAGAAGACCCTGAAGGTCTACGAGGACCCGCGCTGCCCGATCTGCGCCTCGTTCGAGCAGACCGTCGGCGCGACGGTGAAGAAGGACGTCGACGACGGCAAGTACAAGATCCAGTACATCGGTGGCACGTTCATCGACAACAAGGACAACGGGCAGGGCTCCAAGAACGCGCTGAGCGCGCTGGGCGCCGCGCTGAACGTCAGCCCGGAGGCGTTCCTGGAGTACAAGAGCGCGCTGTACTCGACGACGTGGCACCCGGACGAGACGACCGACAAGTTCAAGGACGACGCCTACCTCATCAAGGTCGCCGACACCGTTCCCGCGCTGAAGAACAACACCCAGTTCCAGAACGCGGTGAAGAAGGGCACCTACGACGCCTGGGCCATGGCCATGTCGGCGACCTTCGACAACAACAAGGACGGCGTCTCCGGCACGCCGAGCTTCGTGATGAACGGCAAGCTGCTCACCACCAACGGCCAGCCCACCGGCAACCCGCCCATGTCGGTTGCGGACTTCAACCGCCTGGTGGACGCGGCCCTGAAGGCCTAGGCCCTGGCTGACAGGACCCAGCCGGGCACAGCCACGGCATGAAGGGCGGGCGAACTTACGGAGTTCGCCCGCCCTTCCTTCGTACCGATCAGTAACCTGATCGGTCGTGACCAGTCGATACAGATCATCCGAGGCCTTCGAGGGCGCCAACTCCCTCTCGCCCCGCCGCCGTACGGTCGTCAAGGCCGCGGCGGCCACCGCTGTTCTGGCCGGCCCGCTCGCCGCCGCCCTGCCCGCCCGGGCCGCCGCCGACGTGCCCGCCTTCCTGCACGGCGTCGCCTCCGGCGATCCGCTGCCCGACGGCGTCCTGCTGTGGACCCGGGTGACGCCCACGGCCGAGGCGACGCCCGGCTCCGGGCTCGGCCCGGACACCGAGGTGAGCTGGGTCGTCGCCAGGGACAAGGCGCTGACGAACGTCGTCGCCAAGGGGTCGGTGACGGCGAGTGCCGCCTCCGACCACACCGTCAAGGCCGACATCCGCGGCCTGGACCCGGCCACCGACTACTGGTTCCGCTTCTCGGCCGGTGCGGCCGAGTCCCCGGTGGCGCGCACCCGCACCGCGCCGGCGGCGGACGCGAGCGTGGCGGGCCTGCGCTTCGGCGTGGTGACCTGCGCCAACTGGGAGGCCGGTTACTTCGCCGCCTACCGGCACCTCGCCGCCCGCAACGACCTGGACGCCTGGCTGCACCTCGGCGACTACATCTACGAGTACAAGAGCGGCGAGTACGCGGCCCGGGGCACGGTGGTCCGTCCGCACGAGCCGGCGAACGAGATCATCACCCTCGCCGACTACCGCACCCGGCACGGCAGGTACAAGACCGACCCCGACCTGCAGGCCCTGCATCTGAAGGCACCGGTCGTGGCGATCTGGGACGACCACGAGTTCGCCGACAACGCCTGGTCGGGCGGCGCGGTCAACCACACCGAGGGCGCCGAGGGCACCTGGACCGACCGCAAGGCGGCCGCCAAGCAGGCCTACTTCGAGTGGATGCCGGTCCGTCCCGCGATCGCCGGCACCACCTACCGCCGGCTGCGCTTCGGCAAGCTCGCCGACCTCTCCCTGCTGGACCTGCGCTCCTTCCGCTCCCAGCAGTCCTCCTCCGGCAGCGGCTCGGTCGACGACCCGAACCGTACGATCACCGGGCGCGCCCAACTCGACTGGCTCAAGGCCGGGTTGACGGCGTCCGACACCAAGTGGCGGCTGGTCGGCAACTCGGTGATGATCGCGCCGTTCGTCATCGGCTCGCTCTCCGCCGACCTGCTCAAGCCGCTCGCCAAGCTGCTCAGCCTGCCCCAGGAGGGACTCGCCCTCAACACCGACCAGTGGGACGGCTACACCCACGACCGCCGCGAACTGCTCGACCACCTGCACACGAACGCCATCGGCAACACCGTCTTCCTGACGGGTGACATCCACATGTCGTGGGCCAACGACGTGCCGGTGGACGCCGGCACCTACCCGCTGTCGGCCTCGGCCGCCACCGAGTTCGTGATCACCTCGGTGACCTCCGACAACCTCGACGACATCGTGAAGGTCCCCGAGGGCACGGTCTCCGCGGTGGCCGCCCCGATCATCAGGGCCGCCAACCGGCATGTGCACTGGGTCGACACCGACCGCCACGGCTACGGCGTCCTCGACCTCACCGCCGAGCGCGCGCAGATGGACTACTACGTCCTGTCCGACCGCACCGACGCGAACGCGGCCTCGTCCTGGGAGCGCTCGTACCGCACCCGCAGCGGCACACAGAAGGTGGAACGCACCTACGACCCGGTGTAGCCGTGACCTACAGGCTCTCCAGGAAGCCGAGCGCCACCCGCCAGGTGGCCTCGGCGGCCTCCTCGTCGTAGTCGGGCAGGCCGGGGTCGGTGTAGAGGTGTCCGGCCCCGGCGTACCGGTACACCTCCACGTCCGCGCCCGCCCGGCCCATCTGCAGGTACCAGGCGCTCAGCCAGTCGTCCGTCTCGAACGGGTCCGGCTCGGCCACGTGCAGCTGCACCGGCAGCTCGTCCACCCGCGCGGTCGCGGCGATGTCCGACGTACCGTGCAGGAGCAGCAGTCCGCGGGCCTTCTCGTCGCCGAGCGCCAGGGTCTGCGCGACGGAGGCGCCCAGCGAGAACCCGGCGTACACCAGCCCCCGCCCCGAGTAGGGCGCCGCGGCCAGCACGGCCCGCTTGAGCAGTTCGTCCTTGCCGATGCCCTCGTGGAAGGCCATGCCCTCCTCGACCGTGTCGAACGTGCGTCCCTCGAAGAGGTCCGGCGTCCCCACCTCGTGCCCGGCGGCGCGCAGCCGGTCCGCGGCCTGGCGCACCGCGGGCCTGAGGCCGTAGGCCGAGTGAAAGAGCATGATGTTCATGAGGCCATGGTGCCAGCCGGGGAAGAGGGGCCGCGCGGCGCCCGTACCCAGGAAGCGGCGGAAGTCACATGTTCATCCGCCCCGCCCTCCGGTTAGGAGCGCAGGCATGGAGAACGTGCTCCGACCCCTACTGGTGCTCGGCAGCTCCGTCCTGCTCACCCTGGCCATCGGCTGGGCCACGGACCGACTGCTGCGCAAGGCCGACGACCGACAGCGCGACACACCGCTGTGGGGGCAGCTGCGCCGCGCGCGCATCCCCTACCAGCTCGTGCTGTGCGCCGCCCTGCTCAGAGGCTCCTACGACCAGGCCGGGCTGCTGCAGGGGCACCAGGCGGGGATCGGCCGGACGCTGACGCTGGTGCTGATCGGGTCGGCCGCCTGGCTGGTCATCCGGATCGCGGCGGCGGTCGTCGAGACGACCTACAGCCGGTACGCGCGCGTGCACCGCGACGCGGCGCGGGTGCGCCGGGTGCGGACCCAGGTCGAGCTGATCATGCGGGTGGTCTCCGCGGTCGTCATCGTGGTGGCGATCGCCTCGATGCTGCTGACGTTCCCGGAGATGCGCGCGGCCGGTGCCTCGCTGCTGGCCTCGGCCGGCATCCTGGGCATCGTCGCCGGTGTCGCCGCCCAGTCCACCCTGGCGAACATGTTCGCGGGGCTGCAGATCGCCTTCGGCGACATGGTGCGCATAGGCGACACGGTGGTCGTGGACGGCGAGTGGGGAACGGTCGAGGAGATCACCCTGACCTTCCTGACCGTGCGGACCTGGGACGAGCGCCGGATCACCATGCCGGTGTCGTACTTCACCTCCAACCCGTTCGAGAACTGGTCGCGAGGCACTCCGCAGATGACGGGCATCGTCTACTGGCACCTCGACCACGGGGCGCCGATCGAGGCCATGCGCGAGAAGCTGCGCGACATCCTGCGCCAGTGTCCGGCCTGGGACGGCCGCGCCTACGGGCTGCAGGTGACGGACACCAGCCCGAACACCATCCAGGTGCGGGCCCTGGTGACCGCCAAGGACTCGGACGACATATGGACGGTACGGGTCACGGTCCGGGAGAAGATGATCACCTGGCTGTCGGCGGAGCACCCCTACGCGCTCCCCCGGGTCAACACCTCGGACGCGGTGCTCCCGCCGACCCGCGTCCCGTCCCCCGACGGGGCCGCGCTCCGCAACGCCTACGAGTTCCCCCGCACCGGCCGGGGCTGACGCCGGCGGTCAGCGCAGGCTGCGCACATCGAGGTGGCGCAGCACCCGGTCCACGATCTCCGGGTCGGCGCCGGGCTCGCTGCGCGCCGCCAGCACCTCGTGCCGGGCGGCGCTCAGCATCTCCCCCTGGATCCGCCGTACCCGCCTCAGCCGCCGCACCCGCTGCTCATGGGCCTCGCGCCGCTCCTCCTCCCCGATGTCCGGACTGATCCGCACGCCGATCTCGAAGGCGCGGCGCAGCATCAGCTCGGACAGGTCCTCGGGCAGATCCTCGACGTCCTCGATCTCCCGGAGCCGGCGCTTGGCCGCCTTCGCCGCCCGCACGGCCAGCTGTTTCTCGAATTCCTTCTCCCGCTCGGAGTCGGCCCGCACCCCGAGCCGCTTCACCAGCCAGGGCAGCGTCAGCCCCTGGAGCACCAGCGTCACGATGATCACCCCGAAGGCGATGAAGACGATCTCGTCCCGGTCGGGGAAGGGGGAGCCGTCGTCGGTCCTGAGCGGGATGGCGAGCGCCAGCGCCACCGAGGCCACCCCGCGCATCCCGGACCACCACATCACGATGGTCTCCCGCCAGCCGGTCGGGATCTCCTCGTCGTAGTCCCGGTTGGCGTGCAGCCGTTTGGTCAGCCAGGTCGCCGGCAGCAGGTACAGCAGCCGTACCAGCACCACCACGCCCACGATCGCCGCCGCCCAGCCGAGCAGTTCGCCCCATCGCCCGGACGCCGTGCGGATCGCGTTGTGCAGCTCCAGACCGATCAGCCCGAAGGCGACCCCGGTGACGAGGGTGTCGATGATGTCCCAGAAGGTGTGCCCGGCCAGCCGGGTCAGCACGTCGTCGGCGCCGATGGCGTACTCGGCGAGGAACAGCGCGGTGGTCAGCACGGCCAGCACCCCCGAGCCGTGCAGCTCCTCGGCGAGCACGTAGGAGGCGTACGGCACCAGGAGGGTCAGGCCGATCTGCAGGGTCGCGTCGCCCAGCAGGTCCAGCAGCTTGTTGGCGCCCCAGCCCAGCGCCAGCCCCACCGCGACCGCGACCACGGCCGACAGGACGAGGTCGAGCCCGGCGCGCCAGGGCGAGAAGGCGCCGCTGACGACGGCGGCGATCGCCACGTGGTAGAGCACGATGGCCGTCACGTCGTTGAACAGCCCCTCGCCCTCCAGGATCGACACCAGCCGGCGCGGCAGCCCGAGCTGTCCGGCGACGGCGGTCGCGGCGACCGGGTCGGGCGGGGCCACCAGCGCGCCCAGCGCGACGGCGCCGGCGATCGGCAGTCCGGGCACGATCGCCGAGGCGACGGCGGCCACGCACACCGTGGTGATGAACACCAGGGCGACGGCGAGCAGGAAGATCGGCCGTTTGTTGGCCGTGAACTGCCGCCAGGAGGTGCGGCGTACGGCGGCGTACAGCAGCGGTGGCAGCAGCGCGGGCAGGATCAGCTCGGGTGGGATGTCCACGTTCGGTACGAAATCGGCCACCGCGAGCGCTATCCCGAGGAGGGTCATCAGCACCGGCGCGGGAAGCCCGAGCCGGTCTCCGACCGGGACGCTCACCAAGGCCCCGAGGAGCAGCACGAACAACAGGGCCAACTGGTCCACGGCCCACGCTCCCGGGAGTCGACGATCACACCGCAGGCCTCAAGCCTGCCATGCCGTGCCGGCCACCGGCCCGGGCGGGGGCGCGGCTACCTCATAGGGCGCGGCGCATCGCCCGGTGCGAGATCCCGGCGTCCGCGAACTCCGGGCCGTAGGCCGCGTACCCGAGCCGCTCGTAGAAGCCCAGGGCGTGGGTCTGCGCGTGCAGGTCCACGGCCGTGAGTCCACGCGCGCGTGCGGCCTCCTCGACGGCCCGCACGAGGGCCACGCCGACACCGAGACCGCGCGCCTCCTGGGTCACCGCGAGCCGCCCCAGGGAGCCGACGGACGCGTCACCGCCGGTCTTGTCGGCGGCCGCCTCGCCGTACAGCAGACGGCCGGTGCCGAGTGCCACCCCGTCCTCCCGGACGGCCAGCAGGTGCACGGCCACGGCGTCGTACGCGTCGTACTCGATGTCCTGCGGGACGCCCTGCTCGACGACGAACACCCGCTTGCGCACGGCGAAGCAGGCCTCGCGGTCGGCGGGGTCCTCGGCGACGCGCACGCGGTAGGCCGCGCTCACCCGTAGGTCTCCTCGCGGACCTGGTCGAGCGCCAGCTGGAGGTCCTCGGGGTAGTCGCACTCGAACTCGGCCCACCGGCCGTCCCCCGGGTGCTCGAAGCCGAGCCGCACGGCGTGCAGCCACTGCCGAGTCAGGCGCAGCCGCTTGGCGAGGGTGGGGTCGGCGCCGTAGGTGAGGTCGCCGACGCAGGGGTGGCGGTGGGCGGCCATGTGGACGCGGATCTGGTGGGTGCGGCCGGTCTCCAGCTTCACGTCGAGCAGGGAGGCGGCGCGGAAGGCCTCGATGAGGTCGTAGTGGGTCACGGAGGGCTTGCCGTCGGCCGTGACCGCCCACTTGTAGTCGTGCTGGGGGTGGCGGCCGATGGGGGCGTCGATCGTGCCGCTCGTCGGGTCGGGGTGGCCCTGCACGAGGGTGTGGTAGCGCTTGTCGACCGTGCGCTCCTTGAACTGGCGCTTGAGCGACGTGTACGCGTACTCCGACTTGGCCACCACCATCAGGCCGGACGTGCCCACGTCCAGGCGGTGCACGATGCCCTGGCGCTCGGCGGCGCCGGAGGTGGAGATCCGGTACCCGGCGGCGGCGAGACCGCCGATGACTGTCGGGCCGGTCCAGCCGGGGCTGGGGTGGGCGGCGACGCCGACCGGCTTGACGATCACCACCACGTCGTCGTCGTCGTGCACGATCTCCATGCCCTCGACCGGCTCGGCGACCACCTGCACCGGCGCGGGCGCCTGCGGCATCTCGACCTCCAGCCAGGCGCCGCCGCTCACCCGCTCGGACTTGCCGACCACCGCGCCGTCGACCTGGACCTTGCCCGCGGCGGCCAGCTCCGCCGCCTTGGTACGGGAGAAGCCGAACATCCGGGAGATGGCGGCGTCGACGCGCTCGCCCTCCAGACCGTCGGGCACGGGCAGGGTACGGATCTCGGGAATCGTGCTCACCCGACGAGTATGCCGGACGGGTCCGACAACGCCGTACGCCAGTGCGTGCGCTCAGTCCTTGTGGACCGTGCCGTCCGGGTCCAGACCGCGGAAGGACAGCAGCACGATCAGGATGCCGCCGCACACGATCGCGGAGTCGGCCAGGTTGAACACCGCGAAGCCCTTGGGAGCGATGAAGTCGACGACCTCGCCCTCGAAGACGCCCGGGGCCCGGAAGATCCGGTCGGTGAGGTTGCCGAGCGCGCCGCCGAGCAGCAGGCCGAGGGCGATCGCCCAGGGCAGGCTGTAGAGCTTGCGGGCCAGGCGGATGATCACGACGATCACGGCCGCCGCGATGAGCGTGAAGATGACCGTGAAGGCCGCGCCGAAGCCGAAGGCGGCGCCCGGGTTGCGGATGGCGTGGAACTCCAGCCAGTCCCCGACCACCTTGATCGGTTCGCGGTGCTCCAGCTTCCTGACCACGATGATCTTGCTGATCAGGTCGAGGGCGTAGGCGAACGCGGCCACCGCGAACAGCACGACCACCCGGCGCCCGCGGCCGGGCCGCCGGGCCGGGGCCTGCCCCTGCGTATCGGACGCGCCCGGGGCCCGGTCGGCCGCCGTCCGCTCGCCGCTGTCGTCCGGGGTGCCCGGCGTACCGATGATGCGCTCCGCCTCTGCCACTTGAGTCCCTCAACCTAGATGCCTGACCGAGGACGAGACTACGGTACGGCCCGGGCGGCCCACTCGCTCAGTAGCGGCGTTCCTGCTTCTGCTTGCACTCCACGCACAGGGTGGCCCTGGGGAAGGCCTGCATCCGGGCCTTGCCGATGGGGTTGCCGCAGTTCTCGCACAGGCCGTAGGTGCCCGCGTCCAACCGCTGCAGGGCGCGCTCGGTCTGGATCAGCATCTCGCGCGCGTTGGCGGCCAGCGCCAGTTCGTGCTCGCGCGTGATGTTCTTGGTGCCGGTGTCCGCCTGGTCGTCGCCCGCGCCGTCTCCCGAGTCCCGCATCAGGCCGGCCAGGGACTCCTCGGAGGCGGTGATCTCGGCCTGCAGCCGGGCCGTCTCGGACATCAGCTCGGTGCGCGCCTCCGCGACCTCCGCCGGGGTCCAGGGGTCCTCGCCCGGGCGTACCGCCAGTTCGCCGGGTGCCGCCGCGGTGCCCCGCGCCTTGGGTACGGCGGTCTGCTCCGCCGCGGCCGTGTCAGGAGTCTTCTTCACCACCACTGTCGTGGCTCCCGTCTGCTTCGCGGCCCGCGCCGCGCCCGCTTTCTTGGCCGTGCTCTTCTCCGCCGCCCCCTTGGAGGTGCCCTTCCCGGAAACGCTCTGCCCCGAGACGCCCTCGCCCACACCGCCCCCCGCCACGGCACCCACCTTCCCGACGGCCTCGCCGACGTCCGCTCCCGCGAAGACCGCGGCCTGTTCACCACCCGCCTTCGCGTCGCCCGCCTTCGCGTCGCCCGCCTTCTCGCCGGCCGGTCTCTTCGCACGGCCGGCCGCCTTCTTCTCGGTCGGCTTCCTGACTGCCCTCTTCCCGCCCGCCTCCGCCACCGGCGCCGCCGCCTCGGGCGAGGTATCCCCGCCGCTCACCGCGGCAGCCGCCGTCACGTCGACGGCCCTCCCGGCGACCGCCTTCTTCGCAGCCGGCTTCCTGGCCGAAGCCTTCTTCCCGCCCGCCTTCTTCCCGCCCGTCTTCGTCACGGCCGTCTTCGTCACGGCCGTCTTCGTCACGGCCGTCGCCCCGGAGGGCTGCGTCCCGCCCGCGCCCTCCCCGCCCGCGCCCTCCCCGGCGGCCGGGCTCCTCGCGGTCGCCTTCCCGGCGTCCGCCGCGGACACCGCCGCCTTCTTCGCGGCGGGCTTCCTGGCCGCCGGCTTCTCGGCGGCGGTCTTCCCTTCGCGGCCGCCGTCCCGACCACCGCCCGTTTCCCGGACGCGGCTCCTCCTGCCGGTCACCACAGCCGTCTCCGCAGCCGCCCGTCCGCCACTCCCCTCCCCCCGGACCGCCGGCTTCGGCGAACGCGCGGAAGCCGCCCCGGTCCCGGCCGACGCGGTCTTCTTTCCGCCGACCCCCTGGGCGGACCGGCCGGACGCCGGCTGCTGTACGGCGGTCTTCTTCGCCACCATGGCCGCGGCCCCTTCACATATTGTGATTTTGCAGGCGAATCGTGCTGGGACGATAAATCGACTTGAGTCCCGCGGCAACGGGGCACGCCGCCCGATCCGCCCGCCCCGCGACCCCCGCGCAGCAAGCCTGCATGCGTTGTGCCCAGCAACCCGCCGGGTAATCCGCCGGTGCGGACATCCCAGGATGCGAACAGGCGTACCTCGCCATTCGGGTCATCCCGGCCCGTGAGCCGCCCGAGCCGCCGGCGCCTGGAAAACCGGTCGGCCGCTGTCGGCGGGGCGCCGTACACTGGGCGGAGCGAGAAGCGTGGATGGGGACGAGTAGCGGCGTACGCAGCCCAGAGCGACCCGGGGACGGTGTGAGCCCGGGGGCGAGCGCGACGTGAAGATCACCCCGGAGCCGCCGGAAGAAAGCCGCAGCGCCGAGCAGTGGCCGCTAGACCCGGCATCGCGACCCCAATGAGGGGGCTTCCCGGTGCGTACGGCACACCGGAGAGCCAAGGAGGGTGGTACCGCGGGAGCGCGCCGCACACGGCGTCCGGAAGTCATCCGGCTCTCGTCCCTCCGACGGAAGGCAGCAAGTCCGTTGGAGGAAGCCCGCAGATGACAGCGCCGACGTACCGCCAGGTGCCCGCCCAGGTCGACCTGCCCGCGCTCGAGCACGCCGTGCTCGACTTCTGGCGCGAGCAGAAGATCTTCGCCAAGACCCTGGAGCAGTCCGAGGGCCGCCCCGAATGGGTGTTCTACGAGGGCCCGCCCACCGCCAACGGCATGCCCGGCGCCCACCACATCGAGGCGCGCGTCTTCAAGGACGTCTTCCCCCGCTTCCGCACCATGCGCGGCTACCACGTGGCCCGCAAGGCCGGCTGGGACTGCCACGGCCTCCCGGTGGAGCTGGCGGTCGAGAAGGAGCTGGGCTTCTCCGGCAAGCAGGACATCGAGAAGTACGGCATCGCCGAGTTCAACGCCAAGTGCCGCGAGTCGGTGACCCGCCACACCGACGCCTTCGAGGCGCTCACGACCCGCATGGGGTACTGGACCGACCTCAACGACCCCTACCGCACCATGGACCCCGCCTACATCGAGTCCGTGTGGTGGTCGCTCAAGGAGATCTTCGGCAAGGGCCTGCTGGTCCAGGACCACCGCGTCGCCCCCTGGTGCCCCCGCTGCGGCACCGGCCTGTCCGACCACGAGCTGGCACAGGGCTACGAGACGGTCGTCGACCCCTCCGTGTACGTCCGTTTCCCGCTCACCTCCGGTCCGCTCGCGGGCCGGGCCGCGCTCCTGGTGTGGACGACGACCCCCTGGACCCTGGTCTCCAACACCGCCGTCGCCGCCCACCCCGAGGTCACCTACGTCGTCGCCACCGACGGTGAGGAGCAGCTCGTCGTCGCCGAGCCGCTCGTCGCCAAGGCGCTCGGCGAGGGCTGGGAGACCACGGGGCAGACCTTCACCGGCGCCGAGATGGAGCGCTGGACCTATCAACGTCCGTTCGAGCTGGTGGAGTTCCCAGCACCCGCCCACTACGTGGTGAACGCCGGATACGTCACGACCGAGGACGGTACGGGTCTGGTCCACCAGTCCCCCGCCTTCGGCGAGGACGACCTGAGGGTCTGCCGCGCCTACGGCCTGCCGGTCGTGAACCCGGTCCGCCCCGACGGCACCTTCGAGGAGGGTCTCCCGCTGGTCGGCGGCGTCTTCTTCAAGAAGGCGGACGAACAGCTCACCGCGGACCTCCAGCAGCGCGGCCGGCTCTTCAAGCACCTGCCCTACGAGCACAGCTACCCGCACTGCTGGCGCTGCCACACCGCGCTCCTGTACTACGCGCAGCCCTCCTGGTACATCCGCACCACGGCCGTCAAGGACCGCCTCATCCAGGAGAACGAGAAGACCAACTGGTTCCCGGAGTCCGTCAAGCACGGCCGCTTCGGCGACTGGCTGAACAACAACATCGACTGGGCGCTGTCCCGCAACCGCTACTGGGGCACCCCGCTGCCGATCTGGCGCTGCGAGGACGAGCACCTGACCTGCGTCGGCTCACGCGCCGAGCTGACCGAGCTGACCGGCACCGACCAGTCGGAGCTGGACCCGCACCGCCCGTACATCGACGAGGTCACCTTCGCCTGCCCGCACGACGGCTGCGCGAAGACGGCCACGCGTGTACCTGAGGTCATCGACGCCTGGTACGACTCGGGTTCGATGCCGTTCGCGCAGTGGGGCTACCCGCACCGGAACAAGGAACTGTTCGAGAGCCGGTACCCGGCGCAGTTCATCTCCGAGGCGATCGACCAGACGCGCGGGTGGTTCTACACGCTGATGGCGGTCGGCACCCTGGTCTTCGACAAGTCGTCGTACGAGAACGTCGTCTGCCTCGGCCACATCCTCGCCGAGGACGGCCGCAAGATGTCCAAGCACCTGGGCAACACCCTGGATCCGATCCCGCTGATGGACCGGCACGGCGCGGACGCGGTCCGCTGGTTCATGGCGGCCGGCGGCTCCCCCTGGGCGGCCCGCCGCGTGGGTCACGGCACCATCCAGGAGGTCGTCCGCAAGACGCTGCTGACGTACTGGAACACGGTCGCCTTCCAGGCGCTGTACGCCCGTACGTCGAACTGGGCGCCCGGCCCCGGGGACCCGGCCCCGGCCGAGCGTCCGCTGATCGACCGCTGGCTGCTGTCGGAGCTGCACGCGCTCACCGACCAGGTGACCCAGGCCCTGGAGGCGTACGACACCCAGCGCGCCGGCAAGCTGCTGTCCGCGTTCGTCGACGACCTGTCCAACTGGTACGTCCGCCGCTCGCGGCGCCGCTTCTGGCAGGGCGACAAGGCCGCGCTGCGCACCCTGCACGAGGTCGTCGAGACGGTCACGAAGCTGATGGCACCGCTCACGCCGTTCATCACCGAGCGGGTCTGGCAGGACCTGGTCGTGCCGGTCACCCCGGGCGCCCCGGAGTCGGTGCACCTGGCGTCCTGGCCCGAGGCGGACCTCTCGGCGATCGACCCGGAGCTGTCGAAGCAGATGGTCCTGGTGCGCCGCCTGGTGGAGCTGGGCCGGGCCACGCGCGCGGAGTCGGGCGTCAAGACCCGCCAGCCGCTGCAGCGGGCCCTGATCGCCGCCGCCGGCTTCGAGGCCCTCGACCCCGAGCTGCACACGCAGATCACGGAGGAGCTGAACGTCTCCTCGCTGGCCTCGCTGTCCGAGGTGGGCGGTTCCCTGGTCGACACCACGGCCAAGGCCAACTTCCGCGCGCTGGGCAAGCGGTTCGGCAAGCGGGTGCAGGACGTGGCCAAGGCCGTCGCCGCGGCCGACGCCGCCGCTCTGTCCCTGGCGCTGCGCGAGGGCACGGCGTCGGTGGAGGTCGACGGCGAGACGGTCACGCTGGCACCGGACGAGGTGATCATCACGGAGACCCCGCGCGAGGGCTGGTCGGTGGCCTCCGACTCGGGGGCCACGGTCGCCCTCGACCTGGAGATCACCGAGGAGCTGCGGCAGGCCGGTCTGGCCCGGGACGCGATCCGGCTGATCCAGGAGGCCCGCAAGAACAGCGGTCTGGACGTCGCCGACCGGATCGCGCTGCGGTGGCGGTCGACCGATCCGGCGGTCGCCGCCGCGCTGGGCGAGCACACCGGTCTGATCGCCGAGGAGGTCCTGGCGACCGACTTCGGCCAGGGCGAGGCGGACGACTCCTTCGGCGAGCCGTTCACCGACGACGGCCTGTCGCTCACGTTCCGCCTGCGGAAGGTGTGACCCTCGCCGTCGGCGACCCGGGGACGCGGGGGCCGGTCGCGCACACGCGGCGCCGGCCGCATGGCGATACGGCCCCCGCGCCCCGCACCCCGCACCCCGCACCCCTGCGGATGGGCACGGTTTCCGTGGGAGGACGTCAACACGCGTAAAAAGGGCGGGGCCCCGGATCGGATCCGGGGCCCCGCCCTTTTTGAACGCTGCCGACGCCTACGGCGTACTACTCACCGTGCCGCGGCCGTCAGTTGTCGTCCTCGTCGATCAGGAACCCGCGCATCGGCGAGGGAGCCTGACCCATCGGCGAGGGGCCCTGGGGACGGACCGGAGCCATGGGCTGGGTCATCGCCGGGGTCATCTGCTGCTGGCCGCCGTACGACGGAGCGGAGGGCGCCGGGCCGCCGCCCATCGTCTGGTTGCCGCCGTAGGACGGGGCACTCGCGCCGGCCGGGGCCATGGAAGGCGCCGGGGACGGCGGGAGGGAGGCGGTGGCCGGGGTGCGCGGCGGAGCCAGCGAGTCGTCGGCCTGGGTCTCCAGCTGGCGCAGCTGCGACTCCAGGTACGACTTCAGACGCGTGCGGTACTCGCGTTCGAAGCCGCGCAGGTCCTCGACCTTGCGCTCCAGCGTGGCGCGCGCGG
Source organism: Streptomyces sp. NPDC006739 (assembly GCF_042869815.1). Taxonomy (NCBI): domain Bacteria; kingdom Bacillati; phylum Actinomycetota; class Actinomycetes; order Kitasatosporales; family Streptomycetaceae; genus Streptomyces; species Streptomyces sp. NPDC006739. The sequence goes on from NZ_JBIAGM010000002.1 coordinate 345,043, forward strand.
ACTCCAGGGAGCCCATGGCGACGCGGTGCTTCTCCTGCGCGTCCCGCTCCAGCGCGTCGGCCTTGGCACGGGCGTCACGCTCCAGACCCTCGGCACGGCTGCGGGCCTCGCCGACGATCTTGTTGGCCTCGGAGCGGGCCTCGGCGATCGCCTGGTCGGCGGTCTGCTGGGCCAGCGAGAGGACTCGGGCGGCGCTGTCGCCACCGGGGCCCTGACCGGGGCCGCCCATCGGACCGCCCATGGGGCCGCCCATCGGACCGCCCATCTGCTGCTGCATGGGGTTCTGGCCCATCGGACCCTGACCCATGGGGTTCTGGCCCATCGGACCCTGACCCATCGGACCCTGGCCCATCGGACCCTGGCCCATGGGGTTCTGGCCCATCGGACCCTGACCCATCGGACCCTGGCCCTGCGGACCACCCTGACCACCGGGACCGGCGGGCAGCTGCGGGGCACCGCTCGGCAGCTGGGGCGGACCACCCATGGGGCCACCCATCTGCTGCTGCGGCGGGCCCGATATCCCGGCGGGTACCGGAGCGCCGGGACCTCGCATGCCCTGCTGCGGCATACCGCCCTGCTGTTGGTCCTGCTCCGGAGGTTTGCGCATGTTCTGCTGGTTCTGGGCAGCGGCGCGCGTGGCCGCGGCCAGCTTGGCGCGCAGGTCCTCGTTCTCGCGGAGCAGACGGGTCAGTTCGGCTTCGACCTCGTCGAGGAAGGCATCGACCTCGTCCTCGTCATAGCCTTCTCGGAGGCGGACGGTCGTGAACTGCTTGTTCCGCACGTCCTCGGGGGTCAACGGCATCTCTTCACCTCAACGTAGTCGTCGGCATTCGGCAAGACCGTATCTCTCACATCGCTCACATCACGTTCTGCACGATCGTGATCAGGATGTAGACGATGATCATCAGTACGAAGAAGGACAGGTCGAGCGCCACGCCCCCGAGACGCAGCGGCGGAATGAACCGCCGCAGAAGCTTCAACGGTGGATCGGTGACAGTGTAGGTCGCCTCGAGAACGACCACCATCGCCTTGCCGGGTTGCCACGAGCGGGCGAACTGGAAGACGTAGTCCATGACCAACCGGAAGATGAGCACGATGAGGAACACCATCAGCGCGATGTAGATCACCTGCGCGAACACGCTCATGGCCTGCGTTTCCCTCTCCCCTGTTCCATGCTTCGTTCTCCGGTACTGCTACTGCGTCTCAGCTCTGGTTGAAGAACCCGCCCTCTGCGATGCGGGCCTTGTCCTCCGCCGTGACATCGACGTTAGCAGGCGACAACAGGAACACCTTCTGCGTCACCCGCTCGATGCTGCCGTGAAGACCAAACACCAAACCGGCCGCAAAGTCGACAAGTCGCTTCGCGTCTGTGTCGTCCATCTCAGTCAGATTCATGATCACCGGGGTGCCCTCACGGAAGTGTTCCCCGATGGTACGGGCCTCGTTGTAGGTCCGGGGGTGAAGCGTGGTGATCCGGTACGGCTCTCGTTCCGACACAACCTTGGGCATGATCACCGGCGCGTTCTTCTCCAGAGACTGACGTTCTTGTGTGATGGATGCCACGGGCGCGATCCGCGCCGGGCGTCCCGATTCCGCGGGCAGCGAAGCCGAATGGGAGACGGACTCGCGTGGCGCCGAAGGCTGTACCACTCGCACCGATTCGTCCCTGGGTGATGCTTGATGGGACTGATGCGAACCATGCGACTGGTGGGACGGTTCGTGCCGTCGATGATCCCGCTCCAGCTCCGGGTCGAGTTCGGGCTCGAAGTCGTCGTCGGGATCGAAACCGCGGCCGTCGTACCCATCGTCCTCCACGAGGCCGAGGTAGACCGCCATCTTGCGCATCGCGCCGGCCATGCTCTGAGTCCTCCGCTCTGTGGTGGATCGACTGACTGCCAAGTGCCCGCGATCCACGAGGTCGTTGCGCCCGTGTTCGACGGGCATTGACCATATTTTCTGCTGTGGTCCGACTTCTTGGCGACGTTACCCGAGCCTAGGGCGGACTCCGAGTACCGCAGTGCCGACGCGCACATGTGTCGCTCCGGCCGCCACGGCCTGTTCGAGGTCCGCGCTCATCCCTGCCGACACCATGTTCGCAGCCGGATGAGCGCGGCGCAGGTCGGTCGACAAATCCATGAGGCGCTCGAACGCCGCCTGTTGGCGCCCCGCGTACTCCCCGGCGAGCGGGGCGACGGTCATCAGCCCGTCGAGCCGCAGCCCCGGGGACCGGGCGACGAGGTCGGCCAACTCTTCGATTCCGTCCGGCGCGACGCCACCGCGCTCACCCTCCGCGGCCGTCCCCGCCGGCCCCTGGCCCGCGTCCAGCGCGACCTGGACGAGGCACCCCACCTCACGCCCGGCGCGCGCCGCCTCCCTGGACAGCGCGCCGACGAGCCGGGGGCGGTCGACGGACTGCACGACATCCGCGTAGGCCACCACCGAGCGCACCTTGTTGGTCTGCAGTTGACCGACGAAGTGCCAGGTGAGAGGCAGATCCGAGCATGCGGCGGCCTTCGGGGCGGCGTCCTGGTCGCGGTTCTCGGCGACCTGGCGCACCCCCAGTTCCGACAGGATCCGCACATCGCTCGCCGGGTAGGTCTTGGTGACCACGATCAGGGTCACCTCCTCCCGCTTGCGCCCGGCCGCCGCGCACGCGGCCACGATGCGCTCTTCCACTTTCGCCAAGTTTCTGGCGAGTTCATCCCTACGGTCCGTCATGTCCCATCAGTCCAGCCACACATAGCCCGCGAGCCGCCCGGTGGTGCGGTCCCGGCGGTAGGAGAAGTGGTCGCCCGACTCCAGCGTGCACACCGGCGACTGCTCCCGGTCGTGCACCCCGAGGCGCCCGAGCTGCGCGTGCACCCCGGCGCTCACGTCGACCGCCGGAGTGCCCCAGCTCGTCTCGGCGTGCGCCGCCGGCTCGACGGCGCCCACCTCGGCGCGCATCGCCTCCGGCACCTCGTAGCACCGGCCGCAGACGGCGGGGCCGGTGCGGGCGACGATCCGGGAGGGCTCGGCGCCGAGTTCGATCATGGCCCGTACGGCGGCGGGGACGACCCCGGCGACCAGTCCGGGCCGGCCCGCGTGGGCCGCTGCGGCGATCTGCGCGACCGGGTCGGCGAGCAGCACCGGCACGCAGTCGGCGGTGAGCACCGCCAGGGCGAGTCCCCGGCGGGCGGTGACGAGGGCGTCGACGGCCGGGACCGGCGCCGCCGGATCCCAGGGCCCGTCCACCACGGCGACGTCGGCCCCGTGCACCTGGTTCATCCAGACCACGTCCGCCGGGTCGAGGCCCAGCGACTTGGCGGCCAGTTCACGGTTGGTCCGCACGGCACCGGGGTCGTCGCCGACCGCTCCGCCGAGGTTCAGTTCCTCGTACGGAACGGCGCTCACCCCGCCCCACCGGTCGGTGAAGGCGAAATGCGCGCCGTTCACGATGTTGCGCTGTCCTATCACGTCAGGAGCATCACTTGAGGAAGTCCGGTACGTCCAGTTCCTCGGCCGCGCTGTCCGAGTAGGTCCGCGAGGACGGGACCGGCGGGGCGACCGGGATGTCGGCGACCGGCTCGGGCGCCGGCTCCGGTTCCTCCTTCGGGGTCACGCTGCCGAGCGAACCGAAGGACGGGCGGCTCTCGGGCTGCCGCACCGGAGCGGGCTCCTCGCGGCGGGCCGAGCCCGAGGTCGAGCCGAGGACGTTGTCCCGGCGGGCCGGCGGCTGGCCCCCGTCGAAGCCGGCCGCGATCACGGTGACCCGGACCTCGTCGCCGAGGGCGTCGTCGATGACCGCGCCGAAGATGATGTTGGCCTCGGGGTGGGCGGCCTCGCTGACCAGCTGGGCGGCCTCGTTGATCTCGAACAGGCCGAGGTCGGAGCCGCCGGAGATGGAGAGCAGCACGCCCCGGGCGCCGTCGATGGAGGCTTCCAGCAGCGGCGAGGAGATCGCCATCTCGGCGGCGGCCACGGCGCGGTCGTCGCCGCGGGCCGAGCCGATGCCCATGAGGGCCGAACCGGCCTCGGACATGACCGACTTCACGTCGGCGAAGTCGAGGTTGATCAGGCCGGGCGTGGTGATGAGGTCGGTGATGCCCTGGACACCGGAGAGCAGGACCTGGTCGGCCGACTTGAAGGCGTCGAGCACCGAGACCTGGCGGTCCGAGATGGACAGCAGCCGGTCGTTGGGGATGACGATGAGGGTGTCGACCTCTTCGCGCAGTTCCGCGATGCCGTCCTCGGCCTGGTTGGCGCGGCGCCGCCCCTCGAAGGTGAACGGGCGGGTGACCACGCCGATGGTGAGGGCGCCCAGCGAGCGGGCGATGTTGGCCACGACCGGCGCGCCGCCGGTGCCGGTGCCGCCGCCCTCACCGGCCGTCACGAAGACCATGTCGGCCCCCTTGAGGACCTCCTCGATCTCCTCGCGGTGGTCCTCGGCGGCCTTGCGGCCGACGGCCGGGTTGGCTCCGGCGCCGAGTCCGCGGGTGAGTTCGCGGCCGACGTCGAGCTTGACGTCGGCGTCGCTCATCAACAGCGCCTGTGCGTCGGTGTTGATGGCGATGAACTCGACACCCTTGAGACCGACTTCGATCATCCGGTTGATGGCATTGACACCACCGCCGCCGACACCGATGACCTTGATGACTGCGAGGTAGTTCTGCGGTGCTGCCACGTCGAAGGCCTCTCGCCTCGAATTACGTTGTCGCCACCGCGGTTGCCCCGCGCCGGACGACAGATGCCGAATGGGACGGTCCGTAGCGCCGACCCGAACCCTAACCCTGAAGTTTAGGGTTACCAGTGTGTGTGTTCCCTGGAGTCTTCTGAACAGGACACTAAGTCGACAAGTGGCGCCCGTTCAACGAACACGCCGAACCTCCCGTTTTTCTTTTCACCCTATGTGATCAGCCGTAGCAGTGCCCAACCAGGGTGCTGGCCTGCGCTGATGTGCGTCAACTCACCGATGACGCAGGGGCGGTGGGGACGCTCACGTCGAAGTGCCGCGCGCCGGAAGCTGCTTTCATGAGAGCGGTGAGCGAACGGGCCTTGGCGCGGCCGCTGTCGCCGCTGCCCCACTCGACGGTCCGGCCGCCGCTCAACTCCAGCGAGATGTCGTCGTAGCTACGGACCTTGACGGCCCGGGTCTCCCGCGCGACGGCTGCCGGAAGCGCGCCGGCCACCGTGACGGCCTCCCGCACGAGCCGGTCGGTGCCGAAGCGCCGCAGGCCGGCCGCGCCGGAACCCGAGCGGGAGACGTCCAGTTCCAGCGCCGGAATGTCATTCGGTGCCCGCGAAACCATGGCGAAACGGACACCTTCGCGGTCCACCTCGATGAAGTTTCCGTCTTTTCGGATCAGCAGAACCGGAAGACGCTCGGTCACTTTCAGGCCGATTCCATGGGGCCAGGAACGGAAAGCGTCAATGGTGTCGATTCTGGGCAGTTTCCGGCGCAATCGGGCCTCGATGGCACCCGTGTCGATGGAAATCAGCGGCGCCCCGACCGGTACGTCGGCGGCCTCACGGACCTCGGCCGGGGTCAGCACCAGGGTGCCGGAGACCGAGACCTGCCGCACGCGCAGCCACGAGGAGCCGTACAGCGTCCAGACGGTGCCCGCGCCGAGGAGCACCAGGACCACGGCCAGAATGACGATCGTACGAAGGCGTCGCCTTCTCAACCGTCCGGAGGGCGGCGGGCCGGACGACTCGTGCTGGCGTTCACCGCGCTGGGCGGTCGTCGGTCCGGCCACGCTCACTGCCCTCCGTGCATATCGTCCTAACGGTTCGAGGCGATCGCCTCGTACACCATCCCGACGAGCAGGTCGTCGGCGTCCCGGCGGCCGAACTCACTGGCGGCCCGGGACATCTCGTACAGCCGGTGCGGGTCGGCGAGGACGGGCAGGACGTTCTGCTGCACCCACTCCGGTGTGAGCTCCGCGTCGTCGACCAGCAGCCCGCCGCCGGCCTTGACCACCGGCTGGGCGTTCAGCCGCTGTTCGCCGTTGCCGATGGGCAGCGGGACATAGGCGGCCGGGAGCCCGACGGCGGAGAGTTCGGCGACGGTCATCGCGCCCGCGCGGCAGAGCATCATGTCGGCCGCCGCGTACGCGAGGTCCATCCGGTCCAGGTAACTTACCGGGATGTACGGGGGCATTCCCGGCATCTGGTGCACCTGCGGCAGTTCGTTCTTCGGGCCGACCGCGTGCAGGATCTGGATCCCGGCCTGCTGGAGCCAGGGAGCGACCTGCTGGACCACCTCGTTCAGCCGGCGGGCGCCCTGCGAACCGCCGGTGACCAGCAGCGTCGGCAGGTTCGGGTCCAGCCCGAACATGGCGCGGGCCTCCGGACGGGCGGCGGCGCGGTCCAGCGTGGCGATGGAACGGCGCAGCGGGATGCCGATGTAGCGGGCGCCGCGCAGCTTGCTGTCGGGCGTGGAGACGGCGACCTGGGCGGCGTACCGGGATCCGATCTTGTTGGCCAGGCCCGGGCGGGCGTTGGCCTCGTGGATCACGATGGGCACACCGAGGCGCTTGGCGGCCAGATAGCCGGGCAGGGCGACATATCCACCGAAGCCGACCACGGCGTCCGCCTTGGTGCGCTCCAGGATCTGCTCGGCGGCCTTGATGGTGCCGCGCAGCCGGCCCGGGACGGTGATCAGCTCCGGGGTCGGCTTGCGCGGCAGGGGGACGGCCGGGATCAGCGCCAGCTCATAGCCGCGCTCGGGAACGAGCCTGGTCTCCAGACCGCGCTCCGTGCCCAGGGCCGTGATCCCGACGGCCGGGTCCTGCCTGCGCAGGGCGTCCGCGAGGGCGAGCGCAGGCTCGATGTGGCCGGCGGTCCCCCCACCAGCGAGTACGACATGCACCGAAATTCACCGCTCTCCGGACGAACGCGCCGCCGAGGCACGCCGTCGCATCGTGTTCCATCTCCGGGGGGTACCGGCCGGCCTTCTGACCGGCGCGGAGCCCCCAGTCCCCCGCTTTCTACCAAAGCGGGGTTGCCGCATGGCAAGGGCCGCCCGCGCAGCGGGCTCGTCGCGCGCGAAGGCGATCAGCAGCCCGATGGCGAACATGGTCGGCAGCAGGGCGGACCCTCCGTAGGAGAACAGCGGGAGAGGGACGCCGGCGATCGGCAGCAGACCGAGCACCGCACCGATGTTGACCACCGCCTGTGCGGTGATCCAGGTGGTCACGCCTCCCGCGGCATACCTCACGAAGGGGTCCTTCGTGCGTCCGGCCACGCGGATACCCGCATAGCCTAGAGCCGCGAACAGGGCGAGCACCGACAGTGTCCCCGCCAGACCCAGTTCCTCACCGGTGACGGCGAAGATGAAGTCGGTGTGCGCTTCCGGCAGTTGGCCCCATTTCTCCACACTCGCGCCGAGACCGGATCCGAAGAGGCCGCCGGAGGCGAGGGCGTAGATGCCGTGCACGGCCTGCCAGCAGTCGGCGACCCCGGTCTTGGGCTGGGTGGCGCCGATGCAGGCGAGCCGGGCCATGCGGTTGGGGCTGGTCCTGATCAGCACCCCGCCGATCAGGCCGGCGATCGTGAGCACGCCGACGAAGAGGCGGGTGGGCGCCCCCGCGAGCCACAGCAGGCCGAACAGGATCGCCGTGAGGATGATCGCGGTGCCCATGTCACCGCCGAGCATGATCAACCCGAGCAGCAGGAAGGTGCCCGGGACCAGCGGCACCAGCATGTGCTTCCACTGCGTGAGCAGCTTCTTCTCCTGCTTGCGGGCGATCAGGTCGGCGCCCCACAGCACCAGGGCGAGCTTGCCGAACTCGCTGGGCTGGATCTGGAAGGAGCCGCCGAGGGAGATCCAGTTCTGGTTGCCGTTGACGGCCATCCCTATCCCCGGCACCTGCACCAGGGCCATCAGGAAGACGGCGCCGGCCAGCATGGGGTACGCCAGTGCGCGGTGCAGCTTCACCGGCATGCGGGAGGCGGCGAACAGGAGTCCACCGCCGATGACCGCCGCCAGGAACTGCTTGCGGAAGAAGTAGGACCCCGGCAGAGACAGCTGGAGCGCGGTGACCTGGGAGGCCGAGTAGACCATCACCAGGCCCAGCATCGTGATCAGCAGGCTGCCGCCGAGGATCAGGTAGTAGGCGGTGAGCGGCCGGTCCCAGGCCTTGCGGGCCTGCGTCCACAGCCGTCGTACGGGATGGTCGCGCGACCCCCCGTTCAGCGGGCCGCCGGGCGGCCGTCGGGCGGCCCGCTGGACGGGGGGTCGGCCCGTACGGTTACCGGACATCACCGGCTCCTCGCGAACTGAGCCACATCCGAGTCACGCGTCCCTCCAAGGGTCCCGAAGCACCCGCCGTGGCCGAGACCCGCCGTCAGGCGCCCGCGCCGAGTTCGCGAACCGCCTCCGCGAACGCGTCACCGCGCTGGTGGTAGTTGGTGTACATGTCCATGGAGGCACAGGCCGGGGCCAGCAGCACCGTGTCGCCGGGCCGTGCGAGCCGCGTCGCTTCCCTCACCGCCTGGAGCATCGCCCCAGTGTCGGTCCGTTCGAGGTCGACGACGGGTACTTCCGGCGCGTGTCGCGCGAGGGCTTCACGGATCAGGGCGCGGTCGGCGCCGATGAGGACCGCCCCGCGAAGTCGCTTCGCCGACTTGGCGGCCAGTTCGTCGAAGGTCGCGCCCTTGGCCAGACCGCCCGCGATCCACACGACGGAATCGAAGGCCGCCAAGGAGGCCTCGGCCGCGTGGGTGTTGGTCGCCTTGGAGTCGTCGACGTAGGCGACCCCGTCCACGTCGGCGACGTGCGCGATGCGGTGCGCGTCCGGGCGGAAGGCCCGCAGGCCGTCGCGTACGGCCGTGGGGGGCACCCCGAAGGCGCGCGCGAGGGCGGCCGCGGCGAGGGCGTTGGCGATGTTGTGCGGGGCCGGCGGGTTGACGTCGGAGACCTCCGCCAGCTCCTGCGCGTTCCGGTGCCGGTTCTCGACGAAGGCGCGGTCGACCAGGATGCCCTCCACGACCCCGAGTTGGGAGGGCCCGGGGGTGCCCAGGGTGAACCCGACGGCACGGCAGCCCTCCTCCACGTCCGCCTCGCGCACCAGGTCCTCGGTGAGCTTGTCGGCCACGTTGTAGACGCAGGCGACCCGGTTGCCCTCGTAGATACGGCCCTTGTCGGCGGCGTAGGCCTCCATGGAGCCGTGCCAGTCCAGGTGGTCCGGGGCGATGTTGAGGACGGCGGCGGAGTGGGCGCGCAGGGAGGGCGCCCAGTGCAGCTGATAGCTCGACAACTCCACGGCCAGGACGTCGTACACCTCGTCGCCGAGGACCGCGTCGAGCAGGGAGACGCCGATGTTGCCGACGGCCGCCGTGCGCAGGCCCGCCGCCTCGAGGATGGAGGCGAGCATCTGGACGGTGGTGGTCTTGCCGTTGGTGCCCGTGACGGCCAGCCAGGGGGCGGCGTCGGGTCCGCGCAGCCGCCAGGCCAGCTCCACGTCGCCCCAGACGGGGACGCCGGCCTCGCGGGCCGCGGTGAACAGCGGCTTGTCGGGCTTCCAGCCGGGTGCGGTGACGATCAGCTCGGTGCCCTCGGGCAGGGTCGCCCCGTCACCGAGGCGCACGGTGATGCCGAGCGCCGTCAGCTCGGCGGCCTGCTCACGCGCGCGTGCGTCGTCGCCGTCGTTGACGACCGTGACGATCGCGCCGCGCGCGTGCAGCGCCTTGGCCGCCGGTACGCCGGAGACGCCGAGCCCGGCGACGGCGACGTGCTTGCCCTGGAAGGCCGATGGCCCGGAAGGCACCGAGGAGGTCACTTTTCCGCTGCCCATCCCGCGTAGAAGAGGCCCAGTCCGACGATCACACAGATGCCTTGGATGATCCAGAAGCGGACCACCACCAGGACCTCGGACCAGCCCTTGAGTTCGAAGTGGTGCTGGAGTGGCGCCATCCTGAAGACGCGCTTCCCGGTGAGCCGGAAGGAGCCGACCTGGATGACGACCGACATGGTGATGAGGACGAACAGACCGCCCATGATGGCCACCAGCAGCTCGGTGCGGGAGAGGATGGCCAGGCCCGTCAGGACACCGCCGAGGGCGAGTGAACCGGTGTCACCCATGAAGATCTTGGCGGGCGACGTGTTCCACCACAGGAAGCCGAGGCAGGCGCCCATCAGGGCGGAGGCGACCACGGCCAGGTCGAGCGGATCACGCACCTCGTAACAGGCGTTCGGGTTGGTCAGGGTCTGCGCGTTGGCGCAGGACTCCTGGAACTGCCAGACGCCGATGAACGTGTAGGCGCCGAAGACGAGGACCGAGGCGCCGGTGGCCAGGCCGTCCAGACCGTCCGTCAGGTTCACGCCGTTGGACATCGCGAGGATCATGAACAGTGCCCAGACCACGAACAGCACCGGGCCGATCGACCAGCCGAAGTCCGTGATGAACGACAGCTTCGTGGACGCCGGGGTGTTGCCGCGCGAGTCCGAGAACATCAGCGACAGCACGGCGAAGGAGATGCCGACGATCAGCTGGCCGGCCATCTTCGCCTTGGCCCGCAGACCCAGCGACCGGCGCTTGACGATCTTGATGTAGTCGTCCAGGAAGCCGACCAGGCCCATGCCCGCCATCAGTCCGAGGACCAGCAGCCCGGAGTAGGTCGGCGGCTTGCCGGTGATCACCTTGCTGAGGAAGTAGGCGGCGATCGTGGCGAAGATGAAGGCGATACCGCCCATGGTCGGCGTACCGCGCTTGCTGGCGTGCTCGCGCGGGCCGTCGTCCCGGATGTACTGGCCATAGCCCTTGCGGGCGAGGAGCTTGATCAGCAGCGGGGTGCCGACCAGCGTCAGGAAGAGACCGATGACGCCCGAGAACAGGATCTGGTTCATCATCGGGCGGCGACCTCACCCTCGGCACCGCTCTCGACGAGCGCCTGGGCGACGCTCTCGAGCCCCACCGAACGGGACGCCTTCACGAGCACGACGTCCCCTGGGCGCAACTCGCTGCGCAACAGGTCGATCGCCGCCTGTGCGTCGGACACGTGCACCGACTCCTCACCCCACGAACCCTCGTTATATGCGCCCAGTTGCAGCCAGGAGGCCTCAATCCCCCCGACGGCGACGAGCTTGCTGACGTTGAGCCGGACGGCGAGCCGTCCGACGGCGTCGTGCTCGGCGAGCGCCTCGTCCCCCAGCTCGGCCATCTTGCCGAGCACCGCCCACGTGCGGCGCCCCTTGCCCATGGCCGCGAGCGCCCTCAGGGCGGCCCGCACGGACTCGGGGTTGGCGTTGTAGGCGTCGTTGACGATGGTCACGCCGTCCGGGCGCTCGGTGACCTCCATCCGCCAGCGGGAGAGGGTGCCCGCCTCCGAGAGCGCGGTGGCGATCTCTTCCGCGGACATGCCCAGCTCATGGGCGACGGCGGCCGCGGCGAGCGCGTTCGACACGTGGTGCTCACCGTACAGGCGCATGGTCACATCGCTTGCACCGGAGGGTGTGTGAAGCCTGAAGGCGGGCTGTCCGCTGTCCGTGAGTCGCACGTTCTCGGCGCGTACGTCCGCTTCGGCCGACTCTCCGAAAAGGATCACCTTCGCCTTGGTACGGGAGGCCATGGCCCGCACCAACGGGTCGTCGGCGTTGAGGATCGCGGCGCCGCCCTCGTCCGCCGGGGGCAGGGCCTCGACCAACTCGCCCTTGGCCTGGGCGATCTGCTCACGGCCGCCGAACTCGCCGATGTGGGCGGTGCCGACGTTGAGCACCAGGCCGATCTTCGGGGGCGTCAGACCGGCCAGGTAGCGGATGTGGCCGATGCCTCGGGCGCCCATCTCCAGGACGAGGAACCTGGTCTCCTCGGTGGCGCTGAGGGCCGTCAGGGGCAGCCCGATCTCGTTGTTGAGGGAACCGGGCGTGAACACCGTCGGCGCCTTGCGCCGCAGCACCTGCGCGACGAGGTCCTTGGTGCTGGTCTTGCCCGCCGAGCCGGTGAGGGCGACGAGGGTGGCGCCGAGCCGTCGTACGACGTGGCGGGCGAGGGCGCCGAGGGCGGTCTGGACGTCGTCCACGACGATGGCGGGTACGCCGACCGGACGCGAGGCCAGTACGGCGACCGCGCCGGCCTCGACGACCCGCGAGGCGTAGTCGTGACCGTCGACGCGCTCGCCGACGAAGGCGGCGAAGAGACTGCCCGGCCCCACCTCCCTGGAGTCCCGGACGACGGATCCGGTGACCTGGACGGACGGATCCGGTATGTCGTGCGTCTGCCCGCCGACGACTTCTGCGATCTCGGCGAGAGAGAGGGCGATCACAAGTTCATCCCTGGGTGTTCTGGATAGCTTCGCGAAGCACCTGGCGGTCGTCGAAGGGACGGACCACCCCGGCGATGTCCTGGCCCTGCTCATGCCCCTTGCCCGCGACCAGCACGGTGTCGCCGGGCCGGGCGCGGGCGACGGCGGCGGCGATGGCGGCGGCCCGGTCCTCGAACAGGGCGACCTCGCCACGCTCGTGCGCGGGCACGGAGGCCGCGCCCTGGAGCATGGTCGCGAGGATCGCGAGGGGGTCCTCGGAGCGGGGGTTGTCGGAGGTCAGTACGGCCGTGTCGGCGAGCCGGGCGGCGGCGGCGCCCATCGGGGCCCGCTTGGTCCGGTCCCGGTCGCCGCCGCAGCCGAGGACGATGTGCAGATGGCCCTTGGTGACCTTGCGCAGCGCCCTGAGCACCGACTCGACCGCGTCGGTCTTGTGGGCGTAGTCGACCACCGCGAGGTAGGGCTGACCGGCGTCCACGCGCTCCAGGCGGCCGGGCACGCCCGGTACGGCGGCGATGCCGTCGGCGGCGGTCTGCGGGTCCAGGCCCGCCGTGGCGAGGGCGACGACGGCGGCGAGGGTGTTCGCCACGTTGAAGGGTCCCGCCAGCGGTGACCTGGCGGAGATCCGCTCCCCCTGGGGGCCGATCACGGTGAACGTCGAGTCCAGCGGGCCGATCTGGACGTCGGTGGCGCGCCAGTCGGCGTCGGGGTGGCCCTCGGCGGAGAAGGTGACCACCGGGACGGTCGCCTCCCGGGCGAGCCGGCGGCCGTACTCGTCGTCGGTGTTGACCACGCCGAGCCTGCTCCGCTCGGGCGTGAACAACTGCGCCTTGGCTTGGAAGTAGTCCTCCATGTCGGAGTGGAACTCCATGTGCTCCGGGCTGAGGTTGGTGAACACCGCGATGTCGAAGACACAGCCGTCGACCCGGCCGAGGACCAGGGCGTGGCTGGAGACCTCCATGGCGACCGCCTCGACGCCGCGCTCGCGCATGACGGCGAACAGGGCCTGCAGGTCGGTGGCTTCCGGGGTGGTGCGCTCGGACCGGATGCGCTCGTCGCCGATGCGCGTCTCGACCGTGCCGATCAGGCCGGTGGCCCGGGCCGTCCGGAGGCCGCCCTCCATGAGGTAGGCGGTGGTGGTCTTGCCGGAGGTGCCGGTGATGCCGATCTGGAGGAGATCGCGGCCGGGGTGGCCGTAGATCGTGGCCGCCAGCTCGCCCATCCGCGCGCGCGGGTCGTCGGCGACCAGCACCGGCAGTCCGGTGGCGGCGGCGCGCTCGGCGCCGGTCGGGTCGGTCAGCACGGCGACCGCGCCGAGTCCGGCGGCCTGGGTGACGAAGTCGGCGCCGTGCAGCCGGGCGCCGGGCAGGGCGGCGTACAGATCGCCGGGGCGGACGGCGCGCGAGTCGTGGGTGATGCCCGTGACCTCGGCTGTGCCGGCCAGGTTCCCCGATGGTTCGGCACCCAGCTGATCGGCGAGCTCCGCGAGGGGGGTGGCGGAGACCTGGGCCGGCCGCGGCGGTCCCGGATATGTCACGGAAGCGCCCTTCTGGGTGGTTTGGGACTGATCAGCGTGTGGCACGGCGGTGAGCGTACCGGGCGTACCCGCTCCGGGGCGAAGTGAGGGGCCCGGGGCGCCCCGGTTGCCGGGGTCGGGAGTGATCGTTGTCACGGGCTGGTTCCTGGTGGTCTTGCCGGGGTGCCGACGGGGCGGGTGTGCCGATCAGGGCTTGTAGGTGACGGGCAGGTTCGCCGCCTTGGCACCGGTCGGCGGGACCTGCAGGGTCTTCAGGGCGAACTCCATCACCTGCTTGTAGACGGGACCGCAGATCTGGCCGCCGAAGTAGCTGCCCGCGGTGGCGTTCTGGATGGCGCAGTAGACGGTGATGCTGGGGTTGTCCGCGGGGGCGAATCCGGCGAACGACGAGGTGTAGCCGCGGTACTTGCCGGTGGCCGGATCCACACGGTTGGCCGTACCGGTCTTGCCCGCCACCCGGTACCCCGGGATGCGGGCCTTGATGCCGGTGCCCTGCTCGTCGTCCACCACGGACTCCAGCATCTGGGCGAGGGTCCTGGCGGTCTTCTCGCTGACCACCCGGGTCTTGCCGGGCTTGGGTCCGGGGGTGAAGCGCCCGTCGGCGCCCTGGGTGCCGCGCACCAGGGTGGGCTGGATACGGACGCCCCCGTTGGCGATCGTCGAGTAGACGGAGGCGGCCTGCATGGCGTTGATCGAGAAGCCCTGACCGAAAGGAATCGTGTACTGCTGCGAGGTGGACCACTTGTCGGCGGGCGCGAGGATGCCCTTGGTCTCGCCGGGGAAGCCGAGTCCGGTGTAGCTGCCGATGCCGAACTTGCGCAGGTAGGAGTACAGGACCTGGTTGGCCTGCGGCTGGGTCCTGCCGAGCTGGCCGGCGGCCAGGATGGTGCCGATGTTGCTGGACTTGGCGAGCACGCCGTTGAGCGTGAGGTACCAGGTGTCGTGGTCCACGTCGTCCTGGAAGAGGCGGTCGCCGCGGTGCAGCCGGTTGGGTACGACGACATGGGTCAGCGGGGTGGCGGCGTTCTGCTGCAGGATCGCCGCCATCGACATGACCTTGGCGGTGGAGCCGGGCTCGTAGGCGTCCTGGAGGGCCGCGTTGCCCATGGCGGCGGCGTCCGCCTTCGACAGGTCGTTGGGGTCGAAGCCGGGCGAGTCGGCCATGGCCAGGATCTCCCCGGTGCGGGTGTCCTGGACGACGACGTACCCGCGGTCGGCGTGGGACCGCTCGACCTGCTGGGTGATGGCGTTCTGCGCGGCCCACTGGATGTCCCGGTCGATGGTCAGCTCCACGTCGGAGCCGGGCACGGCGGGGGTCTCGGTGGAACCCACGGTGGGCACCTGGATACCGCCGGACTGGGCGTAGCGGATCCTGCCGTCCTTGCCGGAGAGCAGCTTGTCCAACTGCTGCTCGATGCCGCCGCCGCCCCGGCCGGTGGAGTTGACCCAGCCCAGCAGCCCGGCGGCGAGGTCGCCGTTGGGGTAGACGCGCTGGCTGCTGGGGTCGGCGAAGACTCCGGCGAGCACGTTGGCCGTGCCGCCGTCGGTCCCGGCCTTCTTGGCGAGCGTGGCCCGCAGGTCCTTGATCTGCTTCCAGACCTGCGGGGTCTGGCGGGAGGCGAGCTTGGTGTAGCGCGACTCCTTGTTCCTCGGCCGCAGCTTCGCGACGATGTCCGCCTGGCTCTGCCCGAGGATGGGCGCGAGCAGCGCGGCGGCCTGCTCCGGGCCGTCGCCGATCTTCAGCTGCTTGCGGGTGAACATCGTCGGGTCGGCCGTGATGTCGTACGCGTCCTCGCTGATGGCGAGGGCCACGCCGTTGCGGTCGGTGATGCCGCCGCGCTCGGCGGCCAGCGTGTGCACGACGTACCGGTTCAGTTCGGCCTTGGCGGCGTACGCGCTCGCGTCGACGGCCTGGACCTGGAGCAGCCGGACGACGAAGGCGAGCAGCACCAGGGTCAGCCCGAGGCTGATCATGCGCAGCCGGGGCCGAGGGCTGCCGAGCCGGAGCGGGGGCTGGACCATCGGCGTCGGCCCGGAGGGACGACGGGCGGGCCGGGCAGCGGGGCCGGCCTGCCGTCGGATCTCCCCGCGTTGCCGGGGCGGCTTGGCGGGTCCGGGCACACGACGGCGCGGCGGTTCCCTGTCGGACACTTCGGTCACCTGCCGGGGGTCGGGGTCGTGACGGTCTGGGGGGCGAGCGGGACGGTCGCGGGCTCGGGGAGGGCGGGGTCGGTCTGCGGCGCCGGTGGCATGAGGGCGCCCGCGGCGTCGGGCGCGCCCGGGACGTCGGGGGCGGTCATTCGGGGCGAGGACGGGGCGGCTGCCGAGGACTGCGTGGCGGCCGGGAGTTGCGCGGGGGCCGCGGCCGGGCTGAGCGTCTCGGGGGCCAGGACCGCCGCGGGGCGGGCCGCGGCCTGACCGGCGGGGGCGGCGCCGGGGACGCCCTTGACGGTGCCGTCGGGGTTCAGGAAGGCCGGGTCGCCGCCGGGGACCATGCCCAGTTCGCGGGCGCGGCGCTGGAGGGCGTCGGGGGCCGAGTAGGCGTCGATGTCCCGCTGCAGCCCCTGTTCCTCGTCCGTGAGGTTCTTCGTCTGCCGCTGCAGGTCGTCGAGTTTGAAGGAGCCTTCGCTGAGGGCCGAGTTCAGGACCAGCAGTCCGATGAGTCCGCCGCCGAGGAGCAGGACGACGAGCAGGACGAACGGGGCGCGGGCCGCCCGCGCGCGCCCGGTGGGGAACAGCCGGGCGAGCCGGGCGGCCCTCCCTCTCAGTTTGGGTTTCCTACTCACTTGCCCTCCGGTGAGTCCGGGGACCCGACGCGCTCACTCGGCGTCCTCCCTGATGCGCTCCGCCCCGCGCAGCCGCGCCGGTGCGGCCCGGCGGTTCTCGGCCACCTCTTCCTCGGTGGGAAGTTCGGCACCTCGCGTGAGCAGCTTGAGCCGGGGCTGGTAACGCTCGGGGACGACCGGCAGCCCGGGCGGCGCGGTGGACGCGGCACCGGCCGCGAACACCTGTTTGACCAGACGGTCCTCGAGCGAGTGGTACGACAGCACGGCGATCCGGCCGCCGACGTCGAGGGCCTTCACGGCGGCGGGGATCGCCCGCTCCAGTACGGACAGTTCGCCGTTGACCTCGATGCGCAGCGCCTGGAAGGTGCGCTTGGCCGGGTTTCCGCCGGTGCGCTTGGCGGCCTGCGGCAGCGCGTCCCGGATCAGCTCGACGAGCCGCGCGCTGGTGCTGAACGGCTCCTTCTCGCGCTCGCGGACGATCGCGGACACGATCCGCTTGGCCTGCTTCTCCTCGCCGTACGCGCGCAGGATGCGCACGAGTTCACCGGCCGGATAGGTGTTGAGCACCTCGGCCGCACTGACCCCGCTCGACTGGTCCATCCGCATGTCCAGGGGCGCGTCCTGCGCGTAGGCGAAGCCGCGGCCCGCCTCGTCGAGCTGCATGGAGGAGACGCCGAGGTCGAACAGCACGCCCCGCACGCGCGCGATGCCGAGCCGCCGCAGTACGTCCGGCAACTCGTCGTAGACGGCGTGCACGAGGGTGGCCCGCTCGCCGTAGGGCGCCAGCCGTTCGCCGGACAGCCGCAGCGCCTCCTTGTCGCGGTCCAGGGCGACCAGCCGGGCCTCGGGGAACCGGGCCAGCAGTGCCTCGCTGTGGCCGCCGAGGCCGAGGGTGCAGTCGACGACCACGCTTCCCGGCCGCTCCAGGGCGGGCGCCAGCAGGTCCAGGCACCGCTGGAGCATCACCGGGACGTGTCGACTCTGGCTCAAGGGTCCCTCTCAGGTCCGGCACGGAGCCGTACGCACCGCCGGGTCCCCGCCCGCTCGGGAAGGGGAGGCCTGCCGGCGCCGGAAGCGTCAGCCGACCGGGAGCGGGAGAAGGCCGAGCCGTACGTACGCGCCGCGCGGGGAATTCGGTTCAGCGGGGAGGGCCTCGCCTCCCGCTTCGCGTCACTTTAGTCCACCGTGTCGCGCGGTCAATCAACCAGCCTGCGCGTCGCGTACCGCATCCTGCCCGGGGCCGCAATTCGAAGGGATTCACCCGTCCGAACCAGGTTTGCCCTCCGTGTGGGTTAGCTCACAACAAGCCACGATGACGTTCTTTGTCCCTCTCCCACAGCGGGCCGGGACCACGGGTGACCAGTAACGTCATGGCTATGACGACTTCCGCAGCAGCTTCCACTGGATCCGAAGGCGCCATAGCCGGCGGCGGCGCCGTGACCGACCGCCTCGTCGAAGCCAACCAGCGGTACGCCTCCGCGTTCACCGACCCCGGTATGGACGCCCGACCCGTCCTCCATGTGGCCGTGGTGGCCTGCATGGACGCCCGGCTCGACCTGCACGCGGCGCTCGGGCTGGAACTGGGCGACTGTCACACCATCCGCAACGCGGGCGGTGTGGTCACCGACGACGTGATCCGCTCCCTGACCATCAGCCAGCACAAGCTGGGCACCCGCAGCGTCGTGCTCATCCACCACACCGGCTGCGGTCTGGAGGCCCTCACCGAGGACTTCCGCACCGAGCTGGAGATGGCGGTCGGGCAGCGCCCGGCCTGGGCGGTGGAGTCCTTCCGGGACGTCGACCAGGACGTGCGCCAGTCCATGCAGCGGGTGCGCACCTCGCCGTTCCTGCTGCACACCGACGACGTGCGCGGCTTCGTCTTCGACGTCCGCACGGGTCTGTTGCGCGAGGTCGATCCGGCCTGACCGGCCGGCCGGCCCACCCGAACACACCCCGTCGCCCGGATCGAAAACCGCAGCCCAAAAGGCCGTAAGACCGACATAGTGCGGGCAGTTGTCCACAGGCGAGTGACACGAAACGGTAACGGCGGCAAGAATGCGGTTGTGACGTCACGCGGAACTTTTCCCGCGTGGTGTCCGTGTTCGGGGTGGGCCGGTCGCGCAGTCGAGAGCGGCGGCCCGAGTAAGAACGGGCCGAGGAGGGCCGGGTGACGACCTATGACGATCGAGCGAGCCTCACTGATCTGACCGCCACTGTGGAGCGGGTGCGCAGTTCGGTGGAGGGTGTGATCGAGGGCAAGCCAGAGGTCGTACGGCTTTCGCTGACCGTGCTGCTCGCCGAGGGGCATCTTCTGATCGAGGACGTCCCCGGCGTGGGCAAGACGATGCTCGCCAAGGCGCTGGCACGGTCCATCGACTGTTCGGTGCGGCGCATCCAGTTCACGCCCGACCTGCTGCCCTCGGACATCACGGGCGTGTCGATCTGGGACCAGCAGCGCCGGGACTTCGAGTTCAAGCCCGGCGCCATCTTCGCGCAGATCGTGATCGGCGACGAGATCAACCGCGCCTCGCCCAAGACCCAGTCGGCACTGCTGGAGTCGATGGAGGAGCGCCAGGTCACCATCGACGGGCAGACCTACGAACTGCCCAGCCCGTTCATGGTGGTGGCCACCCAGAACCCGGTCGAGATGGAGGGCACCTATCCGCTGCCCGAGGCCCAGCGCGACCGCTTCATGGCCCGGGTGTCGGTCGGCTACCCCAGCGTCGAGGCCGAGTTGCAGATGCTGGACGTGCACGGCGGCGTCTCCCCGCTGGAGGACCTCCAGCCCGTGGCGCACGCCCACGAGATCGTGAAGCTGATCGAGGCCGTCCGGGGCGTGCACGTCGCCGACCCGGTCCGGCGGTACGCGGTGGACCTGGTCGCCGCCACCCGCACCCACCCCGACCTCAGACTCGGCGCCTCCCCGCGCGCGACGCTGCACCTGCTGCGCGCGGCGAAGGCGTCCGCCGCCCTCAGCGGCCGGGAGTACGCGCTGCCGGACGACGTGCAGGCCCTCGCGGTGGCCGTGCTCGCCCACCGGCTGCTGCCCACCGCGCAGGCCGCCCACCTCAACCGGCGCACCTCCGAGCAGGTCATGCAGGAGATCCTGCAGCAGACCCCGGTGCCGACGGCGGCCCCGCCGCAGGGCGGCCTCGGGCTGGGCCGGGGCGGCGCGCCGGCGTATCCCGCACAGCCGCCGCGGACGCTGTGATGACCATGGGGGGTGCGGGGCAGTCGGAGGCCGACGGCGGGGAGCAGGGCGGCGTCCGTACGGCCCTGACCGGGCTGACCACCCGGGGGCGCTCCTTCCTGGCGGCCGGGATCGCCGCGGCGATCTGCGCGTACGTGCTGGGCCAGAGCGACCTGCTCCGGGTCGGGCTGCTGCTGGCGGTGCTCCCGCTGATCTGCGCGGGCGTGCTCTACCGCACCCGCTACCGGGTGGCGGGCAGCCGCCGGCTCTCCCCCGCGCGGGTGCCCGCCGGCGGCGAGGCCCGTGTGCATCTGCGGATGGACAACGTCTCCCGGCTGCCCACCGGCCTGCTGATGCTCCAGGACCGGGTGCCCTACGTCCTCGGTCCGCGCCCGCGCTTCGTGCTGGACCGGGTGGAGCCGGGCGGCCGCCGCGAGGTGTCCTACCGGGTCCGTTCGGACCTGCGCGGCCGCTATCCGCTGGGCCCGCTGCAACTGCGCCTGACGGACCCGTTCGGGATGTGCGAGCTGACCCGTTCCTTCTCGGCGTACGACACGCTGACCGTGGTCCCGCGCGTGGAGCCGCTGCCGCCGGTGCGGCTCAGCGGCGAGGCCAAGGGGTACGGCGAGGGGCGGCAGCGCTCGCTGGCCCTGGCGGGCGAGGACGACGTGATCCCGCGCGGCTACCGCTACGGCGACGACCTGCGCCGGGTGCACTGGCGCTCCACCGCGCGCTACGGCGAGCTGATGGTGCGCCGTGAGGAGCAGCCGCAGCGCGCCCGCTGCACGGTGCTGCTCGACACCCGGACCGTCGCCTTCGAGGGTTCGGGGCCCGACTCGGCGTTCGAGTGGGCGGTGTCCGGCGCCGCCTCGGTGCTGGTGCACATGGTCGAACGCGGATTCTCGGTCCGTCTGTTGACCGACACCGGCGCCACGGTGCCCGGGGAGGGCGCCGACGGTTTCGCGGGGTCGGGCCAGGAGAGCGCCGACGCGGCCGGGCTGATGATGGACACGCTCGCGGTGATCGACCACTCCGACGCGACGGACCTGTCCCGGGCGTACGAGGTGCTGCGCGGCGGGAACGAGGGGCTGCTGGTCGCCTTCCTCGGCGACCTCGACGAGGAGCAGGCCGCGGTGGTCGCCCGGATGCGCCGGCGCAGTGGCGGCGCGCTCGCCTTCCTGCTCGACCCGGACGCCTGGATCAGGGAACCCACCGACGTGCCCCGGCCGGACACCTGGCAGCGGGACCGGCTGCGCATGCTGCGCGAGGCGGGCTGGACGGCCGTCGGCGTGCCCCGGGGCGCCTCGCTGGACGAGGTGTGGCGGCAGGCGGACCGGCTGCGCACGGGCGTGGCCACGGTGGGCGGGGAGGGCCGGGCATGAGCGGGCGGGCACGACTTGCGCTGTGTGCCGCGGCGGCCACCCTGATGGCCGCGTGCGCGCTGCTGCCCCTGGTGGACCAGCCGACCTGGCTGATGGAGGCGGCCTTCCTAGTCGCGGCGCAGACGGGGGTGGGCGCGGCGGCCCGCCGGGTGCCGCTGGCCCGGCCGCTGACCGTGGCGGCACAGGCCCTGGCCGGCCTGATGATGCTGACGCTGACCTTCGCCCGGTCGCACGCGATCGCCGGGCTGGTCCCCGGCCCGGACGCCTTCCGGTACTTCGCCGACCTGCTCCAGCAGGGTTCCGACGACGTCAGCCGGTACTCGATACCGGCACCGGTCACCGACGGCATCAAGCTGATGCTCATCGGCGGTGTCCTCCTGGTCGGCCTGATCGTGGACACCCTCGCGGTGACCTTCCGCAGTGCCGCCCCGGCCGGTCTGCCGCTGCTGGCGCTGTACTCCGTCGCCGCGGGGCTGTCCCACGGGGGCGCCGACTGGCTGTGGTTCCTGGTCGCGGCGGCCGGCTATCTGATGCTGCTGCTCGCCGAGGGCCGCGACCGGCTCTCCCAGTGGGGGCGGGTCTTCGGCGGTGCCTCGCGCGGTCCCGGCGAGGCGGAGGGCGGCGCGCTCGCCCCGGTGCGCACCGGACGGCGGATCGGCGCGGTGGCGCTGGGTGTCGCGCTGGTGGTGCCGCTCGCCCTGCCGGCGATGCAGGGCGGTCTGCTGGGCCCGGCCGGCGCCGGCATCGGGGCGGGCGCGGGGGACGGCGGCATGATCAACGCGGTCAACCCACTGGTGTCGCTGCGCGACAGCCTGAACCAGGACAACGACCGCCAGGTGCTGTCGCTGCGGACCACCACGAACGACATCTCGGACCTCTATCTGCGCATCGTCTCCCTGGACGACTTCGACGGCACCACCTGGAAGCCGTCCCAGCGGCACATCGTCGGCGTGCCGGACAGCCTGCCCACGCCCCCCGGACTGGGCCCGGACGTCAGGCGGACGACGGTGCGGACGACGGTCTCGGCGGCGGACTCCTACGCCCAGGACTGGCTGCCGATGCCGTACCCGCCCAGCGGGGTGAAGATCGCCGGGACCTGGCGCTACGAGCCCGTCGGGATGACGCTCGTCGGCGACAAGGGCCAGACCACCCGGGGCGAGACCTACCAGGTGACCAGCCTGGACGTGGAACCGACGCCGCAGCAGCTGGCGACCGCCCCGGAGCCGTCGGGGGCCCTGAAGCGCGAGTACACCAAGGTGCCGAAGTCGCTGCCGAAGGTGGTGGCCGACACGGCCCGGCAGATCACCGAGGGCGCCACGAGCCACTACGACGAGGCGGTCAAGCTCCAGGACTACTTCGCGGTGACGGGCGGCTTCCAGTACGACACCAGGGTGGACATCGGCCGGGGTCCGGACGCCATCGCGAACTTCCTGAAGAAGAAGCAGGGCTTTTGCGTCCACTTCTCCTTCGCGATGGCCGCGATGGCCCGCACGCTGGGCATTCCGGCCCGGGTGGCGGTCGGCTTCGCGCCCGGTTCCCCGCAGGCGGACGGCACGGTGGCGGTGAACCTGAAGGACGCGCACGCCTGGCCCGAGCTGTACTTCGAGGGCGTGGGCTGGACCCGCTTCGAGCCGACCCCCACGCGGGGCACCGTGCCGTCGTACACCGAGTCGGACACCCCCGGCAATTCGCTGCCGGACCAGAGCCTGCCGTCCCACAGGTCGAGTGCGGCGCCGTCCACGGCGGCCTCGCCGAACGAGAGCTGCCCGGTGCAGGCGCGCAGGCTCCAGGCGTGCTCCAGCCCGTCCGCCACAGTGGCGCAGGCCCCGGACGACAACGGTCCGACGCCCTGGCAGTACACGCTGTGGGGGCTGGCCGCGCTGGCCGTGGTGGTGGTTCCGCTGGCGCCGCTGCTGTGCCGCAGGCGGCTGCGGGCCGTGCGGCTGGGCGCGCATGCGCGTACCGAGGAGGGCGCGGCGGCGCACGCGCTGGCGGCCTGGCAGGAGCTGACGGACTCCGCGTGGGACTTCGGCATCCTGCCGGACGATTCGCAGACGCCGCGCAAGGCGGCCGCGCGGATCATCCGGCTCGGGCATCTGGACCCGGCGGCGGGAGCGGCGGTGCACCGGGTGGCGGACGCCGTGGAGCAGGTGCTGTACGCGCCCCGGCCGCGTCCGGTGACGGGTCTGGCCGAGGACGTGCGCCGGGTGATCGCCGGGCTGGGCGCCCCGGTGAGCGGCGGTACGCGGCTGCGGGCGCTGTTCGCTCCGCGCTCTGCGGTGCGGGTGCTGTGGGCGGTCTCGGCGCGGTGGGCGGCGCTCCGGGCCCGGGTGTCGGCACCTCGGCCGGCGCCGCGCCGGCCGTCGCGGCAGCAGGGCTGAGGCGGCGGCGGGGACGGCTCCAGGGGCATGCGTGAGGGGCGGTCACCATCCGGTGACCGCCCCTCACGTATGCCGGTACGGGCTAATGACCCTGTTCGTCGCGCCGGCGCTGCCAGCGCTGCTCGATGCGGTCCATCACGGAGCGCTTCTGCCGCGGCTGGCGGCGGGCGTGGGGGCCGCCGGCGGCGGGCTGTTCGCCCGGCTTGGGGGCCTTGCGCCACCCGGTGACGGCGAGTACGGCACAGCCGAGCATGACGAGGAAGCCCACCACGCTGACCCAGATCTGCTGCGCGACCATTCCGGCCATGAGGAGCGCGATACCTACGAGGAAGCCTGCGACCGCCTGGTAGACCCGCCGCCGGGTGTACGTACGCAGCCCGCTTCCCTCGAGCGCCGACGCGAACTTGGGATCTTCGGCGTACAGCGCTCGCTCCATCTGCTCGAGCATGCGCTGCTCGTGCTCCGAGAGCGGCACGGAGTCCTCCTCATCGTGCAGTCGCCGGGGCGACCCGGGGGGTCCCTTCAGGATAGGCAGGGAATCGCCCCCGTGAAACCCGCCCCTCTGCGCCAATTGGCCAACCGGATTACGCCATGGCCAACCCGGTCGCTGAGGCTTCCATTCCCCGGCGGCCGACCCGTCATGCCGAGCGGTCTCCCTCGATCATACGGCGCAAACCCCTCGATCGGGGGGCCTGTGGCGTACTCCATCCGCCGTCGCGGCCCTGATCAGGGCCGCGACGGCGGGACGCTGCTCAGGCCTGCGTGGCCCCTCGTGTCTCACCGAGCACATGCAGCTGGGTGGCGACCGAGTGGAAGGCCGGGAGTTCGGCGGCTGCGGCCTCCAGCTTCAGCAGGGCGTCGAGGGCTCCGGGCTCGGTGTCGACCAGGACGCCGGGCACGAGGTCGGCGAAGACCCGCACCCCGTGCACGGCCCCGACCCGCAGGCCCGCTCCCTCCACCAGCGCGGTGAGCTGCTCGGCGGTGAACCGGCGCGGCACCGGGTCGCCGGAGCCCCAACGGCCGTCCGGGGCGTCGAGGGCCTGCTTGGCCTCCTTGAAGTGTCCGGCCAGGGCGCGGGCGAGCACCGCGCCGCCGAGGCCCGCGGCGAGCAGGCTCAGCACGCCCTCGGAGCGCAGCGCGGCCACCGCGTTGCGCACGCCCTCGGCGGGGTCGTCGACGTACTCCAGGACGCCGTGGCACAGCACGGCGTCGTAGCCGCCGCGCTCCACGACGTCGAACAGGCCGTGGGCGTCGCCCTGGACGCCGCGCACCCGGTCGGCGACGCCGGCCTCGGCGGCGCGGCGCTCCAGTGCGAACAGGGCGTTGGGGCTGGGGTCGACGACGGTGACGTGGTGGCCGAGGCGGGCGACGGGCACGGCGAAGTTGCCGCTGCCGCCTCCGGTGTCGAGGACGTCCAGGCGGTCCCGGCCCGTGGCCTTGACCCGCCGGTCGAGGGCGTCCTGGAGGACCTCCCAGACCACGGCGGTACGGAGAGAGGCGCGGGGGCGCATCGGGTCCGACACGGCAGTTGACTCCTCGAGACGGCCTTCAGGGGTGCCTTCCACCACACCCTATTGCCTCCGGCGCCCCCGCTACGCGTCAGCCGGCGTCCGGCATCGCGGGCGGGGCGGCAGGTCCGCCCGGCTCCTCGGCGTCCTGGCGGGGCTGGGGCAGCACGGGCTGGAGGACCAGCATCCGTTCGACGAGGCGGACGAACATCGCCACGTCACGTATCAGGTCGTCGGCGTCCCGGCGGCTCGCGGCGCCCTGTATGCCGGCCTCGGCCCGGGCCCGGCGCCGGGCGCCGGAGGCGAACAGCGCGCTCCACTCGGTGAGTTCGGGCGCGATCTCCGGGAGTACCTCCCAGGCGCTCCGGATCCTGGCCCGGCGCCGGGAGGGGGGTTCGGGGCGGCCGCGGGCGGCGAGGACGGCGGCGGCGGTGCGCAGGGCGGCGAGGTGGGCGATCGCGTAGCGCTCGTTGGGCGTTTCGAGGGCGGCGGCCTCGTCGAGTCCGGCGCGGGCCTGGGCGAGCAGGTCGAGGGCGGCGGGCGGGGCCGTGGTCCGGCGCAGCACGGGGTGCACGTCGCCCGCCGGTCCGGTCAGTGAGGGGGCAGGGCCGGAGGCGCGGCGCCGACGGGCGGCAGCCGCGGAGGAGTTGGCCATGACGAACCTCCTGTCGTCTGTGACGGCAGACCTGATATGGAGTGCCGTATGTGGCCCATCGTGGGGTATGGGACTGACAATCCGTTCTGACCTGGACTTTTGCTTCGATCGAAAGTTCGGAGTAGTTTTTGCACTGACCAGTCAGTTCAAAATCGAGGAGCACAGGGGGAGTCTGTGGAGGGCATCGGTGTCACGGCCGAGGGCTTCGGACTCAAGGGCCCACGCGGTTGGGCGTTCCGCGGGATCGGCATCGACGCGGAGCCAGGGGCGCTGATCGCCGTCGAGGGACCGTCGGGATCGGGCCGTACCTGCCTGCTGCTGGCGCTCACCGGACGGATGAGGGCCACCGAGGGCACGGCGGCCGTGGGCGGGGCACGGTTGCCCAAGCAGCTGGCGGCGGTCCGCCGGATCAGCGCCGTGGCCAACGTCGCCGGGGTCACCGACCTCGACCCGGCGCTGACCGTCGGCGAGCACCTGCGCGAACGGGCCCTGCTGGAGCGCCGCTTCGGCGGCTCGCCGCGCGCGCTGCTGCGGCCCCGCAAGGAGCGGGCGGCACGGGCGAAGCTGCGGGTCGACTCGGCGCTCGCCGCCGCCGGACTCGACCTGGAGACGCTGCCGAAGGGCGCCCGGACCGCCGTACGCGACCTGGAGCGGCTGGAGGAGCTGCGGCTGTCCGTCGCGCTGGCGCTGGTCGGCCGTCCCGCGCTGCTCGGCGTAGACGACACCGACCTCAAGTTGTCGGACACCGAACGGGCCGAGGCATGGGCGCTGTTGAAGTCGGTCGCCGAGGGCGGCACGACGGTGGTGGCGGTGTGCAGCGAGGCCCCCGAGGAGGCCGTGCGGGTGTCCACCCACGGAGAGGAGACGGCGGATGCGCTCACCGCGACTGGCCGCGCTTGAGCTGAGGCGCTTCGGGCGGGGAAAGCTGCCGCGCGCCGCCCTGGTGGCGCTGCTGGTGCTGCCGCTGCTGTACGGAGCCCTGTACCTGTGGTCGTTCTGGGACCCGTACGGCCGGCTGGACCGCATTCCCGTGGCGCTGGTCAACGACGACAAGGGGGCCACCGCCGGCGGGAAGAAGATCACGGCGGGCGACGACATCGTCGACGGGCTGCGGGACAGCCGCACCTTCGAGTGGCACGAGGTGAGCGCCGCCGAGGCCCGCCAGGGCGTCGAGGACGGCACGTACTACCTCTCGCTGACCATGCCGGCCGACTTCAGCCGGCGCGTCGCCTCCAGTGCGGGCGACTCCCCCGAGACGGGCGCCCTCCAGGTGCGCACCAACGACGCCAACAACTACATCGTCGGGCAGATCTCCAAGACCGTCTTCAGCGAGGTGCGCTCGGCCGCCTCCACGAAGGCGTCCCGGACGTTCCTGGACCGGATCTTCGTCTCCTTCTCCGACATCCACGGCAAGACCGTGACGGCCGCCCAGGGCGCCGACCGGCTCAAGGGCGGCCTCGGGAAGGCGGAGCAGGGTTCCCAGGACCTCGCCGACGGCCTCAAGGACGCCAAGAGCGGCAGCGGCAGGCTCGCGGCGGGCCTGACGAAGCTCGACACGGGCGCGGGCACCCTGGAGGACGGATCGCGGCAGGTCGCGGACGGCACCCAGAACCTCGCCGACCAGGTCAACGGGGTGTACGCGAAGGCCGGCCCGTTCCTGAGGGACAACGAGAAGACCATCGGGGACACGGCCCGGCTGGTCGCCGACTCCGCCAAGGCGGTCCGGCACAACCTGGACGTCCTGGTGAAGACGGCGCCGGCCGCCGCCAGGACCGCCCACGCGGCCTCCAGGACCCTCGACGACGTCTACCGGACGCGGTGCGAGACCCCGGTGCTGCCGGACCCCGTCTGCGCCGACCTGAAGAAGGCCGAGCAGGCGGCCGCCGACGTGGCCACCGTCGCCGACGACCTCAACACGCTGATCGCCGACCAGAACGGCGGCCTGAAGACCCTCAGCGCCGACCTGGGCACCCTCCAGACGCAGGCCCAGGCCCTCGCCGACCGCGCCCCGCACCTCTCCGAGGACGTCGACGACGCCGTCAAGAAGATCAACAAGCTGAACGAGGGCGCGGGCAAGGTCGCCGCCGGCGCGAAGACGCTGCACACCGGCCTCGGCACGGCCCGCACCGGCGCGGACACCCTCGACCAGGGCGTCGGCAGGCTGAGCGGCGGCGCCGACGATCTGAACGGCGGCATGTACAAGCTCGTCGACGGCTCCGGGAAGCTGGCCGGCGGACTGCACGCCGGGGCCGACAGGATCCCCGACTACGACAAGCAGGACCGCGACCGGCGCACCGGCGTCATGGCGGACCCGGTCCAGCTCGCCTCCCACGACCTGCACAAGGCGCCGAACTACGGCACCGGGTTCGCCCCGTACTTCATCCCGCTGTCCCTGTGGGTGGGCGCGATGGTGGCGTACATGCTGATCCCGCCGCTCAACCGGCGGGCCCTGGCGGTCGGTACGTCCGCCTGGCGGATAGCGCTCGCGGGCTGGCTTCCGGTGGTCGCCGTCGGGGTGCTCCAGGTGGCCGCCCTGATGTCCGTACTGCACTGGGGAATCGGCCTGCGGATGGCCCGGGCGGCCGGGACGGTGGGCTTCCTGTTCCTGGTGACGGCCTGCTTCGGGGCGATCGTCCAGTGGCTGAACGCGCGCTTCGGGGCGGCCGGGCGGATCCTCGTCCTCGCGCTGCTGATGCTGCAGCTGACCTCGGCGGGCGGCACCTACCCGGTGCAGACCAGCCCGGGCTTCTTCAACGCGATCCACCCCTTCCTGCCGATGAGCTACATCGTGGAGGCGCTGCGCCGGCTGATCACGGGCGGCGGGCTCGGCCCGGTGTGGCAGGCGTGCGCCGTGCTGACCGCGTTCACCGCTGGCGCCCTCGCGCTCACCGCGGTGTCGGCCCGCCGTCGCCAGGTGTGGACCCTGGACCGTCTCCACCCGGAGCTGAGCCTGTGACAATCGACGCCATGGAAAGCAGCAGCACCAGGACGCCGAGCAGCGGCAGCCCGCGCCGCGAGGCCACCCGGCAAAAGCTCTACGAGGCCGCCGTCACGCTCATCGCCGAGCAGGGCTTCTCCGCCACCACCGTGGACGAGATCGCCGAGCGGGCCGGGGTCGCGAAGGGCACGGTCTACTACAACTTCGCGAGCAAGTCGGTCCTCTTCGAGGAGCTGCTGCGGCACGGTGTGGGCCTGCTCACCGCCTCCCTCAAGGAGGCGGCCGAGCGGACCGCCCGCGAGGGCGGCGGCAAGGTCGACGCCCTGGACGCGATGATCCGCGCGGGCCTGGTCTTCATCGACCGCTACCCGGCCTTCACCCAGCTGTACGTCGCCGAGCTGTGGCGCACCAACCGCGCCTGGCAGTCCACCCTGATGGTGGTACGGCAGCAGGCGGTCGCGGTGGTGGAGGACGTGCTGCGCGAGGGTGTGGCGGCCGGCGAGTTCAGTGCCGAAATCGATGTGCCGCTGACCGCGTCCGCGCTGGTCGGCATGGTCCTGGTGGCCGCGCTGGACTGGCAGTCCTTCCAGCCGGAGCGCTCCCTGGACGACGTCCACGCGGCGCTGTCCCGGCTGCTCCACGGACGGGTGAGCGGGGAGCGTTAGCCGGGGGACCGGCGGGACCGGGGGCGACGCGGAAGGCGCCGGTCCGGGGTGGCCGCGTCCCCCGCGGGCCACCTCGAACCGGCGCCTCCTCCCCCACTCCCCCGGGCTCCCCGTACGCCCCCCGTACGGTGTCGTTCCGGTCGCCCCCCGGCCTTCCCCCCTCCCCCGTGTCCCGCTTCCGCCGACGTGATCGGCGGAAGGAGCGGAGCGGGGCCGCTCCGTTCCGGCGCCCCGTGTCGCCGGTGCCGGAGCCGCGCCCCTTTCCGTGCCCCTACTCTCCCGTTCGCACGGGTGCGGCCCCATCCGCATCCGTACTCATCTCACCGCCTGAGTACGGATACTCAGCCCCGCGCGCTCACTCCCGGCACGGGACGACCGCCGCGTCGCCGGCGCATCGGTGTCACACCGCCCGGGGACCGGATTGTCAGTGGCGGTCGATAAAGTCGCAGGCATGGCACGGATTGCGGTGATCGGCGCCGGCATGGGCGCGATGGCGGCCGCTGCCCGGCTGGCCGTCGCGGGCCACCGGGTGGTGGTGTACGAGCGTACGGAGACGTACGGCGGTGCGGTGCGCCGGTTCGAGCGGGACGGGTTCGCCTTCGACACCGGTCCCGGACTGCTGCCGCTGCCGGCCGTCTGGCGCGATCTGTTCGTCAAGACCGGCAAGGAGCCGCTGGAGGACTGCGTCGAGCTGGTCCAGGTCGACCCGTCCGCGCGGCACGTCTTCGCCGACGGCACCGAGGTGTCGCTGCCCAACGCCTCGCGCGCGGGTGCCGTCTCGTCCCTGGAGGCGGCGCTGGGGGCGGGGGCCGGTGAGCGCTGGGGTGACTTCCTGGTGCGGGCCCGCGAGGCCTGGGACCGCACCCGGCGCCCGCTGCTGGAGGAGCCCCTGTGGGCCGACTGGGCGGTGCTGACCGAGCGTGAGCCCTATCCGGCGGTCCCGCACAAGCGCCTGCTGCGCACCCGCCGTGCGACCACGCTCGCCGAGATCGGCGCCTGGGAGCTGCGCGACGAGCGCCTGGCGGCCCTGTTGCACAGCCACGCCCTGCTCTACGGCGTCGATCCCGGCACGGCCCCGGCGAGCGCGGCCGTGCTGCCGTACCTGGAGCACGCCTTCGGCACCTGGTACGTGCGCGGTGGCATGCGGGAGTTGGCGCGCGCGGTCTACGAGCGGTGTCTGCGCCGGAAGGTCGAGTTCCGCTTCGGCGCCGACGTGACCGGGATCCTGGAGAAGGACGACCGGGCGGCCGGGGTGGAGCTGGCCGACGGCACGGTGGCCGAGGCGGACACCGTGGTCGGCGCCGGGCCCCGGCGCCTGGGCGGCATGGTGCGGGCGGGCCACAGGCTGTACGGGACCGGGTCGGTGGAACCCGTGGTCGAGGGCCGGTATCCCGGCCGGGTGGTGGTGTGCCTCGCGCTGCGCGGGGCGCGGGAGCCGGGCGCCGTCCACCGTACGGTGGTGCACTCACCCGACGCGGTGGCGGAACTCGGCCTGTTCGGGCCCGGGACCACCCCCGACAGGCCCACGGTCCGGATCGACCGCCCGGACGATGCGGCCCTGCGGCCCGACGACGCGCACGAGTCGGTGGTGCTGACGGCGACGGTGGCGTCCGCGACGGGGTACGACTGGGCCGCGCCGGGGGCCGCCGACGCCTTCGCGGACCGGATGGTCGCCGCCGCCGGGCGGGCGGTGCCGGGGCTGCGCGAGCGGACGCTGTGGCGCGAGGTCCGCACCCCCGTGGACACCGAGCGGGAGACGGGCGCCGAGGGCGGTGCCGTCCCGCCGCCCGCGCTGGCCGCCGCCGACGGGATCCTGCACCCGTCCAACTCCACGCTGATACCGGGCCTGTTCACGGCCGGCGGCTGGTCGCACCCCGGCGGCGGACTGGCGCACGCGGGCATGTCGGGCGCGCTGGTGGCGGGGCTGATCGTCGAGGGACCGGACTTCCGCGGTTCCCAGTGAGGGCCGCACGGGCTCCCCTGGGGCTTCAGAAACGGTACTGCTCGTCGTAGCCGTGTCCCTGGCCCTGCGCCTGGCCCTGGCCTTGCTGGTGGCCGTCGCCCTGGTACGGGTACGGCTGCTGCTGCGGGAGTTCGCCGCCGTAGGTCTCGTCGGTGCGCTGCTGCGGGACCCAGACCCCGCCGGCCGGCGTCTCGCCGTAGCCGCCGGTGCCGTACTGCCCCTGCGGGTAAGCCTGTTGGTCGTAGCCCTGGCCGCCGTAGGTGGTGTCGTACGACGTCTGGCCGTAGGCCTGGCTGCCGATGTACGGGTCGGAGTAGTTGGCGTACTGCTGCTGGCCGGTGGTGTCGTAGCCGTACTGCTGCTGACCGTAGCCCGAGTAGTCGTAGGCGTAGGCCTGGTCGGAGCCCTGGGCCGCGGTCGCGTAGCCCTGGTCCTGGGGCTGGGCCGCGGCCGCGTGGGCGGAGTCGCCGTAGACGCCGTAGGAGCCGGTGTCCTCGGGCAGGGGCTGCGGCTCGTAGACGGCGGTGGTCTCGGCGGCGGAGGGCTGCGCGGAGCGGGCGGCGGCCGGGGTGAACACGTCGTCGCGGTCGTAGTCGTCGTCCGAGCCGTAGCCCGCGCTGTCGCCGCCGCCGCGGCCCGCGCTGTCGGCACCGAAGTCGGCGTCCTGGCCGTAACCGGCCTCGCCGGGCTCCGGGTCGGCGTCCTCCGCGGCGGGTTCCTGCCGCTGCGGGTCGCCGCGCCGGCCGCGCTTGCTGCCGCCGGCGCTCTCGCCGGGGCGGCTGACCGCCCAGCCGGCCGCGAAGCCGCGGCGGAAGGAGAGCGTGACGTAGGTCTGTCCGACCGCGAAGGCGATCGCGCCGAGCCCGATGACGACGACGGAGGGGATCAGGACACCCAGGACGACACCGAGGAAGCCGGCGAAGGCGAGCAGGCGCCAGCGCAGCCGCGCCTTGTACTGCAGCAGCACCTCGCCCAGCAACCACAGCGCGACGATGCCGAACGCGATGTAGAGGACCGTCCAGCCCATGTACGCCCCTCTCCCAGTGACCGCTACGCAGTGTGTCGTATCGCGGTGCGGCCGGTCTAGGCCTGCGGGGGGTGGTGCAGGCCCAGGTTCTCGTAGATTTCCAGGGTCGCCGTCGAGTTGTTGAGCGTGATGAAGTGCAGTCCGGGCACACCCTCGGCCAGCAGCCGCGCGCAGAACTCTGTGGCGAATTCGATCCCAATGGAGCGTACAGCGGTCGGATCGTCTTTTGCTGTGAGGATCCGCTCTTTCAGGACGGAGGGGATGTGGGCGTTGCTGAGCCGCGGCAGCCGTTCCAGCATCTTCACGCTGGTCACCGGCATGACCTCGGGGATGACGGGGGTGGCACAGCCCGCCTCGGCGACCCGGTCGCGCAGCCGCAGATAGGACTCCGGCTGGAAGAACATCTGTGTGATGGCGTAGTCGGCGCCGGCCCGGCACTTGTCCACGAAACGGGCGACGTCCGTGTCCCAGTCCGCGGAGCGCGGGTGCATCTCCGGGAAGGCGGCGACGCCCACGCAGAAGTCGCCCGACTCCTTGATGAGGCTGACGAGTTCGGCCGCGTAGGTCAGGCCCTGGGGGTGCGCCACCCACTCGGCCATCGGGTCGCCGGGCGGGTCGCCGCGCACGGCGAGCATGTTGCGGATGCCGGCGTCCGCGTACTGGCCGATGATGTTGCGCAGTTCGGCGATGGAGTGGTTGACCGCGGTGAGGTGGGCGACCGGGGTGAGCGTGGTGTCCACGACGATCTGCTGGGTCTCCTTGACCGTGCCCGCGCGGGTGGAGCCGCCGGCACCGTACGTCACGGAGACGAAGTCGGGGGCGACCGCCTCGACCCTGCGCAGCGCGCTCCACAGGTTCCGCTCACCCTTGGGTGTCTTGGGTGCCGAGAACTCGAAGGAGTACGTTTTCTTGCCCGAGGCGAGCATGTCGCGCACGGTGCGTGCGCGGTCCGTCCGTGTGGACGCGGTTCCGAGGGCCATACTCGCAGGTTAGCCAGGGGGCGGTGGTCCCCCAACCGGACGCAGGGGATATGCCCTATTTGTCGACTTGTTGTCCACGCCTCGGACAGCGGGGCGGTTACCGCCGCCCGAGCCGCTCGGCGAACTCGGCGGCGGCCGCGCCCGGGTCGTCGGCCTCGGTGATCGCGCGGACGACGACCACCCGGCGGGCGCCCGCGTCGAGGACGTCGTCGAGGTTGCCGAGGTCGATGCCGCCGATGGCGAACCAGGGGCGGTCGGTGCCGAGGGCGGCGGTGTACCGGACCAGGTCGAGTCCGGGGGCGTACCGGCCGGGCTTGGTGGGGGTGGGCCAGCAGGGGCCGGTGCAGAAGTAGTCCACGCCCGGCTGGACGGCCGCGGCCGCCGCCTCGGACTCGGCGTGCGTGGACCGGCCGACGAGCACGTCCTCGCCGAGGATCGCGCGGGCCGCGGGGACCGGGAGGTCGCCCTGGCCGAGGTGGAGTACGTCGGCTCCGGCTGCGTGGGCGACGTCGGCGCGGTCGTTGACGGCGAGCAGCTTGCCGTGCCGGGCGCAGGCGTCGGCGAAGACCGCGAGGTGCTCCAGTTCCTCGGCCGCCTCCATGCCCTTGTCCCGCAACTGCACGATGTCGACCCCGCCGGCCAGCACCGCGTCCAGGAACCCGGCGAGGTCCCCCTGGCGCGTACGGGCGTCCGTGCAGAGGTAGAGACGGGCATCGGCCAACTGGGCGCGCGCGGTGTCGGGCATATGGGTGTCCCCCTGGTGACGGTCGGTGCGTGGCGGAGCGTAGTCGATAGACGTGGGCGACCTCCCGGCCGGGCTGCCGTGATGACCTGAGGGCGGGGGCCGGCCCGAGCGGCGGGGGCTGGCCTCTCGGCCGGGGGATTGGCGTGACGGCGAGGGTAAGCCGGGCGGCCGGGCTCTGCCTTGGGGCCGGTCATTGGCCTGGCGGCCGGTCTGCCGCCCGGCGGGCGGTGCCTCGGGCGGGCGGGCGCCTTCCCGGGCGGCGGGCGGCGGGCGGGCGCCTTCCCGGTCGGCGGCGGCGGGCGGCGGGCGGCGGGCGGCGGGCGGCGGGCGGCGGCCCAGCGTGCGGTGCCTCCGGCAGGCGGGTGCCTTCCCGGTCGGCGGGCGGCGCCTCGGGCGGGCGGGCGCCTTCCCGGTCGGCGGGCGGCGGGCGGCGGCGGCGACCCAGCGTGCGGTGCCTCCGACAGGCGGCCGCCTTCCCGGTCGGCGGGCGGCGACGGCGACGGCGACCCAGCGTGCGGTGCCTCCGGCAGGCGGGCGCCTTCCTGGTCGGGGGCGGCGGCCCGGCGGACGGTGCCTCCGACAGGCGGCTGCCTTCCCGGTCGGCGGGCCGCGGCCGGCGGCGGCCCAGCGTGCGGTGCCTCCGGGGGCGGGCGCCTTCCCGGTCGGCGGCGGCCCAGCGTGCGGTGCCTCCGGCAGGCGGGTGCCTTCCCGGTCGGCGGGCGGCGGCCCAGCGTGCGGTGCCTCCGGGGGGCGGGCGTCTTCCCGGTCGGCGGGTGGTTCTTCCCGAGCGCGTTTCATCGCCCGTCCGGCTGGCGGGCAGGGTGGCCTGGCCGGCGGAGCGGTCAGCGCGCGGGTTGCCGGGTCCACCAGCGGTCCGGCCTCTCGCAAGGGCGGGCTGCCGGGACAGTGGGCCGTGCTTCCGGGGAGCGGCCGGGAGGGCTACCCGTGAGCGAGTTGGCCCCGGTCGGCGGGCCGGACTGTCGGGGCAGGTCGGGCTGGGCAGACCCCGGTGACCCGGCCCGCCGGGCATGGCGAGTGGAGGTCTTGCCGGTCGGCCTCCCCTTTCCGCCGGCGGCGGACGGGCAGCCGCGGTCCGGGCACGGGGGTGGAGGCCGGCGCCTCGGGGGGTGGGCCGGGGCGCCGGTCGTCGGCCGTGGGTCAGACGGCGAGCGCCTGGGCGCGGCGCTTCACCTCCGTGCCGCGGTTCTCACTCAGGGCCTGCGCCGGGGTGCCGGGCAGGGTCGGGTCGGGGGTGAAGAGCCACTCCAGCATCTCCTCGTCCGTGAAGCCGTCGTCCCTCAGGAGCGTCAGGGTCCCGGACAGCCCCTTGACGACCTTGTCCCCGTCGATGAAGGCGGCGGGGACGTGCAGGGCCCGGTTCTCACCACGGCGTACGGCGATCAGCTGGCCGTCCTTGACCAGCTGCCGCACACGTGTCACCTCGACGTCCATTTGTTCGGCGATGTCGGGGAGGGTGAGCCAGGCGGGGACGAGAGCATCGATCTTTGCGTCAATCTCGGTCACGGGACAAGCCTGCCATCTGCCACTGACAGTCGGAAGTCGGGCCGGTCCACATGGGAGGTCAGACGGCGGTCGCGTCCTTGAGCGGGCGGGCCGGATCCACCAGGGCCACCGCGTCCATGCGCCGCCCCGCCTCGATCAGCCGCCGCCCCTGGGCCAGGTCCCGTGGCCGTCCGACCGCGAGCAGGGCCACCAGGCGGTCCTGGCGCAGCCAGCACACCGTCCAGGCGGGTCCGGCCGGGTCCCCGCGCCACACGGCCCGGTCGGCCGAGGCGTGGTGCCCGGCGTACTGGACGAAGCGGCCGAACTGCTCGGACCAGAAGTACGGCACCGGGTCGTAGACCGAAGGGGTCTCGCCGATGATGTTCGCCGCGACCGTGCGCGGGCCCTGCAGGGCGTTGTCCCAGTGGTGGACGAGCAGCCGTTCGCCGTACCGGGCCGAGGGGAAGGAGGCGCAGTCGCCGACCGCGTACACGTCCGGGACCGAGGTGCGCAGGTGCTCGTCGGCCACCACCTCGCGGTGCGCGCCCAGCTCGACGCCGGAGCCGGCCAGCCACCCGGTGGCGGGCCGGGCGCCGATGCCGACCACCACGGCGCCCGCGGGCAGCCGCGAGCCGTCGTCCAGCACCACCGCGCCGGGCTCGACGCGCTCCACGCGCGCGTGCGTACGCAGGACGGCGCCGATGTCGGCGTACCAGGCGGCCATCGGCGCGGCCACCTCGGCGGGCAGCGCGCCCGCCAGCGGACGGTCGGCGGCCTCGACGACGGTCACCGCGCAGCCCGCCTCACGGGCCGCCGTCGCGAACTCGGCGCCGATCCAGCCCGCGCCGACCACCACGACGTCGTGCTGCCGGGCGAGCACGGGCCGCAGCCGTTCGGCGTCGTCCAGGGTGCGCAGCAGGTGCACGCCGGGCACACCCTCCGCGCCCGGCAGCCGGATCGGTTCCGCGCCGGTGGCCAGGACCAGGACGTCGTACGGGACGGGCCCGGACCCGGTGTCCAGCTGGTGGTCGCCGGGGCGCAGGCCGGTCACCTCGCGTCCGAGGGACAGCTCGATGCCGAGCGCCTCGAAGTCGACGTCGAAGGCGGAGCCCTCGGCCTTGCCGAGCAGCACCGCCTTGGACAGCGGCGGCCGGTCGTACGGCTGGTGCGGCTCGGCGCCGATCAGCGTCACGCTGCCGGTGAACCCCTGTTCGCGCAGCGCGACCGCGGTCTGCACCCCGGCCATGCCCGCACCGACGACGACCACGCGCCGCCCCTGTGACGTGCCCTCTTCCCGCGCTTCCCGCGTCTGCTCGCTCACCCGATCACCTTAGACAACTGACAAAACGTCAGTCAGCAAGTGCGTTCAGTGACCTGTTGCACAGCGGGCGCGCGGCCGCGCCCCGCCGGGCGGTGCCCTTACAGAGCCGTGGAACGGGGGGCTAGGGTGGCGACCGTACACGCACTCGCGGGAGCCCGGACGCACCGGGCTGAGAGGGAGGCTGGCGGCCTCCGACCGTACGAACCTGATCCGGGTCATGCCGGCGAAGGGAGGGGCTGGACGCCCATGTCGTCACGTACGTCAGACGTCCTCGTCATCGGGGGCGGGATCATCGGCCTGGTCACGGCCTGGCGCGCCGCGCAGCGCGGGTTCCGCACGGCCGTGGTGGACCCCGAGCCGGGCGGCGGGGCCGCGCGGGTGGCCGCCGGGATGCTGGCCGCGGTCACCGAACTGCACTACGGAGAGCAGACCCTGCTGGGGCTCAACCTGGCCTCGGCCCGCCGCTACCCGGACTTCGCGGCCGAGCTGACCGAGCTGACCGGCCAGGACCTCGGCTACCGCCGCTGCGGCACCCTCGCCGTCGCTCTGGACGCCGACGACCGCGCCCATCTGCGCGAGCTGCACGCCCTCCAGCGGCGCTCGGGCCTGGAGTCGGTGTGGCTGTCCGGGCGGGAGTGCCGGCGCCTGGAGCCGATGCTCGCGCCGGGCGTGCGCGGCGGCCTGCGGGTCGACGGCGACCACCAGATCGACCCACGACGGCTGGCCACCGCGCTGGTGGCCGCGTGCGAACGGGTGGGGGTGGTCTTCCACCACGCCTGGGCCGAGCGCCTGCACGTCGTACGGGACCGCGCGGCCGGCGTCCGCACGGCGGACGGCACCGAGCTGGGTGCGGGCCGGGTGGTGCTCGCGGGGGGCAGTCTGAGCGGGCGGCTGGCGGGCGTGCCGGAGCACGTCCTGCCGCCGGTGCGGCCGGTGAAGGGGCAGGTGCTGCGGCTGGCCGTGCCCCGGCGGCACGCGCCGTTCCTGAGCCGGACGGTGCGGGCGGTGGTGCGCGGCAGCCATGTCTACCTGGTGCCACGGGAGAACGGCGAGCTGGTGGTCGGGGCGACCAGCGAGGAGCTGGGCTGGGACACGACGGTGACGGCGGGGGGCGTGTACGAGCTGCTGCGGGACGCCCACGAGCTGGTGCCCGGCATCACCGAGCTGCCGCTGACCGAGACCCGGGCGGGGCTGCGGCCCGGCTCCCCGGACAACGCGCCGCTGCTCGGACCGACCGAGCTTGACGGGCTGCTGCTGGCCACCGGGCACTACCGCAACGGCGTACTGCTCACCCCGGTCACCGGTGACGTCCTCGCGCACGCGCTGAGCACCGGTGATCTGCCGGACGAGGCGCTGCCGTTCACCCCGAGGCGGTTCGCCGCCGCGCGCTCGGAGCAGCCGGCATGAACATCTCCGTCAACGGGGAGCCCCGGGAGTTCGCGCCCGGCACGGCTCTCGACACCGTCGTGCGTGCCCTGACCGCGGCGCCCTCCGGGGTGGCCGCCGCGCTCAACGAGACCGTCGTCCCGCGCGGGCAGTGGGCGGCGACCGCGCTGTCCGAGGGTGACCGCGTCGAAGTCCTCACCGCCGTCCAAGGAGGCTGACCATGGCCGACGATCCCTTCTTCCTCGGCGGTGCGTCCTTCGCGTCCCGCCTGATCATGGGCACCGGCGGCGCCCCGAGCCTGGACGTCCTGGAGCGGGCGCTGGTCGCCTCCGGCACGGAGCTGACCACCGTGGCGATGCGCCGCGTGGACCCTTCCGTGCACGGCTCGGTGCTCTCGGTGCTGGAGCGGCTGGGCATCGGGGTGCTGCCGAACACGGCGGGCTGTTTCACCGCCGGGGAGGCCGTGCTGACCGCCCGGCTGGCCCGGGAGGCGTTGGGCACCGACCTGATCAAGCTGGAGGTCATCGCCGACGAGCGGACGCTGCTGCCGGATCCGGTGGAGCTGCTGGACGCGGCGGAGACGCTGGTGGACGACGGTTTCACGGTGCTGCCGTACACGAACGACGATCCGGTGCTGGCGCGGAAGCTGGAGGACGTGGGCTGTGCGGCCGTGATGCCGCTCGGGTCGCCGATCGGGTCGGGGCTCGGGATCCGCAATCCGCACAACTTCCAGCTGATCGTGGAGCACGCGCGCGTGCCGGTGATCCTGGACGCGGGGGCCGGTACGGCGTCGGACGTGGCGCTGGCCATGGAGCTGGGGTGCGCGGGTGTGATGCTCGCCTCGGCGGTGACGCGGGCGCAGGAGCCGGTGGTGATGGCCGAGGCGATGAGGCACGCGGTGGAGGCCGGACGGCTGGCCCGGCTCGCGGGACGCATCCCCCGGCGGCATTTCGCGGAGGCCTCCTCCCCCGCCGAGGGACGCGCTCGCCTGGACCCGGAGCGCCCCGCCTTCCCGTGACCCAAGCGTCACAGGTGTGCTGCATTCCGTCCCCCGGACGGAGCAGCCGGTGGGACTGTCGGTCCCGGCTCGTAGACTCGCCTGCGTGGATACGACCCTTCAGGACCCTCTCGTCGGGCAGGTGCTCGACGGCCGCTATCGCGTCGACGCGCGGATCGCCGTCGGCGGGATGGCCACGGTCTACCGGGCCCTGGACACCCGGCTGGACCGGGTGCTCGCGCTCAAGGTGATGCATCCGACGCTGGCGGCCGACGGGTCGTTCGTGGAGCGGTTCATCCGGGAGGCCAAGTCGGTGGCCCGGCTCGCCCACCCCAACGTGGTGCAGGTCTTCGACCAGGGCACCGACGGGTCGTACGTGTACCTCGCCATGGAGTACATCGCCGGGTGCACCCTGCGGGACGTGCTGCGCGAGCGCGGGGCGCTGCGGCCCAGGGCCGCGCTGGACATCCTGGAGCCGGTGCTCGCCGCGCTCGGCGCCGCGCACCGGGCCGGGTTCGTGCACCGGGACATGAAGCCGGAGAACGTGCTGATAGGGGACGACGGCCGGGTCAAGGTCGCCGACTTCGGGCTGGTGCGCTCCGTGGACACCGTCACCAGCACCACCGGCTCGGTCCTCGGCACGGTCTCGTACCTGGCGCCCGAGCAGATCGAGCAGGGCTCGGCGGATCCGCGCGTGGACGTGTACGCCTGCGGTGTCGTCCTGTACGAGATGCTGACCGGCCAGAAGCCGCACGCGGGGGACTCCCCGGCCCAGGTGCTGTACAAGCACATCCACGAGGACGTGCCGCCGCCCTCGGCCGCCGTGCCGGGACTGGCGTACGCACTGGACGAGCTGGTCGCCGCGGGTACGGCCCGCAACCCGGACCTGCGGCCGTACGACGCGGTGGCGCTGCTGGCCCGGGCGCGGGACGCCCGCGCGGGCCTGAGCGAGGAGCAGCTGGACGCCGTACCGCCGCAGGCGCTCGCCTCGGAGCACGACATCGCGCAGGACCGTACGAGCGTGATCCCGCGCTCGCTGACGGTGCCCCGGCCGCTGCCCGTCGGCGAACCCGACGAGGTCGCGGCGGCGGTCGACCGGACCAGCCGGTTCGAGGCGCCGCCCGTTCCCGAGCGGCGGCGGCCGACGCGGTCCCGGCGTGGACTGGTGACGGCCGTCCTGGCCGTGCTTCTGGTGCTGGGGCTGGGCGGCGGGGTCTGGTACATCAACTCCGGCCAGTTCACGAAGGTCCCGGCGCTCCTGGCGCGGACCGAGGCGGAGGCGCGGCAGCGGCTGAAGGCGGCCGGTCTGGAGGTCCGGGTCACGCGGGCGTACAGCGACACGGTGCGGCGCGGCTCGGTCATCAGCACCGATCCCCAGCCCCGCGCCCGTATCCGGGCCCACGACACGGTGACCCTGACCGTCTCGCGCGGCCCGGAGACGGTGCGGGTGCCGGACCTGGCGGGCGTCCCGCTGGACAAGGCGCAGGAGCGGCTGAGGAAGGCCGGTCTCGAACCGGGCATGATCACCCGGGACTTCAGCGCGGACGTTCCCAGCGGCTCGGTGATCTCCACCTCCCCGCAGGCGGGCACCACGCGGCACGCGGACTCGGCGATCGCGCTCACCGTCAGCAAGGGCAGTCCCGTCGACGTGCCGGACGTCACCGGTGAGGACGTGGACAGCGCCAGGCAGGACCTGACGGACGCCGGGCTGAAGGTG
Organism: Streptomyces sp. NPDC006739; assembly: GCF_042869815.1. Lineage (NCBI taxonomy): Bacteria > Bacillati > Actinomycetota > Actinomycetes > Kitasatosporales > Streptomycetaceae > Streptomyces > Streptomyces sp. NPDC006739. Next base: position 385,964 of record NZ_JBIAGM010000002.1, read on the forward strand.
CGGGTCTCCACCGACCAGGTCAACTCCGACTTCGACAAGGGCCAGGTCGCCCAGCAGAACCCCGCGGGCGGCGGCCAGGCCGCCACCGGCGACACGGTGACCCTGACGCTGTCCAAGGGGCCGGTGATGGTCCAGGTGCCGGACGTGGTCGGGGACAGCGTCGACGACGCGAAGAAGCAGCTGGAGGCGGCCGGCTTCAAGGCCGAGGAGGACCGCGGTCTGCTCGGTCTGTTCGGCGACACGGTGAAGAAGCAGTCGGTGGACGCCGGCCGGACGGCCCCCAAGGGGTCGACGATCACGATCACCATCCGCTGACGAGGACGCGGACAGGGACGGGGACGGGGACGGGGACGCCCACGCGGGCGCGGGCGGGCGTGCCCACCCGGTTCGGGGGCCGTCCCACCCGTGCTGGCATGCTGGGTGGGTCATGACCTCACTGCCCTCACTGCCCTCCCTGTCCCCCTTGTCCTCCCGCCCCGCTCCGCGCAATCCCGTCGGCGGTCACGTCCCCGTCGCCGGCGGTCTGCACACCGTGGGGATCGGCTACGCCCATGATCTGAAGGCCGAGACCGTGCAGGTCTTCGTCGCCAATCCGCGCGGGTGGGCGACGCCCGCCGGGAACCCCCGGCAGGACGAGGCGTTCCGTCAGGTGTGCGCGACGGAGTCGATCCCGGTCTACGTGCACGCGCCGTACCTGATCAACTTCGGGTCGCACACCGAGGCGACCGTGGAGCGGTCGGTGGAGTCGATGCGGCACTCGCTGCGGCGGGGGCGGGAGATCGGCGCGCTCGGGGTGGTGGTGCACACCGGGAGCGCGACCGGTGGCCGGGAACGGTCGGTGGCGCTGAAGCAGGTGCGCGAGCGTCTGCTGCCGGTGCTGGACGAGCTGACCGGGGACGACGACCCCTTCCTGCTGCTGGAGTCCACCGCCGGCCAGGGCGCCTCCCTGTGCTCGCGGACCTGGGACTTCGGACCGTACTTCGAGGCGCTGGACGCCCATCCGAAGCTGGGCGTGTGCCTGGACACCTGCCACGTCTTCGCCGCCGGACACGACCTGACCGGCCCGAGCGGCATGCACCAGACCCTCGATCTGCTGGTGGACACGGTCGGCGAGGGCCGGCTGAAGCTGATCCACGCCAACGACTCCAAGGACGTGGTCGGCGCCCACAAGGACCGTCACGAGAACATCGGCTCCGGCCACATCGGCGAGGACCCCTTCCGCGCCCTGATGACCCACCCCGCCACCGAGGGCGTCCCGCTGGTCATCGAGACCCCGGGCGGCAAGGAGGGCCACGCGGCGGACGTGGCGCGGCTGAAGCGGCTCAGGGACGGCTGAGGCGGCTCGGGGAGGGACGGCTGACGCCGTTCACAGCTCCGGGCCCTCCCCCGGCTCCTCCTGGTAGGAGTAGCGCTGTTCCCGCCAGGGGTCGCCGACGTTGTGGTAGCCGCGTTCCTCCCAGAAGCCCCGGCGGTCGGCGGTCATGTACTCGATGCCGCGGACCCATTTGGGGCCCTTCCAGGCGTAGAGGTGGGGGACGATCAGACGGACCGGGAAGCCGTGCTCGGCGGTGAGGAGTTCGCCGTCCTTGTGGGTGGCGAAGATCGTGCGCTCGGAGGCGAAGTCCGACAGGCGCAGGTTCGAGCTGAAGCCGTACTCCGCCCAGACCATCACATGGGTGACGTCGGGCGCCGGAGGGGCCAGGTCGAGGACCGTGCTGGCCGGGATGCCGCCCCACTCCGCGCCGAGCATGCTGAACTTCGTCACGCAGTGCAGATCGGCCACCACGGTGGTGTACGGCAGGGCGGTGAACTCCTCGTGGTTCCAGCACCCTTTGTCGCCGTCGGCGGTGGCACCGAAGACCCTGAAGTCCCAGCGCTCGGGCCGGAACTTGGGTACCGGACCGTAGTGCGTGACCGGCCAGCCCCGCTGCAGCCGCTGCCCCGGCGGAAGCTCGGACCCTGCCGCTTCTCCAGATTCGCGCTCCACCGGATGACCCATGTCTCCATCCTGACAGACCCCGGGCGGTGCACCTGACCAGGCATCCCTACAAACGGACAACTCACCACAAGACCGCCCTTACTCACTAAGCCCGCACTTACTGGACGATCTTCTATGTCGGTGCAATCATGCGGCGGCACGCCTCCCCCGTCCCCCGGTATGGAAGGAGCCTCTGCGATGCAGGGCGATCCCGAGGTCATCGAGTTCCTCAACGAGCAGCTCACCGGCGAGCTGACCGCGATCAACCAGTACTTCCTGCACGCGAAGATGCAGGAGAACTTCGGCTGGACGAAGCTCGCCAAGTACACCCGGCACGAGTCGTTCGACGAGATGAAGCACGCGGAGGTGCTCACCGACCGGATCCTGTTCCTGGAGGGGCTGCCGAACTACCAGCGGCTGTTCCATGTACGGGTGGGGCAGACCGTCAGGGAGATGTTCGAGGCGGACCGGCAGGTCGAGGTCGAGGCGATCGACCGGCTCAGGCGCGGCATCAAGGTGATGCGCGACAAGGGTGACATCACGTCCGCGAACATCTTCGAGAGCATCCTCGCCGACGAGGAGCACCACATCGACTACCTCGACACCCAGCTCGAACTGCTGGAGAAGCTCGGCGAGGCGCTCTACCTCGCCCAGCTGATCGAACAGCCGGAGAGCTAGGCCGCCTCGTCCAGGCCGTCCAGGGCGTCCGGGGTGCCGGGGCCGGACAGGGCGGAGAGCACCGGCCGGCCCTGGTCGGCCGCCTCGCGGCGGGGGCAGGCGCCCCGGCCGAGGATCGCCTGGATGCGGCGGACGCAGGAGCCGCAGTCCGTGCCGGCCTTGCAGGCGGAGGCAATCTGGCGGGGCGTGCAGGCGCCGTCCTCCGCATGCCGCTGGACCTGCGCTTCGGTCACTCCGAAGCAGCTGCAGACGAACACGCGGATCCACCTCCCGCCGAGATCAATAAGGCAAACCTAACCTTACCCGGGATCGGGTGGCCGGAAAAGTGGAGTGGGGGGGGGGGGGGGGGGTGTTTGGCGCCCCCCCCCCCCCCCCCCCCGGGGCGGGGGGGGGGCCCCCCCCCCGCCGGGGGCCCCCCCGGCGGGGGGGGGGGGGGGGGTGTGGGCGGGGGGGGCGGGCG